>NZ_JAZGQL010000006.1:0-297682 GCF_036421995.1 Plantactinospora veratri
GCGGCGTGTCGAAAGGAAAGAAACCCGAAGAAACTCGGGGAAAGACACCTCACCGGCACGGGCGGGCGGCCTGTCATGCTCGGACCGCTCCCGCTACCGGGGTGCCAGGGGGATGTAACCGCGGCCGGCGCCCCGTCATTCCCGGGGGGCCAGCCACCCACCCGCAGACCCGGGGGGACCGCTGCTGCGGACGTACGCCAGGTATAACCACCACCCCCGACCCGGTGTTCCGCGATCCGCCCCCACCGCCCACCCGATCATGACCAAAAACCGGACACCCGGTCGGAGACAGGACGTCCGGGCCGGGTGTTCTCCGCCCTGCCCCTCCCCACCAGCGGTCCATGCCGCGAATCGGCCCGGCCGCGACGAATGTTGCCGAATGTCCGCCGTCCCGATCGGTGCGAACGCCGCCCCGGGCTGCCAGACTTCCTGGTGCGCTCCGCCCGCTCCCGGCCCGGCGCCGCGCTGGACCGCCCGCCCGCGCCATCCGGTGCCGTTCCGGACGGCGGGCGAGCCTGGCCGGCAGGCTGGACGGCCGTGACATGCTACGGCGGACCGGGATCGAGATCTTGAGGAGGCAGCGTGAGCCAGGAAGTACGCGGCGTCATCGCCAGGGCCAAGGGTGCGCCGGTCGAGGTGGCCACCATCGTCGTACCGGATCCCGGCCCGGGTGAGGCCGTGGTGCGGGTGCAGGCCTGCGGCGTCTGCCACACCGACCTGCACTACCGCGAGGGCGGCATCAACGACGACTTCCCGTTCCTGCTCGGGCACGAGGCCGCCGGGATCGTGGAGCAGGTCGGCGCAGGGGTGACCGACGTCGAACCGGGCGACTTCGTGGTGCTCAACTGGCGGGCCGTCTGCGGCAACTGCCGGGCCTGCCGGCGCGGCAAGCCGTGGTACTGCTTCGCCACCCACAACGCGGCGCAGAAGATGACCCTGACCGACGGCACCGAACTCTCCCCGGCACTCGGCATCGGGGCGTTCGTGGAGAAGACCCTGGTGCACGCCGGGCAGTGCACCAAGGTCGACCCGGCGGCCCGGCCGGCCGCCGTCGGGCTGCTCGGCTGCGGCGTGATGGCCGGGCTCGGCGCGGCGGTGAACACCGGCGGCGTCACCCGGGGCGACTCGGTCGCGGTCATCGGCTGCGGTGGCGTCGGCGACGGCGCGGTCGCCGGTGCGGCGCTGGCCGGCGCGACCACGATCATCGCGGTCGACACCGACCCCCGGAAGCTGGAGTGGGCCAGGGGCTTCGGCGCGACGCACACCGTCGACGCCCGGCAGACCGACCCGGTGGAGGCGATCCGGGAACTGACCGGCGGCTTCGGCGCGGACGTGGTCATCGAGGCGGTCGGCCGACCGGAGACGTGGAAGCAGGCGTTCTACGCCCGCGACCTGGCCGGCACCGTCGTGCTGGTCGGGGTACCCACCCCGGAGATGAAGGTGCCCGAACTGCCGCTGCTCGACGTCTTCGGCCGGGGCGGCGCGCTCAAGTCGAGCTGGTACGGCGACTGCCTGCCGGACCGGGACTTCCCGATGCTGACCTCGCTCTACCTCCAGGGTCGGCTGGACCTGGACGCCTTCGTCACCGAGGAGATCGCCCTCGACCAGGTGGAGGACGCGTTCGGCAAGATGCACCACGGCGACGTACTGCGGTCCGTGGTGATCTTCTGATGGCGGCCCGCATCGACCACGCGGTCACCTCGGGAACCTTCTCGCTCGACGGCCAGACCTTCGATGTGGAGAACAACGTCTGGGTGGTCGGCGACGACACCGAGTGCGTGGTGATCGACGCGCCGCACGACGTGGACGCGATCCTGGCCGCCGTCGGTGGCCGGCGGGTGCGGGCGATCCTGGCCACGCACGCGCACGACGACCACGTACGCGTCGCGCCGGAGCTGGCCGAGGCGACCGGTGCCCAGGTGCTGCTGCACCCGGCCGACCGGGTGCTCTGGGACATGGTGCACCCGGAGGTGCCGCCGGGCGGGGAACTGGCCGACGGACAGTCGATCGAGGTCGCCGGCACCACCCTGGAGGTCCGGCACACGCCCGGGCACAGCCCGGGAGCCTGCTCGCTGTACGCGCCCTCGCTCGGGGCGGTCTTCACCGGCGACACCCTGTTCCAGGGCGGTCCGGGGGCGACCGGGCGGTCCTACAGCGACTTCGGCACGATCGTCGAGTCGATCAGGCAGCGGCTGTTGAGCCTGCCGCCGGAGACGGTGGTGCACACCGGGCACGGTGCGAGTACCACCATCGGCGACGAGGCGCCGCACCTCGACGAGTGGCTGGCCCGGGGCCACTGACCCTCTCTCGTCCCGGCCGGAGCCACCCGTTCCGGCCGGGACGCCCCGGGGCGGCGGCAGCGTCGAGGACCACCCCGCGCGGCGGGGCCGACGGTCGCCGGGCGAACCCGGACCGGGCGGGCCTCGGCGGCGAGCCGACGGTTGCCGGTCGCCGGCACCGCTGACAATTGTCATGGTCAGGTCGTGACGCGCGGGCCGGCCCGGCCGGCCCCGCCGCCCGCAGCATTGCGGGTATGCCGACAACCGTCCCTGCGGTCGAACTGACCGACCTCACCAAGTCCTACGGCGCGGTCACCGCCGTCGCCGGGCTCAGCCTGCGGATCCGCCCCGGCGAGGTGGTCGCCTTCCTCGGCCCGAACGGGGCCGGCAAGACCACCACCATCGACATGCTGCTCGGCCTGGCCCGGCCCGACCGGGGCACGGTACGGGTCTACGGCCAGTCCCCGGACGACGCGGTGGCGCTGGGCCGGATCGCCGCCGTGTTGCAGACCGGCGGGCTGCTGAAGGACATGACCGTCGCCGAGACGGTCCAGATGACCGCCAACCTCTACCCGCAGGCCCGGCCGGTCGCCGAGGTGCTGGACCGGGCCGGTATCGCCGACATCGCCGGCCGCCGGGTCGGCAAGTGCTCCGGTGGCCAGCAGCAGCGGCTGCGTTTCGCGATGGCGCTGCTGCCCGACCCGGACCTGATGGTGTTGGACGAACCGACCACCGGGATGGACGTGGAGGGCCGGCGCGACTTCTGGACGGCGATCCGCCGCGATGCCCGGGGCGGCCGGACCGTACTCTTCGCCACCCACTATCTGGAGGAGGCCGACGCGTACGCCGACCGGATCGTGCTGATCCGGCAGGGGCGGATCGTCGCCGACGGCACCACCGCCGAGGTGAAGAACCTGGCCGCCGGCCGGCTGGTCCGGGCCACCCTGCCCGGGGCCGACCAGGTACAGCTCGCCGGACTGCCCGGCGCCGACTCGGTCGAGGTGCGCGGCGACACCGTACTGGTGCAGGCCAGCGACTCGGACGAGGTGGCCCGGCACCTGTTGACCCGTACGGCGGCCCGGGACGTGGAGATCACCGCCCGCAACCTTGAGGACGCCTTCCTGGCCCTCACTACCGGCACCCAGACCGACGACCTACAGGGGAGCCTGCGATGAGCACCGAGACGATGACGACCGGCGCGTCGAGCGTCGAGCCGACGATCCGACGCCGGCCCGCGATGGGTGGCTTCAACCTGCCGAACCTGGTGCTGGAGATCCGCCGGGTACTGCGCAACCGCCGTACCCTCGTCTTCATCCTGATCATGCCGGCGGTGTTCTTCCTGCTCTTCGGCCTGCCGAACAAGGGACAGACGCTGGCCGGCGGTGCGCAGGCGACCGCGTACATCATGATCAGCCTCGCCGTGTACGGCGCGATGGTCGCCACCACCAGCGGCGGCGCGATGGTCGCGGTGGAGCGGGCCCAGGGCTGGAGCCGGCAACTGCGGCTGACCCCGCTGCGCCCGGCCGCGTACGTCGCCACCAAGGTGGTCACCGCGATGGTGCTCGGGCTGCTCGCCGTACTGGTGGAGTTCGCCGTCGGCGCGTTCTCCGGGGTCAGCCTGCCGATGCACGTCTGGCTGCTCGCCGGGCTGGCGGCCTGGCTCGGTTCGCTGGTCTTCGCCGCCCTCGGCCTCTTCGTCGGCTATCTCGCCCCGGCCGAGAACGTCATGCAGTTCATGGGCCCGATCCTGGCCATCCTGGCGATGTTCGGCGGGCTCTTCGTGCCGCTGGAGGTCCTGCCGCAGGTGATGCAGCAGATCGCCAGGTTCACCCCGGTGTACGGCGTCGGCGAACTCGCCCGCAGCCCGCTCACCGGTTCCGGTGACACCGCCGGGGCGGTGCTCAACATCGTGCTCTGGACCCTGGCGTTCGGGTTCGGCGCGAGCCGGCTCTTCCGCCGGGACACCGGCCGGGTATGAGACGACAACAGCGGCCGACTTCGGGCCGGCCCGCCCGGCGGGGACGGTTAGCGTGTCCGGTGTGACCGTCGTACGCCCGGGCACGCCCTTCGGCCTCGGCCGCCGCTCCCGGTTCGGCTGGCTGGTCGCCGTGGTCTGGCTGGTCTACCTGGGGCAGCCCTTCGGCACGGTCTGGGACCATCCGCCGGGGCTGGTGCGGGACCTGGGACTCGCCACGCTGGTGGTCTTCGGCGCCGGATACCTGGCGATCTTCGTCTGGCTGCGCCGGGCGGTCTGGCAACGCCGCCGGATCCCGCCCCGGCAGGCGGCGGCCGCGCTGGCCGGGCTCTTCCTGATCGGTACCGCCACCATCCCGTCGGCCGGCGGGGACTGGCTGGTCACCCTGGTCTACGTCTCGGCGGCGGCGGTACTGCTGCTGCCGGCCCGGGCCGCGTTCGGCCTGGTGGTCGTACTGGCGGCGGTCCCGGTGGTCAGCCCGCACTTCGTACCGGCCTGGGAGCCCGAGTCCGGGGTGGCGTTCGCGGTGCTGCTCGCCGCGTTCGCGGTCTTCGCCTTCAGCCGGCTGGTGGAACGGCAGGCGCAGTTGATCGCCGCGCAGCAGGAGATCCGCCGGCTGGCGGTCGCCGAGGAGCGGGCCCGGACCGCCCGGGACCTGCACGACATCCTCGGCCACTCGCTCACCGTCATCGCGGTGAAGGCCGAGCTGGCCGGGCGGCTGTTGGAGGTGGACCCGGGGCGGGCCGGCGGCGAGGTGGCGGATCTGGAGCGGTTGGCCCGGGAGGCGCTGGCCGACGTGCGGTCCACCGTCGGGGCGTACCGTGAGGTCACCCTCGCCACCGAGCTGGCCGGGGCCCGGACGGCGCTGCGCGCGGCGGGGGTGTCGGCGGAGCTGCCCGAGGCGGAGATCGAGCTGCCGCCGGCCCGCAGCGAGCTGTTCGGCTGGGCGGTCCGGGAGGGGGTGACGAACGTGGTACGGCACAGCGGGGCCCGGCACTGCGTCATCCGGGTCGGCCCGGACGAGGTCGAGGTGCGCGACGACGGTCGAGGGCCGCTGCCCCCGGAGGATCCGCAGGCCGGGCACGGGCTGCTCGGGCTCCGGGAGCGCGCCGAGCAGCTCGGCGCCCGGGTGGTGGTCGGACGCGGGCCGGACGGCCGGGGCTTCCGGCTCCGGGTCAGCTACCGCGCGGGTTCACGGTGAGCGCGCCGATCCGGCTGCTGCTCGCCGACGACCAGGCGCTGGTCCGGGGAGCCCTGGCGGCGCTGCTCTCCCTGGAGCCCGACCTGACCGTGGTGGCCGAGGTGGGCCGGGGCGACGAGGTGCTGGCGGCGGCCGTCCGCACCCGGCCGGAGGTGGCGCTGCTGGACGTGGAGATGCCCGGCCTGGACGGCATCGCGGTCACCGCCGCGCTCCGGGCCGAGCTGCCGGAGTGCCGGGTGCTGGTGGTGACCACCTTCGGTCGCCCCGGTTACCTGCGCCGGGCGATGGAGGCCGGCGCGGGCGGCTTCGTGGTCAAGGACACCCCGGCCCGGCAGCTCGCCGACGCGGTCCGCCGGGTGCACGCCGGGCTGCGGGTGGTCGACCCGACACTGGCGGCGGAGACGCTGGCCAGCGGGGTCAGCCCGTTGACCGAGCGGGAGACCGAGGTGCTGCGGGCCGCCCGCAGCGGCGGTACGGCGGCGGACCTGGCGCGCGGGCTGCACCTCTCCGAGGGGACGGTGCGCAACCACCTGTCGGCGGCGATCGGCAAGACCGGGGCCCGGACCCGGGCCGAGGCGGTCCGGATCGCCGAGGAGCACGGCTGGCTCCTCGGCGACCCGGACGATTGACCCGGCGCCGGGCGAATCGCTCCGGTGCCGGGCCGGCATCACATGAAGTACCGCAGCCAGACGTAGATCCAGGCGAGCACGGTACTCATGATCGTGACGATGATGCCGTAGCGGGTGAACTGCCAGAACGAGATCCGGTGACCGGTACGGGCGGCGATGCCGATCGCCACCACGTTGGCGCTGGCGGCGACCGCGGTGCCGTTGCCGCCGAAGTCCGCGCCGAAGGCGAACGCCCACCAGAGTGCCTGCCCGGTCTGCGGGTCCGGTGCCGTGGCGACCAGCCCCTCGACCACCGGTGCCATGGTCGCGACGTACGGGATGTTGTCGAAGAACGCCCCGAGCACCGCCGAGCCGAAGAGCAGCGCGGTGGCGGCGCCGAAGAAGTTGCCGTCCACCTGCTCGATCACCCACTCGCCGAAGGTGGTGATCACGCCGGTGTGCACCAGCCCGGCGACCATCACGAACAGCCCCACGAAGAAGACCAGGGTCGGCCACTCGACCTCGCCGAGGACGTCGGAGACGTCCATCCTGGACACCATCAGCATCACCCCGGCGCCGACCATCGCCACCACGGACGGGTCGACGTGCAGCACCGAGTGCAGCCCGAAGGCGACCACCACCAGGCCGAGCACCACCAGGCAGCGGACCAGCAGCCGTACGTCGGTGATCGCCCGTCGCTCCTGCAACGCCAGTACCGCCTCGACGTGCTCCGGGTTGTACCGGAACGACTTGCGGAACAGCACCCGGGTGAAGAGTACGAAGACCGCGAAGATCACCACGACGGCCGGCGCCATGTGCACCAGGAAGTCGGTGAAGGTCAGCCCGGCCCGACTGCCGATGATGATGTTGGGCGGGTCGCCGATCAGGGTCGCCGCGCCGCCGATGTTGGAGGCCAGGATCTCGGCGATCAGGTACGGCTGGGCCGGGATGTGCAGCCGGTTGCAGACCACCACCGTCACCGGGGCGACCAGCATGATCGTCGTGACGTTGTCCAGGAACGGCGAGGCGATGGCGGTGATCAGCATCAGCATCACCATCAGCCGGTACGGCCGGCCGGACGATCTCTTGGCGGCCCAGATCGCCAGGTAGTCGAAGAGACCGGTCTGTTTCAGCACCCCGACGATGATCATCATCCCGAGCAGCAGGAAGATGACTTTCCAGTCGATCCCCTCGTGCTCGGAGAAGTAGACCTCCGCCCCCGGCGCGAAGCCGAAGACCAGCATCGCGGCGGCGGCGATCAGCACCACCTTGACCTTGTCCACCTTCTCGGTGGCGATGAAGAAGAACGCCACCACGAAGATGACGAGCGCGGCGACGGCGCTCATCGGGCGTACTCCGCTTTGGGCGTGTCAGCCGGCGCAACCCTGCCGGAGTGGCCGGCCGCCGCACGACGCGCGGCGGCCGGCCGGGCCGGGGTCAGGTGTCGGAGTCGGCCACCGCGAACTCGGCGAGCACCCGGTCCAGGGTGATCGCCCCGACCAGTACCCCGGCGCCGTCGACCACCGCCACGAGCGGGCTGCGCTGTCGAGCCATCAGCGCGGCGACCTCCAGCAGCGTTCCGTCCAGGCCGACGGTGGTCACCCGGTCCGGTTCCCGGAACAGGCAGTCGCCCACGGTCAGGTTGTCCAGTTCCTCCCAGAAGAGGTCGGCGCGGGCCTCGTCGATGGTCCGGGCCAGTACCGGATCCTCCCGATAGGCCCTCGGCACCGCCATCCGGAGCACCTGGGTGCCGGGGAGCACCGTCTTTGGCCGGCCACGGTCGTCCACCACGATCATGCCCGGCAGCCGGCGAATCGCCATCAGCCGGACCGCCCGGGCCACCGAGTCTCGGACGGTCACCGTGGGTACCACCGCGGCGATCTGCTGCGCCTGCATTCCACCATCTCCCTGGGCGCGGGCCGGCATCGGCCGTCGCGCCGCAACGGTAGGGCCTGAGGGATTGTTCGACAACACAGCCTCCCGGTGACGACGGGTTTTCCCGCGGGCAGGGGGCCTGGCCGCCGTGGCGGCCGCGTGGGCGTACCGCGATCACGCGGATCCGCCGTGCAGCTCGGCGATACGGCGCTCCAGGCTGGCCAGCCGGTCTGCGATCGGTGCGCTGTGCAGCACCTCGGCGATCTGGTCGGCCTCGTCGTGTTCCAATGCGATCCGGTCCACCGGTACGTCCGGATCGTCCCGCCCGTACAGCAGCAGCGACCGCATGCCGGCCTGGTCCAGCAGTACGCCGAACCGCTGCCCGCCCCGGGTCAGGAAGTGGTGTACGACGCCGACGCCGGGAACTGTGGTCCGGGTGATGTCCACTGTGGCCTCGCTCGGGGTAGGGGCGGCGGGGCGGCGCCGTCCCGTACGCCGGCCGTGCTCGGGCTCGGTCGCAGGGGCTCGGATGCCGGTTCCGGTCTCGGTCTCGGGTTGGCCGCCGGTTCCGATGTCAAGAATTCGGGACGGCACCCCGGCCGACCATCGGGTGCGACACCCATCTGCGGTGGGGCGGAACATGCAGGTACCCGGGCCGCTGACCGGTCGCCGACCCCGGGGTTGGGTGTCGGATCAGGTGACAAAACAGCAACTCCCGGGCCAGGCTGGCAGCGTGACCGACACCGCTGACCGGGCAGCCGGCCCCGGACCGGACTACCCGGGACGATCCGGCGCTTCCGGCCGTCCCGGTCGCCGGGCACCCGCCCAGGCGCTGTTCCGCCGGCTGTTCCTGCTCAACGGCCTGGTCTTCACGGTCGGCACGCTGGTGCTCGCGCTCTCCCCGGCGACCGTCTCGTCGCCGGTGCTGCTGACCGAGATCCCGGTGCTGACCATCGGGCTGGCGCTGATCCTGGCGGCGAACGCCCTGCTGCTGCGGGCCAGCCTGGCCCCGCTCGACGCGCTCACCACGCTGATGCGCCGGGTCGACCTGCTGCGTACCGGTGACCGGCTGGTCGACGCCGGCAACGGCGACCTGACCAACCTGATCGAGACCTTCAACGCGATGCTCGACCGGCTGGAGGCGGAACGCAGCGCGAGCAGCGCGCACGCGCTCGCCGCCCAGGAGGGGGAGCGGCAGCGGATCGCCCGGGAGCTGCACGACGAGATCGGGCAGAGCCTCACGGTGGTGCTGCTCGGGCTGAAACGGGCGGTGGACCGCGCCCCGGCCGAGCTGCGCGAGGAGTTGCACGCGGTGCAGGAGACGCTGCGGGAGAGCCTCGACGACGTGGGGCGGGTGGCCCGGCGGCTCCGGCCGGACGTACTGGAGGATCTGGGGCTGCTCAGCGCGATGAACGCGCTGGCGACGGAGTTCTCCCAGGTCAGCGGGGTGCCGGTGGTACGCCGGTCGACGCCCGACCTGCCGGCGCTGAGCGCCGAGAAGGAGCTGGTGATCTACCGGATCGCCCAGGAGAGCCTGACCAACGTGGCCCGGCACGCCCGGGCCGGCCGGGTCGAGCTGTCGCTGCGGGCCGAGGCCGGCACGGTGGTGCTGCGGGTCGTCGACGACGGCCTCGGCGAGATCCACCGGGAGGGCGCCGGCATCCGGGGGATGCGGGAGCGGGCACTGTTGATCGGGGCCCGGCTGACCATCACCGGCACCCCCGGCACCGGCACCGAGATCCGGCTGGCCGTACCCGCCGACGACTCGGCGGAGAGGGAGGCGTGACCATGTCCGCGACCGTGACCCGGGTCCTGCTGGCGGACGACCACGCGCTGGTCCGCCGGGGACTGCGGCTGATCCTCGACGCCGAACCCGACCTGCGGGTGGTCGCCGAGGCGGCCGACGGGGCGGAGGCGGTGGAGGCGGTCCGGCACACCGAGATCGACCTGGTCATCCTGGACATCGCGATGC
This sequence comes from Plantactinospora veratri, assembly GCF_036421995.1. Lineage (NCBI taxonomy): Bacteria > Bacillati > Actinomycetota > Actinomycetes > Micromonosporales > Micromonosporaceae > Plantactinospora > Plantactinospora veratri. The sequence continues at coordinate 9,911 of NZ_JAZGQL010000006.1, forward strand.
CGAGGATGACCGGTCTCCAGGCGGCCCGGGAGATCTCCCGGCGGGCGCCGGGGGTACGCATCCTGATGCTCTCGATGCACGACAACGAGCAGTACTTCTTCGAGGCGCTCCGGGCCGGAGCCTCCGGCTACGTGCTCAAGTCGGTCGCCGACCGGGACCTGCTGGAGGCGTGCCGGGCGGCGATGCGCGGCGAGCCGTTCCTCTATCCCGGCGCGATCACCGCGCTGATCCGGGACTACCTGCACCGGGCCCGGCAGGGCGAGAAGCTGCCGGAGAGCATCCTGACCCCCCGGGAAGAGGAGATCATAAAGCTGATCGCCGAGGGCAACTCCGCGAAGCAGATCGCCGAGGCGCTGGTGATAAGCGTCAAGACGGTCGACCGGCACCGCGCCAACATCCTGGCCAAACTCGGCATGCGGGACCGGATCGACCTCACCCGGTACGCCATCCGGGCCGGCCTGGTCGAGCCCTGACCCCGGGCCTCAGCGCACCCGAACCACGGTCCGCACCGTGGCCTGGTCGATCTCCGAGGTGCGTACGGTGAACCGCAGCTCCCAGTCACCGGGGATCGGAAAGCTCACCGCCCCGACCGCGTGGTGCGGCTCGACGCCCAGCATCGGGGTGTCGGTCGGCTCCACACCCTGGGCCGGCAGCGCGGCGGTCAGCGTCCACTCCACCGCCGGCAGCGGCTTGCCCTCCGGGGTGTAGACGTACGCGTGCACGGTGTTGTTCGGCCCGAGCTGCACCGGATAGATGTCGAACTGGAGGGTGTAGAGCGGCGAGCTGAGCGTCTGGGCGAAGGTGTCCGAGGCGGCGATCTCGGCCTCGATCCCGGCGTTGCGCCCGGGGGTGGTCTGCACCAGTACCGCGCTGACCCCGAGCACGACCAACCCGACCAGCACCTCCAGCCCGACCGTCCGGCGCAACCGCCGCCGTCCGGCCACCGCCGCCGCACCGCTGTCGCCGTTCCCGGCCGGGCGGGCGGGGGCGGTTGGCGGCGGCACGGCGCCGGCGGGTACCAGCAGTTCGGTCCGGGCGGTGGCGGGTGCGGGTGCGGTGGCCAGCGCGGCGGTCGCGCGGCGGCGGACCAGGCGGCGGGCGTACCCGGCGGCGCCGAGCAGCAGCGCCAGCAGCGCCACCTTGGCCAGTACCAGCCGTCCGTAACCGGTGCCGAAGAGCGCTCCGGGTGCGCCGATCTCGATCACCGCCTGCACCACCCCACCGGCGACCAGCCATGCCACCGCGATGCCGGCCCAGCGGGACCACACCGGCAGCACGACCGCCAGCACCCGGGGGTGGGCGCTGCGCAGCGGGAAGCAGACCAGCGTCACCAGCCCGCCGAGCCAGACCGACATGGCGGCCAGGTGTATGACGGCGGCGATGCCGCTGGCCAGCGGGGTCGGCGAGGCGGCGGCGTGCCCGGCCAGCGGCCAGGTCGCCAGCCCGGCCAGCCCGAGCGCGACCAGCAGCCCGACCCGGCCCCGGCCGGCCCGACCGGCCAGCACCGGCGGCAGCAGGGCAGCGACCAGCGCCAGGATGCCCAGCCTGGCGGCGAGCGCCAACCCGAAGTCCGAGCCGAGCACCTGCCACAGTTCGGCGGCGGAGACGTCCAGCAGTCCGGCGCCGCTGGTGTAGGGCGCCTGCGTCCAGAACCCGGCCAGGGTGCCGGCCGCGACCAGCGCCACACCGGCCCGGACCAGCCGTACGGCGCCACGGCGGGGCAGCCGGCGCGGCCAGAGCAGCCCGAGCAGCAGCGCCGGGCCGATCAGCAGGACCAGGCCGGCGTACCCGAGATATCTGGTCGTCGGCATCGCGACCTGGACGTCGGGGCGTACCGTCTCGTCGGCCGGCTCCGGCGGGGTGGCCGAGGCGGCGCCGACCGCGAAGGTGTAGCTCCCGGCGACCGGATGGCTGTCGGCGGAGATCACCCGGTAGCTGACCAGGTAGCTGCCGAGCGGCCGGTCGGCGACCCGGATCGGGATCCGCAGCGTGGCGTCCCGGACGCTGGCCTCCCCGTCGTTGATCCGCTTGCCGTCCGGGGCGAGCACCTGGGCCCGGCCGGGCACCAGGGCCACCGGTTCGCTGAAGGTGATCGTGACCTCGGTGGGGGAGAAGCCGAGTACGGCCTGCTGCTGCGGCACCGTGCCGACCACCGCGGCGTGCGCCGCCGCCGGCCTCGCCGGGCCGGCCAGCACCGCCACCGCACCGAACAGCAGCACCGCCAGCACGGCGCGCCCCAGGTGTAAGGAAGGGCCCCTTCTTATCGTTTTCTGTTGTAGCGGGGGCCCTTCCTTACACCTCAGTGCTGGCGCTTGGGCCGGTGGTACGGGTTCGAAGCGAGAACGTCCCACCTCAGTTAGATCGTTTTTCGGTGCCGGGAAGTTCAATCCGCCATCCGACTGAGTGGAAACTTTGTTCACCTCCTGTGGTAGGAACCCTGCGTGTCCTCGGATCTCGACGACGAATTCCGCTGGCTGGAGGCGGTCACCGGTCCCGAGGTGACCGCCTGGCTCCGTGCCCGCAACGCGGAGACCCACGACGCGCTGGCCGGCGACCCGGCGTTCGCCACGCTCGCCGCCGAACTGCGACAGGTGCTGGACGCCGCCGACCGGGTGCCGTTCGCGTACTGGGACGGAACCTACCTCTACAACCTCTGGAAGGACGAGGCCCACCCCCGGGGGCTGTGGCGGCGTACCACGCTGGAGGAGTACCGCCGGGCGGAGCCGAGCTGGGAACTGCTGCTCGACGTCGACGCGCTGGCCGCCGCAGAGGGCGAGCCGTGGACCTGGCAGGGTGCGATCGTGCAGCGGCCCGGATACCGGCGCTGCCTGGTCCGGCTGGCCCGGGGCGGCTCGGACGCGAGCGTGGTCCGCGAGTTCGACCTGACGACCCGGACCTTCGTAGCCGACGGCTTCTGCCTGCCCGAGGCGAAGAGCGACGTCGGCTGGATCGACGCCGACCACATCTACGTCGGCACCGACTTCGGCCCCGGCTCGCTGACCGCCTCCGGTTACCCCCGGATCGTCAAGCGCTGGCGCCGGGGTACGCCACTCGCCGAGGCCACCGTCGTCCATCAGGGTCGCGACGAGGACGTCTCGGTGTACGCGGTGCACGACCCCACTCCCGGCTTCGTCCGCGACTTCCTCGGCCGCCGGCTGGACTTCTTCCGCCGGGAGGAGTTCCTGCGCACCGCCGACGGCGAACTGGTCCGGATCGACGTGCCGGAGGACGCCGGAACCGACGTACACCGGGAGTGGCTGTTGATCACGCTCCGCTCGGACTGGAGGGTGGCCGACCGGACGTACGCCGCCGGCACGATCCTGGTCACCCGGCTGGACCGGTTTCTCGCCGGTGAGCGCGACCTGACCGTCGTCTTCGCGCCCGGCCCGCAGAGCGCCCCTGGCCGGCACGCCTGGACCCGGGGCCACCTGATCCTGAACACCCTGGTGGACGTGCGGAGTCGGACCGAGGTGCTCACCCCCGGCGAGGACGGCTGGCGGCGGCGTCCGCTGCTGGAGACCGCCGATCCGGCCGACGAGCGGCACGTCGTGATCGTCGACACCAACCCGGAGCAGAGCGACGAGTACCTGCTGGCCAGCACCGGTTTCCTGGCCCCGACCGCGCTGCACTACGGCACGGTCGGCGGCTCGACCGAGACGCTGAAGCGGGACCCGGCGTTCTTCGACCCGGCCGGGATGACGGTCCGGCAGTTGCACGCCCGGTCCGCCGACGGGACCCGGGTGCCGTACTTCCTGGTCGACCCGGCGGGTGACCCGACCGGGCCGACCCTGCTGACCGGGTACGGCGGTTTCGAGCTGGCCTGGACGCCGAGCTACAGCGGGATCATCGGCCGGGGTTGGCTGGCCAGGGGCGGCAGGTACGTGGTCGCGAACATCCGGGGCGGTGGCGAGTACGGGCCGCGCTGGCACCGGGCGGCGCTGCGGGAGAACCGGCTGCGGGCGTACGAGGACTTCGCCGCCGTGGCGACCGACCTGGTCGACCGGGGGATCACCGTGCCGGCCCGGCTCGGCATCGAGGGCGGCAGCAACGGCGGGCTGCTGATGGGCGTGATGCTGACCCGGTTCCCGGAGTTGTTCGGCGCGGTGGTGGCCCGGGTGCCGCTCTTCGACATGCGTCGCTACCACCTGCTGCTGGCCGGCGCCTCCTGGATGGCCGAGTACGGCGACCCGGACGACGAGGCCGACTGGGCGTTCCTGCGTGAGTACTCGCCCTACCAGAACGTCCGGCCGGGCCGGCCGTATCCGCCGGTCCTCTTCGTCACCTCGTCCCGGGACGACCGGGTGCATCCGGGGCACGCCCGCAAGATGGCGGCCCGGATGCGGAGCTACGGCTACGACGTCTCCTACTACGAGAACGTCGAGGGTGGACACGGCGCCGCCGCCGACAACGCGCAACTGGCGTTCAAGTGGGCGCTGATGCTCCGCTTCCTCTGGCGCCGGCTGACCGACCCGCCGCGCTGACCCGCCGCGCTGACCCGCCGCGCTGACCGGCCGCGCTGACCGGCCGCGCTGACCGGCCGCGCTGACCGGCCCGCCCGGCCTGTTCGGCCGTCCGGATGAGGCCCGGCGGGTTGGACGGGGTCGACCGGGACCGGGCGTCCGGCCGGTGCGGCGTGCGCCCCGGCTCGGTCGTAGGTGCGGCTCCAACGGTCAGTCGTCGGCGGCCGGGCTGCTCCGGTGGTGTTCGAGGAGCCGGGTCAGCAGCCGAGTCAACTGGTCGCGTTCGACCGGGGCGAGCGGGGCGAGCAGGTCGTCCTGGATCCGGGTCAGCCGCTGGTCCAGGCGGCGGAGCTGGCGCCGCCCGGCCGGGGTGAGGGTGATGACGTTGCGTCGCCGGTCGGTCGGGTCGGGGGAGCGTTCGACGAACTGCCGGTCGGTGAGGTCGTTGACCGCCGCCACCACGTCGCTGAGGTGGATGCCGCTGCGCCGGCCCAGGTCGGCCTGGCTGGTCGGGCCGACCTCGGCAAGGGTGAGCAGCAGCCGGTAGTGGTAGCCCCGGGAGTCGATCTCCGCGAACCCCTCGGTGACGAGTCGGTGGGCGTGCCGGGCGGTCTGGGTCAGCAGCCAGCTCGGCAGGCTGGCCAGCCGGGCGGGTGGTGTCAGGTCCGGCGGGCCGCCGACCTGTCGTCTCTCTCCGGTTGGGCTCTGCACGGTGACCACCCTAACAAATTCGTTCGGAGGACTAACGGTTTCGGTGCGTCGGCCCTACGATCGTTAGTGTGGCAAACGTTAGGGGCACTAATGATGTGTCGGAGCCCGCGACCGAGGTCGCGGCGTCAGGAAAGGACGACAGCATGATCAAGCCGTTCCGGATCGAGATCCCGGAGGCCGACCTGACCGACCTGGCCGAGCGGCTGCGCCGGACCAGATGGCCGGACCAGCTACCGGACGCCGGCTGGGACTACGGCATCCCGCTCGAACGGGTACGCGAACTCGCCGACCACTGGCGTACCGGCTACGACTGGCGGCGGCAGGAGGCCGCGCTGAACGAACTGCCGCAGTACACCACCGAGATCGACGGGCAGAACGTGCACTTCCTGCACCTGCGCGCCGCCGACCCGGACGCGCTGCCGCTGCTGCTCACGCACGGCTGGCCGGGATCGGTCGTCGAGTTCCTGGACGTGCTCGGCCCACTCGCGCAGGACTTCCACCTCGTCGTACCCTCCATTCCCGGCTACGGCTTCTCCGGGCCGACCCGGGAGCGCGGCTGGGACGTGCACCGCGTCGCCCGCGCCTGGGCCGAACTCATGCGCCGGCTCGGCTACCGGCGCTACGGCGCGCACGGCGGCGACTGGGGCTCGGCCATCTCCCGCGCTCTCGGCGAGTACGCCCCGGACAACGTCGTCGGGGTGCACCTCACGTACCTGCCGACGCCACCACCGCCCGGCTGGACCGGTGAGGCCGAACTGTCGGAGTCGGACCGGGAGCGGCTGGCCCGGATCCGGCAGTACGTCGCCCAGCGCCCCGGCTACATGGTGTTGCAGAGCACCCGTCCGCAGACCCCGGCGTACGCGTTGACCGACTCGCCGGTCGGACAGCTCGCCTGGATCGCCGAGAAGTTCACCGAGTGGGCCGACCCGGCCTCGACGATCCCGGTGGACCGGCTGCTCACCAACGTGATGCTCTACTGGCTCACCGGCACCGCCGGCTCGTCGGCCCGGCTGCACCGGGAGAGTCCGGTCGGGCCGCAGGGCTGCCCGGTGCCGGTCGGGGTGGCCGTCTTCGCGCACGACATCACCCGGTCGATCCGGAGCTTCGCGGAGCGGACCTATCCCGTCGTCCGGTGGACCGAGTTCGACCGGGGCGGCCACTTCGCCGCGCTGGAGGTGCCGGAACTCCTCGTCGACGACGTCCGGGCGTTCTTCTGGGGGCTCCGCTGACAAGTCCTCGCTGACACCTCACCGGGCACCTCACGGGGCGCCTCGCCGCAGTGCCGTGGCAGCCGGTCGCCGGGCCCCCACTCCCGACGACCGGCCCGCCCCGGCTGGTCGCTGGCACCCCAGGTCAGCTACCGCCGCCTCCGCCCCCGCAACCGCCGCCTCCGCCCCCGCAGCCGTGCCCGCCACCACTGTCGGAGCCGAACCCGCCACCACTGTCCGAGCCGAAACCGCCGCCGCTGCACACGAAGCCGCCGCTGCCGCCCGAGTCGCCGCTCGACCCGCCGGCCGTGGCGACACCGAGCCGCTGCTGTATCCCGGCCTCGGCGGCGAACTCCGGGTCCGCCGCCCAGAACGCCGCCGGGCCGAAGAGCGCGACCGACATCGCCGCGCCGGTCGGACCGTAGGTGCTCCAGGCCGGCCGCTGGGCCGGGGACAGGTGCGCGTGTTCGGTACGCAGCGCGCCCAGCGCCCAGTCGCCGGCCCGGGTACGCACCGGCGGGCGGCGTCCCAGCAGCACGGTGGCGACGCCCAGCCCGACCAGGACGAGCACCGACGGCAGCCAGGGCTCGCCGGTCGAGACCTCGGCGAGCAACCGGAGTACGCCGAGCAGCAGCACCGCGCCGAGGAGCCAGGTCTGCCCGCGAAGCGCCCGCAGGATCTCGGCGCCCGGCATCAGGCCGGCCCTCTCCAGTCCGGTACGCAGCCGGGACAGTTCCATCGCCACGCCCGAGTCCCAGGTCAGCTCCCGCGGCCTGCGGCGCTGCCCGGCGAAGCGGTGCACCGCCGCCTCCAGACCGCTCGCCCCGACCGGTCGGTCTCCGGCGACCACCAGGTAGCGGTCCGGGGCGGGACCGATCGCGATCGCACCGGCGTTGCGCAACCCGGCCAGGGCGGTGCAGACGGCGAGCCGCTCGCCGCCGTTGAGGTACCCGACCTGGCCGGCGGTCAGCGTCGAGGTGCGTACGCTCTCCGGCCCGGCGAGGAGTTGCCGGCGCCGTACGGTGGCGTGCCCGAAGACGACCACCGCGAGGAGGAGATAGCCTGCCAGGAAGGTCGACGCGCTGATTCCCCAGGTCACGTTGCTCGGATCAAGAGTCATGGCCCTGTCCCCGTCCACTCAGGCCGAACGTTCTTAGATTGTGCGGCCGGGACGGCGCGGTAGTGCCGTTGATCACTGTTTCTTGACCGAAGCTTGCGGGTGCGGGTGCGGGTGCGGGTGCGGGTGCGGGTGGGCGGAGGTCCGATCCACCCGGACGGCGAGCACCACAGCCAGCACGGCGGCGAGCAGTACCGCGCCGGGCAGGTAGGGCAGGCCGTCCACCGGCCGGCCGTAGTCCGCGGCCCGCAGCAACGGCTCGCCGAGCAGCGGAGCGAGGGCGAGTTGCGCGTACGCCGACGGCAGCCCGAGCAGCACGGCACCGACACCGAGGGCGCCCCACCGCCAGGCGGTTCCGGCGCGTCGGCGCAGGACCATGGTGGCGAGCGCGACAGTCAACAGGACCGGTCCGAGGGCAGCGGCGAAACCGACCCCGCCGACGGCGCCGCCACTGAGCCCACCGAGGAGGGCCATCAGCAGCGCCGGCAGGCCGACCAGGGACGCGGCGACCGGGACCGGCAGCGGATTCGCGCGTACGGCGAGCGCGGTCGTCCCGGCCAGCACCGCGAACGCGGCGGCGGTGAGTGCGGTGCCGACCGGATACCCGGCCGGAGTCAGCTCTCCCGGCCAACTCGCCCGGAACAGCAGCGCCGGAGCGCAGAACGCCGCCACCGCCGACACCCAGGCGAGCCGGCGCCGTACGACGTGTTCCGGGATCCGCGCCTGGTCATCCTGTCCGCTCCGGCCGGCGAGGGTGCCGCCGAGCCACCAGCCGAGGGACAGCACCGCCACGCCGACACCGACGACCCCGGGCAGCAGGCCGGGCCGGGCGAGGTCGGCGGCGTCGAGTACCGAGTCGACGGCGAGCAGCAGCGCGGCGGTGCAGAGCCCGGGCACCAGCACCGCTGCCCGGGGGGCGGCCAGCACCAGCAGCCCGAGCACGGCGAGCACGATCCCGGCCTGGCGCAGCTCCTGGGCGCGCAGATGCAGTTCCCAGCTCTGCACCTCGTCGACCGCCGCCACCTCGGTCAGCCCCGGCGTGAGGACCGTCGCCGCGTACCCCCACAGCCCCAACCCGGCCGCCGCGACCGCCACCCCGAAACCCGGCCGACCGGCGACCGGCGTCCGGGCGCCGGAGGGGGCGGGCGAGGTGGGCGAGGTGGGCGGATCGGCCGCGCGGGCGGCTCGACCCGGCCGGCGGGTCCCGGTCGCCGCCGTGCCGAAGCAGAGCGCGAACGCCGTGCAGGCGAGCAGCGGGCGCAGGGTGTTCGCGACGATCATGACGACCATCTCCGACGCCACGTAGGCCTGCTCGACCCGGCCGAACCGGACCCCGCTGCCGTGCGGGTCCAGCAGGCTGAGTGGGAACCACCACGGGGCCGTGCCGAAACTGAGGTCCTCCGCCACCGCCGCGTGTCGGCCGGCGACCATCGCGACCAGTTCGAGTACGAGCAACCCGCCCGCGCCGGCGAGCAGCGTCGCCGCGCGGCGGCGTCCACGGTGGACGAGCCAGCCGGCCGTACCGGCGAGCGGTGCGACGAGTACGCCCCAGAGCAGCAGTGCCGGGACCGGCTCGGACGCCAGGACGGTGACGCCCGGCTGCGGTGCCGGGCCGGAGTGCGCGACGGTGTGCAGGGCCACCGTGCCGGCGGCCATCACCAGCGGGGCCAGCACCGCCGGGCCGGCCACGCCGAGCCGGGTGTGCCGGGCCCGGCCGACCGGCAGCCGCCGGCCCAGCCATCCGCCGAGCCAGCCGGCGACACCGGCCCCGACGGCGAGACCGGCGACCGAGGTGAGGTTTCCGGCCCAGTCGATGCCGCCGGAGATGCTGGGACCGCCGGGGTCTCCCCGGGTCAGGGTCAACACGGTCGTGCCCACCATCTCGAGCACGCCGATCAGCACCTGGCAGAGCAGCACCGCGCCGAGCAGTGCCAGCGGCGTTTGCAGGGCCCTGCCGGCGCCGGGCAGCAGCTCCCGCCAGCCGCGCGGTACCCCGTGCCCGTCCTCGCCCGGCGGCGAACCGGCGAGGCTGATCGCGAAGCGGAGTTGCCGGGTGGCCCGGGTCAGCGGCCCGGAGGCCGGGTCGGCGCGGATCGCCGCCAGCTCGGCCCGCCACTCCGGCAGCATCCCCAACTCGGCGGGCCACCGCCGGGCGGCGATCCGGAGCAGGGCGTCGGCCACCGCCGGGAGGCCCCTGCCGCCGGTGCCGGGCTCGTTTGCGCCGTCCGGCGGGGGAGGAGGGACGGTCCCGGGCTCATCCTGGTCGGCCGGGTGGTTCATGCCGGTCTCGGCTGCTGGCCGGCTCGCCGGGTCGCGCCGCCGAGCTGGCGGTGCAGCAGGGCGAGTTCGGTGCGGGCCCGGGCCAGACCGTCCGGAGTGAGCCGGTAGTAGCGTCGCGCGGGCCGGCCCGCCTCGACCGGGTCGATCTCCTCCCAGGCCGAGTCGACCCAGCCGGCCCGTTGCAGCCGGACCAGGATCGGGTAGAGGGTGCCGCTGGGCAGCCCGGTCGTGCCGATCAGGTCCAGCCCGTAGCGGTCTGTCGTCGGATCCTCGACGAACGCGGCGAGCACCCTTGCCACCGCGGTGGTGACCCGCACCTCACTGCCCATGCTCGGAACTCTACATAGGGGGGTGCGGGATGTCACGGGTCGGGGGAGCCGGCAGAGTCACCGAGCGCGGTGACGGTCGACCGGCGCTCAGCTCACCGCCGTACGGACGCCGAGGGCCACCAGGATCGCCCCGGTCGCCCGGTCGAGTGCCCGGCGGACCCGTACGGTGCGCAGCAGTCGGGCGGCGGCGCCGGAGATCACGGTCCAGCCGGCCAGCCAGCAGCCGGCGAGGAGCGCGTGCGCGGTGCCGAGTATCAGCATCGGGACCAGCACCGGTCCCCGCACGTCGAGGAACTGCGGTGCCAGGGTCAGGTAGACGGCCGCCGCCTTCGGATTGAGTACGTTGCCGAGAAATCCCTGGAGGTACGGGTGGTGCCCGCGCCATGGCAGCCGCCGGGCCCGGTGCGCCGGGGGCTCGTCCCCGGTGCTCGGCCGGCGGCGGGTCGCCGAGCGGAGCAGCCACAGCCCGAGGCCGACCAGATAGCCGGCACCGAGCAGCTTGACCAGCAGGAACGCCTGCGAGGAGCGGAGTACCAGCGCGGCCAGCCCGACGGCGGCGAGGAGGGCGTGCACGTAGAGGCCGCTGAGGGTACCCAGGATCACCCACCAGCCCTGCCGACGCCCACCGGCGGTGACCCGCGAGACGACCAGGGCCAGGCTGGTCCCCGGGGTCGCGGTGATCGGCGCGACGGCCGCCAGGAAGCCGAGTACGGCGATGCCTCGCACGCTCAGATGACGACCCGGTAGTGCGTGGTCAGCAGGCCGGCGTCGTCGTAGACGTGGAATGCCACCCCGGGCGGCTGGGTCGGGTCGAGCAGCGCCCCGTCGCCCTCCCAGGGCAGCCGGAGCGTGGAGGCGACGCCGGGGGCGATCCGCAGCGGCCGGCCGGCGAAGGTGCTGGCGGCGGGGGTGTGGAAGTGCCCGGTCAGTACCGCGACGACCTGCGGGTGGGCGGTGAGGAGTTCGGCCAGCGGCTCGGCCGGGAGCAGCCGTATCGAATCGGCGATCGGATGGTGCAGGGCGATCGGCGGGTGGTGGAAGGCGACGAAGACCGGCGTCCCGGCCGGCGTCGAGCCGAGTTCGTCGGCGAGCCAGCCCATGGTCTCCGCGTCGAGGTGCCCGTCGTCGCGGCCGGGCACCGACGAGTCGGCGAGCAGGAAGACCGCGCCGGCCACGTCGTGCCGGCTGTTGATCGGGCCGGTCCCGCCGGCCGCGTCGCCGAGCAGACCCTTCCGGTACGCCTCCCGCACGTCGTGGTTGCCGGGGCAGACCAGCACCGGCAGCGGCGAGGCGAGGAGCTTTGCCGCGATCTCGTATTCGGCCACCTCGCCGTGGTCGGCGACGTCCCCGGTGACCAGGATCGCGTCGACCGGTCGTGGCAGGGCGTGCAGGTAGTCCATCACCCGGGCGGTCCGTTCCGCCGACCGGGGATGACTGTCCAGGTGCGTGTCGCTGAGGTGGGCGATGACGAGCACTCGATTTCCCCCTAATGGTTACTCGCACTGCAACCATTAGGGAGGCTACCCTGGGCCCGGCCGCCCGGACAAGCCGTCAGCAGAGGAGACGCGGATGTCCCAGCAACTCGCGCTGGCCCTCGCCGGCACGATCCGGCACGACGGCAACGGCGGTGTCGCGGACGACCTCGCCGACGTCGCCGGGCTGACCGGCTGGCTGCGGGAGCAGGCCGAGCCACTGCGCGAGTACGCCGGCAGTCTCGGCCCGGCCGGGGAGCTGGCCGACGAGCGGCTCCGGCTCGACGTGGTCGGGCTGCGCCGCGCCGCGCGTACCCTCCTCGCCCGGGCGGTGCACCCGGCGCCGCCGAGCCGGGCCGACTCCGCCGCGCTGCTCCCGGCGCAGGACGCCGTCGACCAGCTCAACCAGGCCGCCGGGCGGTGGCCGATCCGGCCGGTACTGAGCTGGCCCGACCAGGCGGACCCGACCCTCGTCTGGTCCGGGGAACCGGCCGACGCCCGAATACGCCTGGTCGCCGGGCTGGCCCGGGCCACGATCGAGTTCCTGGCCGGCCCGGCCCGGGACCGGCTGGCCGCCTGCCCGGCCCCCCGCTGCGTGCGCTACTTCGTCCGGGAGCACCCGCGTCAGGAGTGGTGCAAGGCGTCCTGCGGCAACCGCGCCCGCGTCTCCCGGCACTACCGGCGCCGCGCGGCGGACCGGGCGGACTGACGCCGGCCCGTCCCGGCCGGCGGCACTTCCGGCCGGCGTGGCGGGTTCTGCCGGTTCTGCCGGTCCGTGCTGCGGTACGGCCCGGGTCCGCCCAGCCCGGCCGGGGCGGTCCGGAGCCGGCACGCCGCACGTTCCGCTACCACGGGTACGCCCGGCACCGGCCCATAGCGTTGCGGGGGTACCGCACACCCCCCCCGGGCGATGGGAGCAGGAAGATGCGTCGGATCCTCGCCGTACTCACCGCGGCAGTCCTCGGGGTCGCACTGGTCGCGCCACCGGCGCCGGCCCTGGCGGCCCCCGGTGACCAGCGCTGGTCCTGCGGCAGCGTGCCGGCCGGCTGGGTCGTGCTGGCGTACGCCGGGATCTGCGACCCGAACACCCGGGCCAGCTACCTCTTCGTGCAGCAGGCGGAGGGAATGCCCGCCGGCTCCTCCCTGACGGTGTGTCAGTTCTCGCCCATCCCCGGCGGCTGGCGGATCGTCTACGGACCCGTGCACGTGAGCAGCTGCGTCGTCAACTGGGGCAGTTCCTCGCCCAACGCGTACATCATCTCCAACTCCTGACCGTCACGCCGGGCGGCCGTCGGCACCGGGTACCTGCTGGCGCAGCACCCGCAGATGTGCGGCCCGGAGTTCCGCGCCGGGCAGCACCCCGAGTTCGTCGGCGAGGCGTGCACGCAACCGGCCGAAGAGCCGCAGCGCGCTCGCCTGCTGCCCCGTACCGGCCAGCGCCAGCATCAACCGGGCGTGCAGCCCCTCGTGCAACTGCTCCACCTCGGCGACCTGGGCCAGCGGCGTCGTCACCCGACCGGCGGTACCGGTGGCGAAGGCGAGGTCGGCCAGGGTCAGTACGCAGTCCAGCCGGTGCCGGGACAGGGCCGTCGCGGCGGGATGCCGGAGCAGCCCGGACCCGGCACCGGCCAGCAGCGGCCCACGCCAGCAGGCCAGCCCGGCGGAGAAGAGCTCGACCGCCCGGTCCAGTTGCCCCCGGCGGTGCGCTCGGGCGGCCCGCTCGGCCAGGCTCCGGAAGCGTCCCGCGTCGACCCGGTCGGCCGGCAACGCGAGCCGGTACCCGTGACGGTCGCGGACGATGACCGGGGCGGTGGCCGGACCGGCGTACCCGGTGCGGACGAGCCGGCGCACCCTGGTCAGATAGGTCTGGACCAGGCCGCGACAGCTACGCGGCGGCCGGTCCCACAGCACGTCGACGATGTCGCAGACCGGCACCGGCTGGTCCGGTTGCACGGCGAGCAGCCCGAGCAGGAGCTGGTGCTTCGGCGGTCCCACGTCGACCGGCCGCTCCCCGTGCCGGACCCGCAGCGGACCCAGCACGTCGATCCGGAGCGACCGGTCCGGCCCACCCGGCCGGCCGGCGATGGTGGAGCCGAGCCGGGCCTGCTCGGCGGCGGAGAGGTCGAGGGCGGCGGCGAGCCGGGTGAGTACCCGGCGCTGCGGCTGCCGTACCCGGTCGTGCTCCAGATCGCGTACGGTCCGTACGCCCACTCCGGCGCGGGCCGCCAGGGCAACCTGGGTCATCCCGCCCCGCGCCCGGTACCCGCGGAGCAACGCGCCGAACGTGCCCGACTCTTCGCTCACAGCGCCCGACCCAACCGCAGCGGTAGACGTGGATGCCGATCCCTCGACTCCGCCGAGACTCTCAGCCGGGACTGGACGCCGACTGGATCGCCGCTGGACCGGCCGGCGGTGGCCCGGTCACCGGTGCGCTACTCCGATCGGTGTAGCCGGTAGTCCCGAGGCGTCGGTGCGGATGTCCACCCCGGGACGACGCGCCGACCGGCGGTCCGCCCATAGCGTCCGGGCAGGTCCACCGAGGAGGTCCAGATGTCCCGCACCGAAATCCCGACCCGGCCGCCCCGATCCGTCGGCGTGGCGCGTCCCCCGCGCCACAGTGTCGTCGCCGATGCCGTACTGGCCGGAGTGGCGCTGCCGTTCGTCGGCTTCGCCGTGGCCGACCTCGGCACCCCGGGGTGGAGTCCGGTGGAGCGCATGGTCAGCCACTACGTGCACGCCCCGGGGGTAGGCCCACTGGTTCCGGCCGGGCTGCTGGCGCTCGCCGTCGCGTCGGCCGGACTGCTCCGGCTGGCCGCCGCCCGGACGAGGGGAGGCGGAGCCGGGTTGTGGCTGCTCGGGATCTGGAGCGCCGCCGTACTGGTCGGAGGGATCTTTCCGACCGACCCGTACGGCCAGTGGGACCGGCCGCTCTCACCCGCCGGCATGGTGCACGGGATCGCCGGGCTGACCGCCTTCACCGTGCTGCCGGTCGCGGCGGTCCTGCTCACCCGGGTGTGGCGGCGGGATCCCCGGTGGCGGCCGGTGAGCCGGGCGGTGACCGCCTCGACGGTGCTGTGCGTGGTGGCGTTCCTGGGCTTCGCGGTGACCGGAGTCGACGTGATGACCGAGGGCGCGTCGCTGACCTTCGGCGGCTACGAGAGCGTGGCCGGGCTCGCCGAACGGGTGATGCTGTGGTCGTACGCCCTCTGGCTCGGCACGGTGACGGTCGGCCTGCGCCGGCTCGTCCGGCAGGACCGGTCGAACCGGTAGGAGGGGTCGGGCCTCACCCCGGGGCACCGGTCGGGTGCCGGGGACTCGTTTCCGTCCCGGTACGGCCGGCGATCCGCCGACCGGTGCTCCTACGTACGGCGGCGGACGGAGCCTCCCGGCCATTCGTGGGATCCATCGGTGTGTCCGGTGGAACCGGTCAGCATCACGAAGTGTCGCCGGTCGACCACTATGGATGATCTAGAGCTGCGCCAAGACTGCTCCCGTGACCAATCAACCGCATGAGCCCGGCGCGTACCCGCACACCCGGCAGCAGCCGGTGCACCAGCCGCCCTCCGGCCCGGCGTACCCGGTCGGGGCGGCCCGGTCCCGACCCGGCCTCCTCGGTCGACTCGGCCCCGGGCAGAAGGCCGCGCTCTTCGTCGGTGGCCCGGTGCTCTCGCTGCTGCTCTGCTGCGGTGGTCTCGCGGCGATCGGGAACAGCGTCGATCCGGAGGCCGGTTCGGCGAACACCTCCCCGGCGGCGGATGCGCCCGCTCCGGCCGTACCGTCAGGGTCGCCGAGTGTCCCGGCGACCGACGCGGCGGAGGTCGCGAGTCCCGCGCCGACCTCGGCGAGCCCGACGGCCGAGCGGCGGAGGGTGACCGAGACCCGCAGCATCCCGTTCGGTCAGCGAACCGTGCAGGACTCCTCGCTGGCCAAGGGGAAGCGCGAGGTGCGTACCGCCGGAGTGAAGGGCTCGAAGACCCTCACCTACGAGGTCACCTACGTCAACGGTGTGCAGACGGGCAAGAAGCTGGTTGAAGAGGTGGTGACCAGGAAACCGGTGACGCAGGTCGTCGCGGTCGGCACCAAGGAGACCCGCAGGTGCGATCCGAACTACGGCGGTTGCGTACCGATCGCCAGTGACGTGGACTGCGCGGGCGGCAGCGGCAACGGTCCGAAGTACGTCAGCGGCCCGGTACGGGTGATCGGCGACGACATCTACGACCTGGATCGGGACGGCGACGGCTACGGTTGCGACGACTGAGCGTCGTGGGTGTCAGGATGCGGCGGTGGACGGCGCCTCCGGCGGGAGGATCCGGTCGACATGTCCGTGACCACCCGGACGTGAGCCGGGGCGTGGGCGGACGGCCCCGGCCCAGCCCGGCCGCCGCCGACAGCGGCAACGGGTGGACGGGGCCGGCGGAATATCGCTGGCCGCCTGCGGGCCGCTCCGGCGAGGATGATGCGATGCGGATCCGACCGGCCCGCCGGCAGGACCTGCCCGGACTGCGGGACATCGAGCGGGCCGCCGGGCGGTCCTTCCGGGACGTCGGGATGCCCGAGGTCGCCGACGACGAACCACCCTCCGTCGAGGAACTGGCCCGGCATCAGCGTGCCGGCCTGGCCTGGGTCGCGGTCGACGCCGACGACGTACCGGTCGGCTACCTGGTGGCCGAGCCGGTGGACGGCAACCTGCACGTCGAACAGGTCTCGGTGCATCCCCGGGCCGCCCGCCGGGGCGTGGGCCGGCAACTGCTCGAACACCTCGCGGCGCATGCCCGGGCCGGCGGGGTACCGGCGTTGACCCTGACCACCTTCACCCACGTGCCCTGGAACGCCCCGTACTACTCGCGGTGTGGGTTCGTCGTCCTCGACGAGCCGGAGCTGACCCCCGGGCTGGTCGCGATCCGGGCCCACGAGGCGGCACACGGCCTGAACCGGTGGCCCCGGGTCTGCATGCGCCGGGACCTCTAGCCCGGCCCGCCGGGCCGGAGCGCCCGGGAAACCGCACCGGGCTCAGATCTTCTCGACCTGGGCCGGCGCGGGCGCGGTGACCTCGGCCGGAGTGCCGTAGCTCGCGAAGGTGACCTCGGCGTCGAAGAGCATCAGTTGGGTGGAGGAGCTGGCCTTCAGCCGTACCGGCCGGCCGCTTCCGTCCAGATGGAGCGAGACCTCCAGCACGATGACCTCGCCGACCTGCTTGGCCCAGGCCGCCATCTGCGGCCCCGCGGTGTCCAGCGAGAAGTTCCAGTCCACGGTGTAACCGGTGGTCCCCTCGGGTTCGCCCGGCGCCGGGGTGGCCTCCAGACCGGTCGCCTCGGGCAGGCCCTGGTCGAGCAGGAACAACGGGTCGAGCAGTCGGGACATCACCAGTACGAACCACTCGGGTGCGATCGGCTGGTCGAGGGTGGCCCGCCACCCGGCGGGGACCGAGAACCACTTCTTGCCCGCCGGCAGCTTCCACTGCGACGAGGTCAGGTACGCCGCCGTGTCGACCGCGACCAGTCGACCGTCGACCGTCCTGGGCTCGCCGGAGTCGGTCGAGGTCCGGTAGCTCCAGGTGACCGCCATCCCGCTGCCGGCCATCACCTGGGCCTCTCCGGTGATGGTCCCGCCGGCGATCGTGCCGCCGCTCTGCCTGGTCTTGAAGGTGGCGCGCAGGGTCCGAGCCTGTTTGACCGCGTCGGTCGCGCCCCGCATCGCCGTCGGCTCCGCGGGCGCCGCCCCGGACGCGCCGCCCCCGCCGAGGCTCTGGCAGCCGGTCAGCACGACGAGGACCAGGGCGGCAGCCAGCACGGCGCCGCCACGGTGCATCCGAGTCATCCCGCTCCCCGTTCCGGTGTCTCGGTAACCATCCGTAGAACGGCGGAGCCTAGCACGCCGGCCGCGACGTGACCGCCGATCGGCCGGCGGGACCACCCGGGCGGGCCCGTCCGGAGCCGTCAGCGGGCCAGCACGGGGACCGGTCCGGCCCCGGCGAGCCGATCGGGTGCGGAGAACCGGTCCAGCACCAGCAGTTCGGTGCCGGGGGACAGCTCGGCGAGCAGGAGTTCCTGTGCCTTCCGGGCTATCCGGATGCAGCCGTTGCTGTTGTCGCGGCCGAGTTGGCCGGGGTCGTACCAGGCGTGCAGTCCGATGTGCGCCCCGCGCAGCCCGGACGGTACCGAGTTCGGTTCGTCGGGTACGGCGCCGAGCGCGAAGACGGCGGTGTCGGCGTAGATCCGGCCGGGCAGGGTCGAGCGGCCGAGGATGAACGTCCGGCCCAGCGGAGTCGGCGTGGCCGAGGTGCCGACGCTGACCGGCCAGGAACGGACCAGCCGGTCGTCCCGGTACCAGTGCAGCCGGTGGGTCCGCCGGACCACCACGACCAGGTCGCGCAGTTCCTCGGTGCTCCACGGCCCGGGCGGCACCCAGGCGATGGTCCGGTTCGCCGACGGCAGCAGCAGGGCGGCCCAGCCGGCCCGGCGCGCCACGATCGGCACGGTCACCGGCACTCCGCTGATGGTGGGCGCCAGGAAGGCCCGGGGCCGGCCGCCCGGCGCGTCGTACACGGCGAGCCGGCGGATCGGCCGGAGGCCCTCGCCGAGTCGTACCGTCGACATCGGCGCCGGGTCGCGGGGAAAGCCGCGCGGTGCGGGTCCGTAGTCGATCGTCGGCAGGTTCGCCGGAGGTGGCGCGGCGGGCAGCGTCGGCTCGGCGCTCGGCGGCGTGGCCGGGGCGACCGGAGTCGGCGGAAACCGGTCGACCGCCGCCGGTGGTTGGTCGGCGGTCCGCCGTGGCCCGGGCGCCTCGTTGACCACCACCACCGCCAGCACGAGCACCCCGCCGAGTACGGCCAGCGCGGCACCGATCCGGCGGCGTGCCCGCCCCGAGGCTGCCGTCGGCGCCGAGGCTGTGGCCCGCCCCGAGAATATCCGGTTGAAGCGGACAAAAGGCATCTGACCACTTTATGTGATCGACTCGTCTCGGCGGGTCATTCGAGCTGGCCCGCGTGTCCCCGGCGGGCGGCAGGAGCGGCTGGTCCCGGACGGACCCGTGCCAGACTGAGGGCCATGACTGAGCCGTCCCCGGTCCGACAACTCCGGCTGGTGGTCACCGCCGACGACTACGACGAGGCGCTCCGTTTCTACCGCGACGTGCTGGGCCTGCCGGAGCGGGCGGCCTTCTCCTCACCGGACGGCCGGGTCACGATCCTGGAGGCCGGCCGGGCCACCCTGGAGATCACCGATCCGGGGCACGCCGAGTACATCGACGAGGTCGAGGTCGGCCGCCGGGTCGCCGGGCACATCCGGGTCGCCCTGGAGGTCGACGACAGCCCGGCGGTGACCGCGACCCTGGCCGACGCGGGTGCGACGGTGCTCGCCGAGCCGACCCGTACGCCGTGGAACTCGCTCAACTCCCGGCTGGCCGCCCCCGGACATCTGCAACTGACCCTCTTCACCGAACTGGGTGCCGGACACCCGGACCAGCAGCCGGACTGAGGCTCCGGGCGGTCAGATCCGTACCGGCATCAGGATGGAGAAGGCGCGATCGTCGTCGGGTCGGCGTACCGCCAGTGGGCGGATCGGCCCGTCGAGTTCGAGGACCAGTTGGCCCGGCCCTACCGCGTCCAGGGCGTCGAGCAGGAACTCCCGGTCGACTCCGATCCGCACCACCGGATCGGTCGGCGGGGCCGGGGCATCGGCGGGGGAGACGGTGAGCCGGTTGGCGGCGTCGACCGCCAGCACGCTGACCGCGCAGCGGGTGCCGTCGTCGGGGCGTACCACCGTGCGGGTCCCGCCGGCGGTCAACCGCTCGCGCAGGCCGGCCACGTCGACGGTCACCCGGCGGCGGTCCGACCCGCCGGTGGCGGCCCGGAGCAACCGGCGGTAGTCCGGAAAGTCGTGCTCCAGCGGGGTACCGGTGACCCGGCGGTCCCGCACCCGCAGGCTGACGGCGGCGGAGCCGAGGGTGAGGGTCGCCGGCCAGCCGCCGGTCAGCAGGGCCCGGGCCGCGTCGACGAACGAGACCGGCGCGGTGAGCCGGGAGATCCCGATCCGGGACGGCGTAGCCCCGGCCCCGGCGCGGTCGTCCGGGCCGGTGTCGGCGACGACCTCGGAGACGGCCATCCGGTACCGGTCGGTGGCGACCAGCCGGAGCACGTCCCGGTCGATCTCGAAGTGCACGCCGCCGAGCATCGGCAGCCCGGGGTCGGCCCCGACCGCGAACCGGACGGCGTCGACCGCCGCCGCGAGCTTCCCGCCGGGTACGGTCAGCCGGACCTCCGGCTCGGCGGCGGTGCAGAGTACCCGGAGCCGGGCCGCCTCCCGGCGGGCATCGGCGAGCCCTTCCTCCAGCCGGTGCAGGTGTGCGTCCAGCAGCCGGGACACCGCGGCCGGGTCCGAGCCGCGCAACTCCAGCACCCGGGTGATCTCGGCCAGCGGCATTCCGATCCGGCGCAGGCCGGCCAGCAGGCGGGCGGCGGGCAACTGCCGTTCGGCGTACCGGCGGTAACCGGTGCCGGGGTCCACCGACGCGGGCGCCAGCACGCCGGCACCGTCGTAGAAGCGCAGCGCGCTGATGCTCAGGCCGCTGGCCCGGGCCATCTCGCCGATGCCGAGAAGTCGGCCGCTCCCGTTCATGAGCAGGCATTCTGCCCCCTCGACCAGGTCGAGGGTCAACCCGCCGCAGGGATCCGGCCCGGCGCATCGCCCGGTGGTAGGGGAGAAGGGATATGTATCTACGGACATCTATTCGACGCTAGGGTGCTGCCTGACCGCGACTCCGACACCCCTGGAGGTCAGCCCATGTCCCGACCACACCCGGCGCGGGTGCTCATCCGCCGCACCTGCCTGGTGGCCGCGCTGGTCGCCGCCGGCCTGTCCCTGCCGGCCGTCGCCTCGGCGGCACCGTCGACCGCGTACGCGAACGTGCCGGCGGCGTCCGACGCGCCCGCACCGGAGCCCACCGACGGCGACGGCGGTGTCGGCACCCTGGTGGTGAACGGCCGGCCGGCGTCGGAGAACTATTCGTTCCTGGTCTACACCTCGGGCTGCTCGGCCTCACTGATCAAGGCCAACTGGGTGGTCACCGCCAAGCACTGCCCGACGCCGGGTTCGGTGCGGGTGGGCAGCGTCAACCGCACCAGCGGCGGCACGGTGGTCAGCGTGGTGCGCGCGGTGAACCACCCCTCCATCGACGTGAAGCTCTTCCAGCTCGGCACTTCGGTGAGCTACGCCCCGGCCGTCATCCCGAGCACCTCCGGCGCGGTCGGCACGGCGACCCGGATCATCGGCTGGGGGCAGACCTGCCCGACCCGGGGTTGCGGCTCGGCACCGACCATCGCCAACGAGTTGGACACCTCGATCGTGGCCGACAGCCGCTGCTCCGGCATCAACGGGGCGTACGAGATCTGCACCAACAACACCAACGGCAACGCCGGGGCCTGCTACGGCGACTCCGGTGGCCCGCAGGTGCGCAGCGTCGACGGCCGGTGGAACCTGATCGGCGCGACCAGCCGGGCGGGTAACAACAACTCGACCTGTGCCACCGGGCCGTCCATCTACGGCGACCTGCCCTCCATCCGGTCCTGGATCAACACCCAGGTCGGCGGCCTGCCCTCCTGACACGCCCGCTTCCGAAGACCCCCTTACCCGGGCCCGGCGACCGGTTCGCCGGGCCCGCGTGGTGCCGCCCGGGCGTTACCGGCGGCGGCGCCGGACCGGGGTACGAGAAAGACGTAACGGGTCGGAAACTGTATGGCCATAGTCGTGCGTCCGGTCCTGGTCGGTTATCGAACAGTTGCGGTAAACGGTGCCGAATCGGTGTGGGGTTGGTTGTGAGAGCCATGGTCGCGTGTTATGGTATCGACACTGTCTGATGGCTTGGCCAGGGCGATTCCTGCTTTCTCCACCGAGGACCGCGTACGGGGGCGTCGCGTGAGTGTGAGAATTCCGTTGTTCGATGCCGCACAATGGCGTGCCGGGCAAAAACCCGATCGATGACTCGCTGACACCACGCGGGCCACGGCCACCGCCGGTACGCCCGCGCCGCCGCCCGCCGGTCGTGGACCGGCTCCGGGCGATTCGGCGACCGCTTCCGTGCCCGAGCGCCACCAGCGCCGGTCGAGCCGTCGCCACCTGCGGATACGTCAGCGGTGGTTGCGGGTCCACGACAGTTTCCGGGTGTTGCGGCGTTACACCCGGCCATCGTGCCGCCCGCCTGCCGTCGACGTCGGCCCGTGCCTCGACGCACCCGCACCCGGTTTACCGGACGGGACTCCTCCCTGCCTTTCGCCATCGTTTCTGGAATCGGTCAGAAAAAGGGGGAAACATCATGCGAAAATTGCTCACCAATAAGCGGAACGGCTTCCGGGTGTTGTTGTCGCTGGCCACCGCTGCCATTGTCGCCGGTGCGTACGCCGGGCCGGCGGCGGCCGCTGCGGCCACGGCCGACACCGACACGGCGGCGACGAGTAGTGGGACCTGTGAGTTCCTCAACGCGCTCTGCCTGTTCGAGGGAACCTCGTACACCGGAGCCCGGTTCACCGTCTCCGCGCTGGACCCGGCCGTCGGGGCCTGCGTCGACCTGGTGGACCACGGCTGGGGAGAGCGGGCCCACTCCTGGATCAACACGAACAGCCGGGCGGCGCTGCTCTACGTCAACGACGACTGCACCGGCCGGCCGATGCTGCTCAGCGGTAGCAACCCCGCCTTCACCTTCCCGGCGAAGAGCGTCTTCGTCTACTGAACCCTCCCACCGGTACGTGAACCTTCCCACCGGACGGCGCACCGGGCAGCCGGGGAGAGGCTGACCACCGGACGACGACCGCGAGCGCAGCCAGAACCAGTACAGGCAGCCGGGAGGGGTGGAGACAGCCGGAAACGGCTGCGGCAGCCAGGATCGGCTGGCGACCGGCACGACCAGCACGAAGGGCACGACCAGCACGACTGCCGGCAAGTCGGCCGGCCGGGGGCGGCGGCACCCCGGCCGACCGGCTCGGCGCCGGCTGTCCTGTCTCGGCTGTCCTGTCTCGGCTGTCCTGTGCCTCTCGGGTCCGCGTCCCGGCTGCCTCAGGTCCGCGTCCCGGCCTCGGCCAACCCGTTCGCTTCGATCGGGGCGCGGTGTCGCCGCCGCTCCGGACGTCCCGGGTCGCCATCATCCGGCGATGCCGGGTGAACCAGGCTCGTCCGCAAGGGGTGAACCGCGACGGGCCGGGTAACCGCCTCGGACCGTCGCAGCGGCGGGCCGGAAGAGGTGGGGCATTGTCGGAACGGATCGAGGCTCGGGTCGAGGAACGCATCGAGGAACTGGTCGGAACTGTCGTGCCGGGCACCGGCCCGGCACCCGCCGGTCAGGACGGCGGCGCCGGGCGGCCGGTTCCGCCGCTGCTCACCGCCAAACTGGCCGCCGCGCCCCGCTCCGGCGCGGTGCTGCTGCCCCGGCCCCGGCTCTTCGAACTGCTCGACCGCGGCACGGCGGGGCCGTTGACCGTGGTCTCGGCCTCGGCCGGCTGGGGCAAGACGGTACTGCTGAGTTCCTGGTGCCGGGCCCGCAACGCGACGGACGCCCGGGCCGGGAAGAGCCCGGACCGGGGCCCGGTGGGCTGGCTCTCGCTGGAGCCGGGTGACGGCGGGGCACGGCTCTGGTCCTACCTGTACGCCGCGCTGCGTCCGGCCGTCGACGGGCCGGAACCGGACGTCGGGGCGGAACCGGACCCGGCGTACGGACTGGAATCCCTCGCCGACCAGTTGGCCCGGCGTCCCGGGCCGGCGACCCTGATCCTGGACGACCTGCACCACGTGGACGACCCCGAGGTCTCCAGCGGGTTGGAGTTCCTGCTCCGGCACGCGGCGGGACGGCTGCGGCTGGTGATCGGCTGCCGTACCGACCCCGGGCTCGGCCTGCACCGCTGGCGGCTCAGCGGGGAGTTGACCGAGATCCGCGCCACCGACCTGGCGTTCCGCGCGGGCGAGGTCGCCGACCTCTTCTCCGCGTACGGGGAGCCGCTGCCGCCGGAGCAGACCCGCAGACTGGTGAGCCGCACCGAGGGCTGGCCCGCCGGCCTGCGGTTCGCCGCCCTCGCCCTGCCGGGCCACCCCGACCCGGCCCGGTTCGTCGACGAGTTCACCGGGGAGCATCCGGACGTCGCCGCCTATCTGACCGAGGAGCTGATCGCCGGGCTCTCCGGTGACGCCCGGGAGGCGCTCTGCCGGGCATCGCTGGTCGCGGGCTTCTCCGTGGAACTGCTGGACACGCTGACCGGCCGGACCGACGCGGCCCGGGTACTGTCCGAACTGGACCGTCTCGGCGGGTTCGTGGTTCCGCTCGGCGGCCGGCCGGCGGGGTACCGGTGCCACCCGATGCTCGGCGAACTGCTCCGGTCCGAGCTGGCCCGCCGCCCCGCCGAGCAGGTGGCCGAGCTGCACCGTCGGGCCGCCACCTGGTTCGCCGCGAACGACCTGCCGGCCGAGGCGCTCCGGCACGCGCTGGCCGCCCACGACTGGCCGTACGCGATCGGCGTGCTGCTGCGGCACTGGCCGGACCTCGTCCCGTACGGCCAGTACGCGCCGACCCGGCCGGCGCCGCCGGGACCCGCCCCCGAGGTGGTCCGTACCGATCCCGAACTCGGTCTGGCCTGTGCCGCCGACCGGCTGGACGGGGGTGAGCCGGCCGCCGCGACCGACTACCTCGGATTGGCCGCCGAGCACACCGACCTGCTCGACGCCGCCCGCCGGCACCGGTTCCGGCGGATCGCGGCGGCCCTGCGGCTCGCCGCCGCCCACCTGCACGGGGACGAACCGGCGGTACGTGCCGGTGTCGCCGACCTGCTCCGCCCGGATCCGCTCGACTCGCACGCCGCCAACGGGGCCGAGGTGGCGGTCGACACCTACCTGGACGCCGACCGGGTCGATCTCGCCCAGCTCACCCTGGCCGACCCCGACCGCAACTTCTACCCCGACCGCAACCTCGACCTCCACCTCGACCTCGACCTCCACCTCCACCGCGACCTCCACCCCGACTTCCATCTCACCCCCGGCCTTGACCTCGATTCGGCCGCTCCGGGCGATTCCGAACGGGACGATCTCGAACTGCGGGCCAGGGCGGTGGCCAGGATGGTCCCGGGAATGCTCCGGTTCGGCACGGGCGAGCTGACCGTCGCCGAGCCGGAGATCGCCGACGGGCTGGCCGAGGCGACCCGGGCCGGACTGACCCGCGCCCGCCGACTCTGCCTGGGCCGGCTGGCGCTGGCCCGGGCGGTCCGAGGGGAGCTGACCGGCGCCGACGAGGCCGCCCGGGCGGCACTCGGCACGGCGCCCTTCGACGGGCTGGTCCGGCCGGCCGACGGCGTACACGCCTATCTCGCGCAGGCGCTCGTCGCGCTGTACCGGGACCGCCCGGACGACGCGGACGCGAACCTGGCGCTCGGCGTCCGGGCCGCCGAGCACGTCGACGAACCGCTGGTACACGGGCTGGTCGGCATGATCGAGGCGCGGCTGCTGCGTGACCGGGGTGACCTGCCCGGCGCGCACCAGGTGCTGGCGGGCAGCCGCCGCCGCCTCGGCGACCGGGCGGAGGCGCAGCCGCTGGCGCACTGGCTGCTCGCCGCGGAGGCGGATCTCTGGATCGACCACGGCGACGTCGAGTTGGCCCGGGAGATGCTGACCCCGGCGGTGGAACGCGGAGTGGCTCCGGTCGAGCCGGTGGCGGTGGCGCTGTCCCGGGCCCACCTGCGAGGGCGGGACCCGCAGGCCGCCCTGCGTGCGCTGCCGGACTGGGCGGCGCCGGCCGGTGCCGGTGGGCCGCTTCCGCTGCGGCTGGCGGCCGGACTGCTCGACGCCGGTGCGGCCCGGCTGACCGGTGACCACCGCCGCGCCACCCGGGTGCTCGAACAGGTGCTCCGGCTGGCCGAGCCGGAGGGCTTCCGACAGGTCTTCACCCGGGCCGATCCACCGGTACGGGACCTGCTCGCCGCCCACCTCGACTCGGGTACGGCGTACTGGCCGATGGTGCGGGACCTGCTCGACTCCGTCGACGCGGCGGCCGGGGCGGTGGCGTCGACGCCGACGCCGCTGGGTGAGCCGCTGACCGAGCGGGAACTGACGGTGCTCCGCTACCTACAGAGCATCCTGTCCAACGTGGAGATCGCGGCCGAGCTGTCGCTCTCGGTGAACACCGTCAAGACGCACGTCCGGAACATCTACCGCAAGCTCGACGCCACCCGGCGCCGGGACGCCGTACGCCGGGCCCGCGAACTCAACCTGATCTGACAGCCCCGGTGCCTCACAGCCGTACCGTGAGGTGGTTGTCGACGTGCGTCACGCCCGGCGCCGACCAGGCGACCCGTTCGGCCTCCTCGCGTTCGAGCCAGGACCGGACGGCGCCGGTCAGCACCACCGAGTCGCCCTCGATCCGGATGTCGATCCCCGCAGCGTCGGTCTCCACGCTGCGTAGCAGGGCACTCCTGATCCGCCCGAAGATCTCGTCCGGCTCCGGTTGCTCGTGCGGCCGCACCGAGATCCCGTTGGTGAGGCCGCGAACTCCGGCGAGCCGGCGTACCGCCTGTTCGGCGGCGCGTCGCTGGTATTCCCACTCGACCTCGCCGCGCAGTACGACCCAGCCGCTGGAGACGGTCACGTCGATCTCCGAGGTGGGGACGAAGGCGTCCCAGTCCAGGGCCCGGGTGACCGCGGCGGCGATCTCGGGGTCGTCGCGCTCGGCCGAGGAGGGCAGGCGTACCTCGAGGTCGTTGGCGACCGCCCGGACCCGGTGCACGCGGTGCGCGGCCCGTTCCGCCGCCCACTTCTTGGCGTAGTTGTCGACCCAGCCGCGCAGGGTCACCACGCCCTCCTGCACCGCGACGCCGATCTCGTTCGGCTGCACCCGGGGCTCCCAGGCCAGCTCCGCCAGGATGTCGCGCTGGATATCCTCGTCGCTGCGGCTCGGCACGCGGCTGGCCATTCTCGCTCCTCCGACGGTCGAGTGCGGCGGTCGGGTCGACCGGTAGGCTGCGCCTTCCGGTCACGTCCGCGACCGACTCTGGCTCACCGTCGGGTGAGCGTCCCTCACCCGGTGGGGATGAGCCGGGTCGCCGGGCGTGACAGCCCCGGTCGGGATCAGGGATCATCAATGCCGATGTGCTCCGGGAAGTGCCGGTGTGCTGCGGGGGACAGGGCCCCGGGCCGGAAGGAATGGGCAGGATGACGATCGAGCGGCAGACGGCGCCGGCCGGACCCGACGACCGGGCCGGGAAGATACCCGACGCCCGGGCGGCCGGGGACGGCTCCGCCGGGCGGGCGGCCGGGGAGCCGCCGGACGACCGGGCGGGACCGCCGGAGGCCGGCGCCGCGCCCGGCGGCCCGGCTCGGGTGCCCCGGCCTCCCTTCCTGGTACGGCTGGTCAGCCACGAGTGGACGCTGGCCGTGCTCGGCGGGCTGCTGCTGGCCGTGGTGCTGACCTGGCCGACCCTGCGCCACCTCACCAGCACGATTCCGCAGGACATCGGCGACCCGACCCTCCAGGCGTGGCAGATCGCCTGGGGCGGCCACGTGCTGCTGCACGACCCGACCCAGTTGTGGCACTCCAACACCTTCTACCCGGAGCCCTACACCTACGCCTACTCGGACACCCTGCTCGGCTACGCCCCCGCCGGCATGATCGGCGAGGGTCCGGTGGCCGGCGTGGTCCGCTACAACATCCTCTACGTGCTGGTGCACGCGCTCGCCTTCGTCGGGGCGTACGCGCTGGTCCGGCAGCTCGGCGCGGGCCGGATCGGCGCGGCGGCGGCCGGGGTCGCCTTCGGGTACGCCCCCTGGAAGCTGGCTCAGGCCGGGCACCTGCACGTGCTCTCCATCGGCGGCATCGCGCTGGCGTGCGCGATGCTGGCGCGCGGGCACGGCTGGTCGCTGCGGTACGGCTACCGGCCGGAGCGGCGCCGTCCCGGCTGGGCCTTCGCCGGCTGGCTGGTGGCGGCCTGGCAGATGACCCTGGGCTTCGGCATCGGGCTGCCGTTCGGCTACGTGCTGGCGCTGGTCTGCCTGGCCGCTGCGGCCGGTTATGCCTGGTCGTGGTGGCGGCGCCGGTCCCGTCCGCCGTTCGGCCGACGGCTGCTCCTGGCCGACCTGGCCGGCGGTGCGGTGTTCAGCGGGGTCAGCATCTTCATGGCGCTGCCCTACCTGGAGGTGGTGGCCCGGCATCCGGCCGGCCGGCGGACGCTGGCACACGTGGAGATGTTCTCGCCGCCGTGGCGGGGCTTCCTGACCGCGCCGCCGGAGAACTGGCTCTGGGGCGAGCGGCACGCCGTCGCCCGGGAGAGTCTCAGCTTCGCCGGGGAGATGACCCTGCTGCCCGGGGTCGTGCTGATCGGGCTGGCCTTCGCCGGGCTCTTCTTCTCGGCCTGGCGGCTGCGGCACCGGGTGATGCTCGCGGTCGGCGTGCTGGTCAGCGTCGGGCTGGCCAGCGGCACCACCCTCGGCGGCGACGGCGATCCCGGGTACGCGACCCTGGTGCTGCACGCGCCCGGCTTCGACGCGATCCGGACCTCCGGCCGGCTGGTGCTCTGGACGACCCTGCTGCTCGGCATCCTGGCCGCCGGTACGCTCACCGCGCTGACCCAGCTCGGCACGGAACCGTCCGCCGACCGGTCGCCGGATGGCGACCCCGTCGACGCGACGCGGCCGGGCGCCGACACCGCCTCGTCGGTCCCGGCCACCGCCTCGTCGGGCGCCGACGCCAGCCCGTCGGCCGGCGGCGCCGAGTCCGGGCAACCCGGTCCGGACCGGGACGCGGACCAGGTTCCGCCGGAGCCGGGGGAGCGGGCCGGAGCGCCGCTGCCGGTGCTGCGCAGGGCCGCCTACCAGCCGCCGCCCGGCACCGAGGAGCCGGACCGACGGGTACCCGGCCGGCGCGCCGCCGGATTCCGCAGGGCGCTGGTCCGGCTGGTCGCGCTGGTCCCGCTCGCGCTGATCGTCCTGGAGGGGGTCAACACCACCCCGCACGCACCGGTGATCCCGCAGCCGGCCGCGTTGCGCGGGGTCGAGGGTCCGCTGCTGGTACTGCCGAGCAGCGGCACCCTGGAGTTCAGCGTGATGCTCTGGTCCACCGACGGCTTCCCGAAGATCGTGAACGGGCTCGCCGCCTTCACCCCGGAGTCGCAGGCGCAGACCCTCGGCATCACGGCCGGCTTCCCCGACCGGTTCAGCGTCGACCACCTGCGGCAACTCGGGGTGCGTACCGTCGTCGTGCTGCCGGAGTACCTGGCCGGGACGCCGTGGCAGGAGGTGCTGAACCGGCCGGTCGACGGATTGGGTGTCACCCGCGAGGAGGTCTCCGGCTCGGTGGTGTTCCGGCTCGGCTGAACCGGTCCAGCCGGGGCGGTTAGTTTGGCCCCCCAACTATTGACAGCGTGGACAGCCCTGTGTGAACGTCTGCACGACGCCGTTCCGGGAGCCAGGACGACGCCACGGGAGCAGGGGCAGCTCCCGGCTCGATCCTTCCGTCCGTGCGCGCGGTCGGCGCGACCGCACCGGTGGCGGTGCGTTCCCGGCAACCACCCGGACCGCCCGCCGCGCCGACGCTTCGTCCGGCCCGGGGGTGACCCTCGGGCACGCCGAACCAGCGCAAGCTCTTTGACACAGGGAGCCGTACATGCGTAGAAGTCTCGCCCACGCGCTCGCGGCCGTACTGGCCGCCGGCGCGGTGGCCGTGGTGGCCCAGGTCGCCGTCAGCCCCGCCTCGGCACCGGCCTCGGCCGCGGCGGCGGAGCCGTACTCGTGGAGGAACGTCCGGATCGACGGCGGCGGCTTCGTCCCCGGCATCGTCTTCAACCCCACCGAGCGGAACCTGATCTATGCCCGCACCGACATCGGCGGCGCCTACCGCTGGGAGCAGTCCAGCCAGAGCTGGACCCCGCTGCTGGACTGGGTCGGCTGGGACCGCTGGGGCTGGAACGGCGTGCTCAGCATCGCCACCGACCCGGTGCAGACCAACCGGGTCTACGCGGCCGTCGGGATGTACACCAACGACTGGGACCCGAACAACGGGGCGATCCTGCGCTCCACCGACAAGGGCAACACCTGGCAGGCGTACCAGTTGCCGTTCAAGGTGGGCGGCAACATGCCGGGCCGGGGCCAGGGCGAGCGACTCGCCGTCGACCCGAACCGGAACAGCGTCGTCTACTACGGCGCCGAGGGCGGCAACGGGCTCTGGCGCAGCACCGACTACGGCGTCACCTGGGCGAAGGTGGGCAACTTTCCGAACCCCGGCAACTACGCCCAGGACCCGAACGACCCGAACAACTACCTGAACGGCAACCAGGGTGTGACCTGGGTCAGCTTCGACAAATCCACCGGTAGCGCCGGCACCACCACCCAGACCATCTACGTCGGGGTCGCGGACAAGGAGAACCCGGTCTACCGGAGCACCAACGGCGGTACGAGCTGGGAGCGGATCGCCGGGCAGCCCACCGGCTACCTGGCGCACAAGGGCGTCGTCGACCCGGCCGGCGGCTTCCTCTACATCGCCACCAGCGACACCGGCGGCCCGTACGACGGGGCAAAGGGCGACGTCTGGAAGTTCAACCGGGCCACCGGGGCATGGACGCAGATCAGCCCGGTGCCGTCGAGCAGCGCGGACGCGTACTACGGCTACAGCGGGTTGACCATCGACCGGCAGAACCCGAACACCATCATGGTGGCGACGCAGATCTCCTGGTGGCCGGACGCGATCTTCTTCCGGAGTACGGACGGCGGCGCGACCTGGACCCGGATCTGGGACTTCGGGGCGTACCCGAACCGGACCAAGCGCTACACCATGGACATCAGCTCGGTGCCGTGGCTGACCTTCGGCGCCAACCCGACCCCGCCGGAGGAGACTCCGAAGCTGGGTTGGATGAACGAGTCCGTCGAGATCGACCCGTTCGACGGCAACCGGCTGATGTACGGCACCGGTGCGACGATCTACGGCACCACCAACCTGCGCAACTGGGACAGCGGCGGTACGGTCACCATCCGGCCGATGGTCCGGGGCCTGGAGGAGACCGCCGTCCTCGACCTGGTCAGCCCGCCGTCGGGTGCCCCGCTGGTCAGCGGGCTCGGCGACATCGGCGGCTTCCGGCACACCAGCCTGGACGCCGTACCGGCGACGATGTTCACCCAACCGGTCTTCACCAGCACCACCAGCCTGGACTTCGCCGAGTTGAACCCGGGCGTCATGGTCCGGGCCGGAAACTTCACCGACGCCGACCGGCCGAACGACAGCCACGTCGCCTTCTCCACCGACGGCGGAGCGAACTGGTTCCAGGCGCAGGAGCCGGGCGGGATCAACAGCGGCGGCACGGTCGCGGCCGCCGCCGACGGCAGCCGGTTCGTCTGGGCGCCCGGCGACGCCGGGCAACAGGTGGTCTACTCCGTCG
This sequence comes from Plantactinospora veratri, assembly GCF_036421995.1. Taxonomy (NCBI): domain Bacteria; kingdom Bacillati; phylum Actinomycetota; class Actinomycetes; order Micromonosporales; family Micromonosporaceae; genus Plantactinospora; species Plantactinospora veratri. Next base: position 40,872 of record NZ_JAZGQL010000006.1, read on the forward strand.
GGTACGGCAACTCGTGGAGCCAGTCCAGCGGCATCCCGGCGAACGCGACCGTCGAGGCCGACCGGGTCAACCCGAACAAGTTCTACGGCTACTCGGCCGGCCGGTTCTACCTCAGCACGAACGGCGGGCAGAGCTTCACCGCCACCGCCGCGACCGGGCTGCCGAGCACCGGGGCGAAGTTCAAGGCGGTGGCCGGGGCCGAGGGGCACGTCTGGCTGGCCGGCGAGACCGGGATCTTCCGGTCCACCGACTCCGGAGCCAGTTTCACGAAGCTGCCGAACGTGGGCAGCGCGGTCAACGTCGGCTTCGGCCGGGCGGCGCCGGGGCAGACGTACCCGGCGGTCTTCGCGGTCGCCACCGTCGACGGCGTGCGCGGGGTGTACCGGTCGGACGACGCCGGTGGCGCCTGGGTGCGGATCAACGACGACCAGCACCAGTACGGCAACATGGGCGAGGCGCTGACCGGTGACCCGAGGGTCTACGGCCGGGTCTACCTCGGCACCAACGGTCGGGGCATCCTGGTCGCGGACCGGCTCGGCGGCCCCACCAACCCGCCGACGGCGACTCCGACCACCCGCCCGCCGACGGCCACCCCGACGACCCGTCCACCGACGGCCACCCCGACCACCCGCCCGCCGACGGCGACTCCGACCGGTACGCCGCCGCCGAGCGGCGCGTGTACGGCCGCCTACCGGGTGACCGGCTCGTGGCAGGGCGGCTTCCAGGCCGAGGTGACCGTGCAGAACACCGGGACGTCGGCGATGACCGGCTGGACGGTGGGCTGGAGCTTCGCGAACGGGCAGACGATCAGCCAGGTCTGGGGCGGTTCGCACACCCAGAGCGGTTCGTCGGTTTCGGTGCGGAACGTCTCGTACAACGGCAACCTGGCACCGAACGCCGCCACGACGTTCGGCTTCCTCGGCACCTGGACCGGCGCGAACGCCGTACCGGCGTCGCTGAGCTGCGCGCGGAGCTGAACAGGATCGTGAACGTCCGACGGGCCCGGCGCGTTCCCGCGTCGGGCCCCGGAGTCCGGGTACCCGCCCGACCGGCCGGGCGGGTACCCGGAGATCAGGCGGTGTCGACCCGGACCGGTGAGTGGGCCCGGTCGACCGGCTTGGCCCGGTCGACGTCGACGAACTCCACGCCGTCGTGGGCGGGCAGCTCCCGCTCGGCCCGGGCCAGCGCGGCCCGGGAAGCGGTGGAGGCGGCCCAGGCCACGGCGGCGCCGACCAGGCCCGCCCCGATCAACCATCCCCAGGGCAGTCCCGGGCGGCGGCCGGCGAGGGCGTCGTAGGCCCGGCCGGCCCGCACCCGGGCCTCGTCGGTCACGGCGCCCATCCGGTCTCCGGCGTGGCTGGTGAGGTGGGAGCCGGTCCGCCGTGCCGAGCGGGCGGTGTACTTCATCGAGTCACCGGCCGAGTTGACCGCGCTGGTCAGGTGTTCCCACGCCTGGTCGGCGATCCGCTCGGGCTTGCTCTGATGTTTCAGCAGGTTGGTTCCGAGCATCGTGCTACCTCCTCGGTTGCCGAACGCAGCGGCCACTTCGGACAGAGGCATCTGTTCGGCGCGGTTTGCGGGTTGCTACTGGAGGAGGTGCCCAGGTGTCTTTCCTGGCAAACCCGGGATCGTCAGCTTCTCAACGGAGCAGGACGACCGGCGCACGCCGGGCGAAATCGTCGTCGTCACCGTCGTCGTCATCGCCTCCGCCGCCGAATCCGCAGGCGAGTACCAGAGCCAGCAGCGCACCGATTCCAGCGAGTCCGATCAGCTTTCTCAGCATCAGGTGTCCCTTCCCGAGCCCGGATCGCCCGCCCGACGACGGCCGATGCGCTCATGCTAGGTGCTCGGTGGTACCGCCGCCCCGTTCGTCGACACCGCCCCCGCCGGCTCCAGTAGCCCCGGTGGTGCCCTGCTGTCGCATAGGCGACAGGGATTCGGGTACGGAGACGGCTGCGGCCGGGCGAGGTACGACACAGGGCACCGGTGGCCCGCCCCGACCTGCGGGACGGCTACGCTGAGGGCGTGACGGTGGAGGTGCGGAAGCGGACGGTGCAGGAAAATTTAGCGTAGTTTGCCCCGTTACCAGCGTGGTTTGTCGGCTCGTTGAATAGATTGCCCGTCCGGAAGGGTGGCGATCGGGGCCGTGAGAGGAATACTCTCGGTCGCGGCCCGCGTACTGATTAGGCGCCCGGACATGGGCGAGTGGAGGTGCTCGCGTGAGCCTGTCGATCGTCAAGTCGGTCCTGCCTGGCGGAGTTGTGGAGATCGCCCCTCGGGGAGAAATCGACGTCGATACGGCGTACGAGGTTCGTGAGGCGATCGCCGGGGTTCTGACCAAGGGGCGACCGTCCAGGATCGAGCTCAACATGCGACTGGTCAGCTTCATCGACTCCGTCGGCATCAGCGCCATGGTCGCCGGCTTCCAGACCGCGGAGGTCAGCGGCGTCAAGCTCGTGGTCACCGAACCGAGCCGGTTCGTCCACCGGCAGCTCTGGGTCACCGGGCTCCTCGGCCTGTTCGGCGCGCCGGAGCCGTACTTCGCGGGCGCCGCGGCCGCCGCCGAGGAGGCGAAGGTCCCCGGCGTCTGATCGTCCCCCGACCGCGCCTGATCGTCGCGGCCCGGGAACACCCTCATCCGCCCCTACCGTGGATCCTCCAGTCCGGACAGGTCCACATCGGACGCCTCGGTGACCGCCCGGATCGCCGTCACCGAGGCGTAACCCTCGGCAAGCCAGGCCACGTCGGTGCCCGGCTCGACCTGCTGGCCGGACTCCTCCAGGGCGGTACGCACGAAACCCCTGCCGGCTTCGGCCACCGTCATCTGTACCTGCCCGAACCCGGCCAGGGTGCCCCGACGGATCCCGCGCAGCCGCTCGTACGGCAGGTCCGGGGAGTTCACGTTCAGCACGCTGTGCACGGGTCCCGCGGTCAACCGGGGCAGCAGATCCAGCGCCACCCGGGCCGCGGTCGCCCAGTGTCGCCGCTCGTCCCGGTGCGGGCGGGGCACCGCCACCGCCGCACCGCCACTTCCGGTGCTCGCCTCGTGCACGGAGAGTACGTCGAGCGAGACCGCCATCCCGTGGCAGCCGTTGGCGGCGGCGGTGAACGCCGCGCCGACGGTGCCGGAGTGCAGCACCGCACGACCGGCGTTGGCGCCCCGGTTGATCCCGGAGAGCACCACCGTGGGCGCCGGACCGAACGCCTCGTGCAGGGCGATCAGCGTGATCAGCGCCGGTGAGCCGGCCACCCCGTACGCCGCAACGCCGGGCAGCTCCTCGATCGGGTGCTCCTCGACGACCACCCGGCCGTCCCGCTCCACGGCACTCATCGCGGCACTCGCGCCGCTGGCCTCCTCGCTCGGGGCGGCCACCACCACGTCCAGTCCCCGCTCCACCGCCGTACGTGCCAACCAGCGCAGCCCGGGAGCCGCGATGCCGTCGTCGTTGGTGACCAGTACCCGAATCGTCATGCCGTGACCTGTACCCGGATCGTCACGACTTCGTCGTCCGGTGCGCCAACTCCTCCGGGGTCAGCCGATCCTGCTGGTCCACCCGCATCGGCGCCAGGGTCACCCGGTCGACCAGGCCGGCGATCGCGTCCGGCCGGCCGGTGCCGAGGCCGTGTCGGGTGACGTTGAGGGCACCCGCCGCCGCTCCGGTCCGGATCGCGAGTCGGAGGTCGTCGCCCCGGGCCAGTACCGCGGCCACCCCGGCGGTCATCGAGTCGCCGGCACCGCGCGGGTCCGCCACCTCCAGTCGAGGCATGTCGAGCTGGGCCACCTCGCCGTCGATCAGCACCAGGGCCGGCTCCTCGGCCCGGCTGACCACCACCGACTCGGCCCCCTGCGCGTGCAGCGCCTGGATCACCCGGATCAGCTCCGCCTCGCTGTCGTCGCTGGCCAGGCCGTCCCGGAGCAGCTCCTCGTGGCTGACCTTGAGTACCGAGACGCCGCTCTCCAGTACCGCCGCCAGGTGTGCGCCGGAGAGATCGGCGACCACCCGGCTGCCGTTGTGGCCGAGGTCGGCGGCGAGCCGGCGGTAGATCTCCGGCGCGACCAGCGAGGGGTGGCCGGGACCGCTGAGGATGCTGACCTCGGCGCTCAGGCCCTCGCTGAGGGCGAGGTTGTACAGCTCGTCCAGCTCGTGCCGGGCGAGCGGGTGGCCCGGCACCGAGGCGATCTCCTGGCGGTTGCCGTCCCGCCGGTCGTGCACGTAGCCGCCGCTGCTGGACTCCCGGTGGATCACCCGGAGGTCGACCCCCTCGCCGGCGAGCAGTGGTTCCAGGACCTGCCCGATCTCGCCGCCGAGCCCCGCGCAGAGCACCACGTGCACGCCCAGACACTTGATCATCCGAGCCTGCCACACTCCCTGCCCGCCGGGATGCAGATGGATCTCGGTCTCGTCGGCGGGCTGGTCGATGGTGACCGTCAACTGGGGATCCGGGGCAAAGACCATGACATGTCCGCTCATGCCCGTTAGATACCCTCTTAGCCGCTATTTATGCAGCTCGCCGACCAGCCCGCGACAGGGTGCCGAGCGACGCCGGCCGGCGGATCCGGCCCCACGGCTTGTAGGTGGAGAGCACCGTGGCGATCACCAGCAGGGTGCTGGAGACGATCGGCGCTGCCAGCAGTCCCTGCCGGGCGTCCGGCGGGGTCGCCGCGCCGAGTTCGGCGGCCTGGAGGTTCGGCAGCAGGGCGAAGAGCACCGCGCCGAGCATCACGGTGGTGATCACCAGCTTTACCAGTACCCACCGGTGCCTGACCAGGCCCCAGGGGGTGAGCAGCGCGCCGGCGACTCCGACCAGCCAGGCGAGCACGCTCAGCGGTACGAAGACGGTCTGGCCGACCAGGGCCATCGCCGGATAGACGACGTCGGCGTCGGCGCCACCCGCTCCGGCCGCGCCGAGGGTCAGCAGCACCAGGTCGACCCCCAGCCAGCCGACCGCGGTGACCACGTGCAGGGTGAGCAGGGCTTTTCGCCAGGGCGGAGAGAGCTTCATGGCACTGATGCTGCCGGCGGAACGCCGTCCGGACGTCGTGCCGGTGTGGACCGGCCGGATACGCAGCTCGACGTACGGCCGGCACCCCGCCGAACCGACACGTCGGTCCGGCGAGGGTCAACGCCAGGTGTCGGTCCAGGTCGCGGTGCAGGGGGCGGCGGACGGGGTACCCCGGGACCGGTTCGGGTCGCTCTCCCAGACCACCTGGCCGCCGTTGCGCTTGACGTACTTGTACTGCACCGCCGTGCCGGCGGGCAGGTTGACCGTGCCCCGCCAGACCGGATAGCCGGCCGAGGAGAGCGGCACGGCGTTCGCCGGGTCCCAGTTGCCCAGCGCCGGGACGTTGCCGGTGACGAAGACGTTCTCGCCCCAGACCGTGGTCGCGGTGACCGCGAAGGTGGCGGCGACGGCCGGGCAGGAGCCGGCCGTCGGGGTCGGGCCGGGACCGCCGCCCGAGGTCCGCGCGTTCACGTGCAGCGCCAGGACGCCGGACGCCGGTACGGTCGCGGTGACCCGGCCGGCGCTGTCGACCTGGTACGTCGTACCGGTGCAGGAGCCGCCGGTGAAGTCCCCGGCCATCACGTCGCAGTAGCTGCCGGCCGGCAGGCTGGTCTGGAAGGTACGCGTCAACGGGCCGCTGTCGCGGTTGAAGGCGACGTAGCCGGCGCTGCCCCGGCCGAAGGCGATCTGGTTGCCGCCGTTGCTCCACCAGTTGGTGACCCCGGCCCCGGCGGCGGCGTTGCGCAACCCGACCATGTTCGCGGTGCTCCGCCAGCGGTGCTCACAGGCCCAGCCGCCGTTCGCGCAGTCCACCGGGCTGGTGGTGCCGTTGCCGTTCCTCGGCGGTCCCGCCTCCGGATCGGTGAAGGTGAAGCTCGACATCACCTGCGGAACGCCGTACGGCCAGGCGATCATGAACGCCTCGGCCAGCGCGTACGCCGAGCCGTTCCGGTAGGTCAGCCGGGCCCGGCCGTTGCGCTGGGTGTCGTGGTTGTCGACGAACGCCACCGCGTCGGCGGAGCCGAGCCGCATCGACGAGGCGAGGTTGGCGAGGTTGGCCAGGTTGCCGTCCCGGAACGCGTTGCCGACCACGTCCCCGTAGCGGAACTCGGTGACGTCGCCGATCCCGGCGTACTCCTCCGGGGTGGGCTCGCCGGAACCGCCCTCGATCACCTCGCTGAAGACGTACGGGTCGCCGGCCACCGGGTCGACGATCGCGGCCAGGTCGGCGGCGGGCAGGTGCTTGGCCGCGTCCACCCGGAAACCGTCGACGCCGAGCGAGACCAGGTCGTTCAGGTACCCGGTCAGCCTGCCCCGGACATAGGAGGACTCGGTACGCAGGTCGGAGAGGTCGACCAGCTCGCAGTTCTGGATCTCCCACCGGTCGGCCCAGTTGGCGATGTCGTCGTTGCCGTTGCGCCCGCAGTGGTGGAAGTCGCCGCTGCCGTACGGCACCGCCGGATAGTCGTAGTGGCCGTAGGTCGAGCCGCCGCTGCCCGCCCCGGTCGAGGCACCGCCGGCCATGTGGTTGACGATCGCGTCCACATAGATCTTCACTCCGGCGTCGTGGCAGGTCCGTACCATCGCGGCGAAGGCGGCCCGGTCGCCGCGCCGGGTGGTCAACCGGTAGCTGACCGGCTGGTAGTCCTGCCACCACGGGTAACCCCGACCGGGCAGGACGACGTGCTCCTGCGGTGGCGACACCTGCACTCCGCCGAAGCCCTTCGGGCCGAGCACGGTGGTGCACTCGTTGGCGATCGAGGCCCACGGCCACTGGAACAGGTGCACGATCACGTCCTTGGCGCCCGGGCTGGCCGGGCTGGCGGTGGCCCGCTCGGCCCGCCGGTCGGCGAGGCCCGCCGCCAGCGCGGCGGCGAGCACCCCGGTCAGGACGAGGGCGGCGCCTCTTCGGACGGCGGCGGTCGGAAGTCGTCGGGTACGCATCGGAACCTCCCGTGCGCGAGGAGAGCGGGGACGCGGGCCTGCAAGTTCTTGCAAATGTTGCCGGGAAGCTATCACCGGATTCCGAAGCCGTAAAGCACGGTCGAGGATGGATATCTGAGGGGATTTGCCAGATTTAATTCAGATTTGGTTTGCAGAGATCGCCGCCCTTCGACGGAGGTTCGGAACCGTCGTCGCAGGTCCGGTGGGAGTGGCTCCTCGTCCGTTCCTTGCACAACTTTCATCCGCGCGGGGCGTACATGATGACGGCGACGCCGACCAGGCAGATGGCGGCGCCGGCCAGGTCGTAGCGGTCCGGACGGAACCGGTCGACCAGTACGGCCCAGCCGAGCGAGCCGGCCACGAAGACACCGCCGTACGCGGCGAGTACCCGGCCGAAGTGCGGATCGGGCTGGAACGCCGCGACGAAGCCGTACCCGGCCAGCGCCAGCATGCCGGCGGCGACGAAGAGCAGGCCCCGGTTCTCGCGTACGCCCTGCCAGACCAGCCAGGCGCCGCCGATCTCGGCGACGGCGGCGAGCAGGAACAGCAGCAGCGAGCGGGCGATCGTCATCCCGTCATTCTCGCTGGCCGGCGGCCGGCTCGGTTGCTTGCATCGATGGCTGTCTCTAAGCTTGGTCGGCGCCATCACGCGACCGGTACGGGCTGGCCGGTGTCGTGCTTGGACAGGTGATCTCGGGAGTCGGTCACTCGTTGTCGTAACAGCACTGCCGGCACGCGCCCAGGGGCGGCGACGGGCCGGCAGTCGTCCGAGAGGAACTCCCATGCGGATCTCCGCACCGTACCGTCGCGTCTCCCTGGCCCTGGCCACGGTGACCGCGATCGCCGCGAGCAGCGTCGCCGTACTCGGCACCGGATTGACGCCGACCGCGCAGGCCGCCGCCGGCTGCCTGGTCGACTACACGGCCAACCAGTGGACCGGAGGCTTCACCGCCGCCATCCGGGTGACCGCCGGGGACACCCCGGTCAACGGGTGGACCGTGACCTGGACCTACGGTGGTGACCAGCGGATCACCAGCAGTTGGAACGCCGAGGTCAGCCAGTCCGGCGCGACCGTCACCGCCCGGAACGTGGCCTGGAACGGGTCGCTGCCGGCCGGCGGCTCCGCCGAATTCGGCGTCCAGGGCAGCTATTCCGCCAGCTCGGCGGCACCGACCGGATTCACCCTGAACGGCGAAGCGTGCAACGGCGCCGAACCGACCACTCCACCCAGCACGGCGCCGCCGACGACCAGGCCGCCGACAACTCCGCCAACCAGCGTCCCGCCGACGGTGACGCCGCCGCCGACCGTACCGCCGACCACCCCGCCGCCGAGCGGCGGCTGCGGCGGCGCGGTGCTCTGCGACGGTTTCGAGAACCAGACCGGCACCGCGCCCTCCGGCGACTGGGCCGTCAGCTACCCGGACTGCTCGGGCAGCGGCACCGCCAGTATCGACACCTCGGTCGCACACCAGGGCACCCGGTCGGTACGCATCAACGGTGCCGTCGGCTACTGCAACCACGTCTTCGTCAGCTCCACCCGGAACCTGGGTAGCGTCGGGGCGGTGCGCTACGCCCGGCTCTGGGTCCGGCACACCACCGCGCTGCCGACCTCGCACGTGACCTTCCTGGCCATGCGGGACGCGGCCGACGGCAACCGTGACCTGCGGATGGGCGGGCAGAACCGGGCGCTGCAATGGAACCGCGCCTCCGACGACGCCACCCTGCCGGAGCAGAGCCCGAACGGCGTCGCGCTCAGCGCGCCGCTGCCGGTCAACCAGTGGACCTGCCTGGAGTTCATGGTGGACGGCGCGCAGGGTCGGCTCTCCACCTGGGTCAACGGGACCGCGGTGACCGGGCTGACCGCCGACGGTACGCCGACGCACGACGTCGACGGGCAGTGGTACAACCGGGCGAACTGGCGGCCCAACCTGACCGACCTGCGGCTGGGCTGGGAGAGCTACGGCGAGGGCGCGGACACGCTCTGGTTCGACGACGTGGCGCTCGGCTCGACCCGGATCGGCTGCTGAAAGCGAGAACCGCCGGCACTGCCCAGGGGTGGCGGGCGGTGCCGGCGGTTCACGATGGTGCGCGGCGCGGTGGATCAGTTCATCGACAGGTGCACGTGGTTGGTGTGGTCGCTGGACGGGTCACCGTTGCCCCCGTTGTACGTCTTCCAACCGCTGCTCGGCAGCCAGATCTGCTTGAACCAGATCACGTACAGCACACCCAGTCGATCGGCGTTGCGCACGAAGTACGCCGCCAGGTTGTTGCCGTACGTCCGGTCGCCGCCGGTCGCCACTCCGCCGAACCCGTTCTTCTGGGCGGCGAAGTCGCACGCCTGACCCTTCGGGTGCTCGCCGCTGCCGCCGCTGCGGAAGCAGGAGACGAACCGGGTGAAGCCGGCCGCCTGGGCCTGCTTCAGCGCGTGCAGGGTGCGCGCGGTGATGCAGCCGCTGGTGGTCGGGTCGTCGAGACTGCACGACTCGTCGGGGAAGGAGCCGTCGGCGTTACGGGGTGCCGGTCGTGCCGACCCGCCCCCGCTGCCGCTGACTCCCGATCCGGCGCCGCCGCTGTTGTTCGCCGCCGCGAGCGCCCGTTCGGCCTGCTTCTTGCGGGTCTCCATCACCTCGACCTGCTTGCGCTGCTCGCCGATCTCCTTGTCGAGCGCCGCCTTGGCCTGGGTCTCCTTGTCCAGGCTCTCCCGCAACCCGCGCAGCTCCCGGCTCTCGTTCGCCGAGATCGTGTCGAGTGCGGCGGCCCGGTCCACCAGGCTGGTCGGAGATCCGCTGTTGAGCAGCGCGGAGACCTGCCCGAGCCGACCGGTCCGGTATGCCATGCCGGCCATCTCGGAGACCCGTTCGCTCCGGGTCGTCACCTCGGTACGCAGCGTGGCGAGCTGCCGGGTCAGTTCCTTCTGCCGCTTGACGGAGTTGTCCAGCTTGGTCTTGGCGGCCAGATAGCCCTTGCTGGCGGCCTGGAGCTGCTCGCGCAGGCTGTCCGTGCCTCCGTCGATGTCGTCGCCGCCGGGTGCCGCGGCCAGCGCCCCGGGGGTCGCGTACTCCGGTGCCGCTTGCGCGGGTGCGCCGCCGAGTGCCGCGAGGACCATGCCCAGGGCGACGGCCGCGGTGGTCGCGGCCTTCCGGTGCGGTCTCGTGGCACTCCGCGCGGACGCCGGAGCCTGTCGGGTGGGTGCCAGGAACGGCATATGACAATGTCCTTCCGTCAGCCGCCGACCGGGTTAGCTGACGGGTTCGGGACGGAAGATCCCTACCGCTGGCGCGGATACACCCCTGGTACGTGGTTCCCCGGCTCGCGCGTGCGATTAGGCGACGGTCCCCGCAGGCGCCGGAGGGCGCCGCCCGGCGGAGACCGGAGCCGAGCTTACCGGCAGTCGCCGTCCGGGGATACGTGGCGTTGCCGGAGTTAGATTCGCGATTTTCCTAGTTGGGCGGATGTATCCGGACAAAAATGTTCAGCGCTACCCGGAAACTTAAGATGCCGCTAACTATCGGTGAGTCTCGACGGCCGGCGGACGCCGGAGGCGAAGGTCTCGGGCTGACCATGCGTGACGCGACGTCGCTACCGGTCACCAGTCGGTGGGGCCGCAGCCCCCCGGTGCGGTGTTCGGCTCGACCTGGAGCGTGGCGTGCGAGATGTGGAAGTCCTCGCGCAGCGCCGACCGGGCCGCGGCGAGTACGGTACCGACCTCCGCGTCGCGCTCCAGCCTCAGGTGCGCCGAGGCCACCTCCATCCCGGAGGTGAGGGTCCAGACGTGCAGGTCGTGTACGTCGCAGACGCCCGGCACCCCGGCCAGCCGGGTGCGTACGGCCGCCACGTCGAGGTGCTCGGGCGCGGCCTGCACCAGGATCCGTACGGCGCTGCGGCCGAGCCGCCAGGTGCGGGGCAGGATGAACAGCCCGACCGCCAGCGCCACGATCGGATCGGCCCAGCGCCAGCCGGTGACGATGATCACCACGGCGGCGACGATCACCCCCACCGAGTTGAGCAGGTCCCCGAGCACCTCCAGATAGGCGCCGCGCAGGTTGATGCTCTCCCGCGCCCCGGCCCGGAGCAGGCCGAAGGCGGCGGCGTTGGCCAGCAGGCCGAGGGTGGCCACCACCAGCATCGGGCCGGCCGCCACCCGGGGCGGGTCGTCGAACCGGCGTACCGCCTCGACCAGCACGTAGAGCGCCACCCCGAACAGCAGTACCGCGTTGGCCAGCGCCGCCAGCACCTCGAGGCGGTAGAGGCCGAAGGTCCGCTGCGGGTCACCGACCGCCCGCCGGGCCGCCGTGATCGCGGCCAGCGCCATCCCGATCCCGAGCACGTCGGTGAACATGTGCCCGGCGTCGGAGAGCAGCGCCAGCGAGCCGGTGACCAGCGCGCCGACCGTCTCGACCACCATCAGGACGGCGAGCAGCCCGAAGGCCGCCCAGAGCCGTCCCCGGTGCCGCTCCGCCGCCCAGGTCAACCGCCCCCCGTGGTCGTGCCCGGCCCCCAACGCCCCTCCTTCCGCCCCGGTCGCCCCCGCTGTCGATACTGCCGGCCGGTGACGTCGTCGCAGCCGGAAAACGACCGGACCGGCTATCCCTCGTCGCCGAGGGTGGCCGCGATCGGCGCCCGGGCGGCCCGCCGGGCCGGCGGGAGGCTGGCCAGCACCGCCGCCGAGGCGGCCAGCGCGGCGCAGAGGGCGAGCTGCCCGACGGGTACGGCCGGCAGCCCGTGCCCGTACCCGCTGATCAACCCCAGCGCGGCCGTCCAGCCGAGGCCGAGCCCGAGGGCGGTTCCGGACAGTGCCCCGACCGCGCCGGCCAGGGCCGCCTCGGTCAGCAGCATGGTGGCCAACTGCCGGCGGGACAGGCCCAGCGCCCGGATCGTCGCCGACTCGCGGCGGCGTTCGACGACCGAGAGCGCGAGCGTGTTGCCGATGCCCAGCACGGCGATCAACACCGACATGCCGAGCAGGGCGGCGAAGATCCCCAACAGCTCGTCGAGGGTACGGGCGAGCGCGTCGGCCTGGTCGGCGAGGCCGCGTACCCGGACCGCCGGCTGGTCGGCCAGGGCCGCGTCCAGCGCCTGCCGGCCCGTCGCCGTCGACACCCCCGGGGCGAGGTCGACCAGGAGCCGGTCCGGCTCCCCGGGGCCGTACGCGGCGGTGAACGACGCCCAGGAGACCAGGGCGGCACCGTCGACCGGGGAGTCGTCGTAGACCGCCACCACTGTCAGCGGCCCGGGTGGGCCGAGGCCGAGGGCGATCCGGTCGCCGACCCCGACGCCCCGGTCGGCGGCGAGCTGCCGGCTCACCGCCACCGTCCCCGGTGCCAGCCCGGCCAGGCTGCCGGCGGTCACCTCGGGACGGATCGGCCCGTGCAGCCGTTCCGGCGGTACCGCCCAGATCCGGATTCGCCCGTCCAGCGGCGAGCTGGCCAGGCGCACCTCGGCGACGGTGCCGAACGCCGGATCGGGGCGCAGCCGCTGTGCCAGTCCCGGCGGCAGCGGGCCGCGTACCGCCGCCGGCGAGCCGTCGGTGCGGACCCGGTCCAGCACGAAGTCGACCGGGAAGTTCTCGGACAGCTCGCGTCCGGCCTGCTCCTGGGCGGTCGCCAGCAGCACGCTGAACATCGCCATCAGGGCCACCCCGATGGTCAGCGCGGTGCTGGTCGCCGCCGCCCGCCGGGGATTGCGCCGGGCGTTCGCCACCGCCAGCCGTACCACCGGACCGAAGAGCCGGGCCGGCAGCCAGCCGACCAGCCGGACCGCCCGGGGCACCAGCAGCGGGGCCGCCACCACCGCGCCGAGGAAGGCGACCATGCCGCCGCCGAGCACCAGCGGCAGCCCGGGAAAGGCGAGCGGCAGCCCGACGAGTACGGCCAGCCCGCCGACCCCGGCCAGCCCGAGCGCGACCGCGACCCGGGTACGGCGGCGCCGGCCCCCGCCCGCCTCGACCGCGTCCCGGGACCGGAGCGCGGCCAGCGGCGCCACCCGGCTCGCCTCCACCGCCGGCACCAGCGCGGCCAGCACCGTGACCAGGGTGCCGAAGCCGAGCGCGACCAGCACGGTCGGCCAGCGCACCACCGGGGCGTGCAGCGGGATGTCGGAGGCGACCAGCTCCCGTCCCCGGATCAGCCCGTACCCGACGAGCAGGCTCGCCAGCAGCCCGCCGACCGAGGCGAGCAGGCCGAGGATGCCCGCCTCCAGGAGTACGGCGCCGCGCACCTGTGCCCGGGAGGCGCCGACGCAGCGCAGCAGGCTCACCTCCCGGACCCGCTGCGCGCCGAGCATGGCGAAGGTGTTGTAGATGACGAACGCCGAGACGGTGAGCGAGACCAGGCCGAAGCCGAGCAGTACGGCGAGGAAGCCGTCGACGTACTTCGCCGCCTGCCGGGCGAGCCGGTCCCGCAGATCCGCCCCGGTCAGTGTCCGGGCGCCGGGGCCGACCGCCTCGGCGACCCGGTCCCGTAGCCGGGCCGGGTCGGTGCCGTCGCCGGCCCGGACCACGACCTGGGCGTAGTCGACGGTACCGGTCAGCGTGCCGAGGTCGGCCGAGGTCAGCGCGGCGACGGCGGAGCCGCCGAAGAGCCGGTTCACCCCGAGGTCCAGCACGCCGACCAGACGCAGCCGGTGTGCCGTTCCCGCCCGGTCCAGCACCGTCACCGGCCCGCCGAGGGCGAAACCGGCGCCGGCCACGGTGGCCCGGTCCAGGGCGACCTCGCCGGCGGTGCCCGGCAACCGGCCGGCGGCCACGTCGTACGGGGCCAGCGCGGCGTCACCCGGCACCGAGAGGGCGTACCCGATGTGGTCCTGGCTCGTGATCAGCTTGCCGTTCCGGTCGAGTACGCCCAGCCAGGCGACCACCCGCCCGTCCACCGCCGCCACCCCGTCGACGGCCCCGACCCGGCGTACCGTCTCCGGGGTGAGCAGCCCGTGCTCCGGCTCGACCAGCACGTCCACGTTCCGAGCCGACCGGGCCAGGTCGGTGTAGAACGCCGCCCGGGCGGTGTCGCCGTAGACCAGGGTGCCGGCGAGGAAGCCGACCGCCACCACCACCGCGAACCCGGTCAGCACCACCCGTACGGCGTGCGCGCGCAGCCCGGCCAGGGCGAGCCGGAGCAGCGGACGGTTCATCCGCCGGGACGCGCGACGGAGTGCACCGGTGCGACGAGGCGCATCGGGCCAGTGTCACCGCCGGCCGCCCGCCGAGACGACCGACCTGTCGCCTAACGGACATGCCGCGCCGCTGCGGACGCGTTAGGCGGGGGCCCTTCTACGACAGAAAACGATAAGCGGGGGCCCTTCCTTACCGCTCGACCTCGACGGTGCTGAGACGCTGGGTGGCGCGGGAGAGTGCGACGTAGAGGGTGCGTACCCCGGCGGCCGAGTCGGCCCGGATCTCGGCCGGGCCGACCAGCACGACGCCGTCGTACTCCAGGCCCTTGGCCTGCATGGTGTCGACCACCGCCAGGCGCGGGTCGGCGGCCTGCTCCAGCCAGCCGGCGACCTCGGCCCGGCGGGTGACCGCGCTGATCACCCCGACCGTCCCCTCGACCTCGGCGAGCAGCTTCGCCGCCGCCTCCCGGACCGCGTCCGGCAGCTCGGCGGCCGGCACCACCAGCTCGACCGGTGCCACCCCGGTGGCCCGGACCGCGACCGGCAGCGGCAGGTCGGGGGAGACCTCGCGGATCACCCGGGCCGCCGCCGCGAAGATCTCCGCCGAGTTGCGGTAGTTGGTGGTGAGGGTGAACTCGTGCCGGGGGCGCCGGCCCAGCGCCTTGTCCTGGGCCCGGGTCAGCTCGGCCGGGTCACCGGTCCAGGCGCTCTGGGCCGGGTCGCCGACCACGGTCCAGGAGGCGAGCCGGCCCCGCCGGCCCAGCATCCGCCACTGCATCGGGGAGACGTCCTGGGACTCGTCGACCACCACGTGGGCGTACTCGCGGTAGTCCGCTCCCCGTTCGGCGGCGGCGTCCCGGCCGGCCCGGGCCGAGCGCTGCCGGTCCGCGTACGTGGTCACCTCGCGGACCCCGCCGGCCAACTGGTACGGGTCACGGTTGCGCCGGGCCGGGCGGGGCGGCCGGCCCAGCAGGTTGTCGAGTTCGTCGAGGAGTGCGACGTCGGCGACGGTCGGTCCCGCACTGCCCAGCGTCCGGTACGCCTCGGCGAGCAGCCGGATCTCGGCCCGGGACAGGATCCCGGCGGCGTACCGGCGCAGCCGTTCCGGGTCGGCCAGCCAGGGCAGTACGTGCCGGGGGTGCAGCCGGGGCCACCAGGCGCGCAGGAAGTCCCGGAACTCGGGGCGCTCGGCGATCTCGTCCTCGAAGCTGCGCTGGTCCGGCAGCCGGCCGACCCGCAACTCCTGGGCCTGTGCCCAGAGCGCGGCGAAGACGCCGTCGAAGCCGGCCCGGCGCACCTCGTTGCGGCGGGCGCCCGGCGGCAGCGCCCGGGTCCGGATCCGTTCCAGGTCGCTGCCGTTCAGCCGGAGCAGTTCGCCCCGGTAGAGCAGTCGCAGCTCGGTGGGGGCGTCCGGCACCTGGTCCCGGACCACCCGCTCCAGCACCCGACGCATTCGCAGCGAGCCCTTGACCGCGGCGACCTCCGCCGGGTCGGTGCGGGTCGCCGCCACCCCCTCGAAGAGCGAGCCGAGCGAGTGCAGGGTGGCGGCGTTCTCGCCGAGCGAGGGGAGTACCGAGGCGATGTAGTCGACGAAGACGGCGGACGGGCCGACCACCAGCACCCCGCCGCCGGCGAACCGGTTGCGGTCGGAGTAGAGCAGGTAGGCGGCCCGGTGCAGGGCAACCGCCGTCTTGCCGGTGCCGGGACCGCCGGAGACCACGGTCACCCCGCCGGCCGGGGAGCGGATCGCCTCGTCCTGCTCCCGCTGGATGGTGGCGACGATGTCCCGCATCTCCCGGCCGGTGGTCCGGGAGAGGTCGGCGAGCATGGCGCCGTCGCCGACCACCCGCATCCCGTCCGGCGCCGCCGCCGGGTCGAGCAGGTCGTCGGAGATCCGGGTCACCCGCTCGCCGCTGGAGGTGATCACCCGACGGCGTACGACTCCGCGCGGGTCGGCGGCGGTGGCCTGGTAGAACGCGGCGGCGGCCGGTGCCCGCCAGTCGATCACCAGCGGTTCGGCGTGCTCACCGCGTACGCCGAGGCGGCCGACGTGCAGCACCTGCCCGGTGTTCAGGTCCAGCCGGCCGAAGACCAGCCCCTCGTGTTCGGCGTCCAGGGTGTGCCGGCGCCGGGCGGCGTGGAAGACCATCGCGTCCCGTTCCACCAGCGCGCCGAAGTTGCCGACCCGGGCCAGTTGGTAGCCCTCCCGCTCGGCCAGTACGGCGGAGTGCCGCAACTGCGCCAGCCGGGCGTAGACCCGGTCCAGGTGGCGCTGTTCGGCTTCGATCTCCTGCCGCAGCGTGGTGTTGTCGGTCAACGCGTCTGCTCCCGGAGATCGATCTGCGGCGACGTCGCCGTCCGGCACCGGAGTCCGGGCGGCCGCGCGCCGAATTGCCAGGAAGCGAGGGTACGCCGTGCCGGCGCGGCCCGGCTCGGCCACGCCAGTCGCGCAGCGGCCGGATTCGGCTCAGGGACAGGGTGCGCCGCGTCCGGCGCCGACCCGTCTGGGCTGTTCGAGGATGGCGGCGGTCCGCCTCGGCCGGCTGGCGCGGGTCGCCTTCCGGGTGATCTTCGTCGCGGTCCGGACCCGGTCGACGACCGAGCGCAGCGCGGCGGTGACCTCCTCGGGCCGTTCCAGCATCAGCATGTGGCCGGCGCCGGGGCAGACGGTGAGTTCGGCCGAGGGGAGGGCCTCGCTGATCGACACCGTGCAGGGCGGCGGGGTGAGCCGGTCGCGGTCCCCGACCAGGGCCGCCGCCGGCAGGTCGCCGAGGGTGGCGAGCGTGTCCAGCCGTCGCTGCGCCCCGATGGACGACCGGAAACCGCCGATCGAGACGAGCGAGGCCCGGGCCACCGCCGAGGTGGTGAGCCGGATGTCGGCCGGGTCGCAGGCGTCGCCGAAGAGCAGCCAGCGCAGGGTGGGGCGGAGCGCGTGCAGCAGGGGTGGCGGGGTGCGCAGGCCGCCGCACCGGGCCAGCAGGCCGGCGCAGGTGGTCTCGGCGAGCCGGATCAGCCGGGCCAGTGGGGTCGGTACGCCGTACCCGGTGTGCGCGTGTCCCTCGGCGGTGGTGGCGACGAAGACGACTCCGGCGACCCGGCGGGCGAAGTCGGCGGGGTGCCGGTGGGCGTACTCCATCACCGTCATGCCGCCCATCGAGTGCCCGGCCAGCACCACCGGCCCGGTCGGCGCGACCTGGGCGAGTACCTCGGCCAGGTCGTCACCGAGTTGGTCGAGGGTGGCCGAGGGGAGCGTGGTCGGGCCGGACCGGCCGTGCCCGCGCGCGTCGTAGCAGACCACCCGGACGGCGTCGCCGTACGTCTCGCGCAGCGCGGCCGACTGCCGGTGCCAGGTACGCCCGTCCAGGGTCCAGCCGTGCAGCAGCACCACGGTCAGCGGGGCGGTGTCCGGACCCGAGACGTCGACGTGCAGTCGTACGCCGTCGGTGAGCCGTACCGAGGCCGGGTGGGGCATGGTCACCTCCGCATCGGGCCGGTAGCCGTACCGGTTGGTAACAATTGTGCCCGGTGCGGCGCTCCGGCTGCGGGTGGCGCCGACGGGTCCGGCCGGCGCGGCGCCCACGTCCGCGGACTGCCGGAACGCGTCGCTGCGTCGGTGGATACCCGCGCGCCGTCCCGGCGAATCATCCGGACCGGACGTGAGGTCGCCGACCCGGAAGATCGACCGGCGGGACGGCCGGCGCAGATGCGAACGCCCCGACGCGGATGATCCGGGTCGGGGCGTTACGGGTCGTGCGACTGGTTCTGTGCCGGTGCGGCTCAGGCCTCGAAGACGCCGGCCTCGACCAGGCGCTTCTCGGTGGTGTCCCAGCCGTCGGCCGGGTAGGTGGCGGCCAGGTTGTTCAGCTCGGCCCGGATCTTGATGGCGTGGCCGGCACCGGCCAACGTCCGGATCTCCTCGACGAAAGCCTCGGAGTCGGTGCGCAGGTGCGAGGTCTTGCCGTTGGTCAGGTTCCGCACGTAGGCGTGCTTGCCGCCGTTGAGCGGGATGAGGTACTTGAACTCGCCGAGCACGCTCAGGGCACCACCCTGGCCTGCCTGGCCGGCACGGACGGATGCGCGCGCGGTCTTGGAGGTGTTGCTCGCCACGGAGGGACTCCTTGAAGACGTACGGGAGGACTGGAAGTCCGGGAGGGACAGGGCTGTGCGACAGACGCCAGCGGGCAAATTTTACACGACACCGGTGATGGCCGGACGGCTACCGCCGCTGACGTGCGGTCCAACTACCGTCACCGGTACGGCTATTCCCCCCGGGCAGTTTCGTGAATCCCTGGCGTACCATCCGTCACAACCGTCATCATGTGTTCCAGCAATCGCACAGGTGATCAGCCGCCGAGGCCGAGGTCGTAGGGGAAGACGCACCTCGCTCTCCGGGAGGTCACCGTGCCAACGCGTGGCGTCGTATACGTCCACTCGACCCCACTCGCCGTGTGCCAGCACGTCGAGTGGGCGATCGCGCGCGTCCTTACCGCGCCGGTCACCCTGCACTGGACGGCCCAGCCGGTCGATCCGGGCGCCCGTCGGGCGGAGTGCGGGTGGTCCGGCCGGCCGGGGACCGGCGCGGAGCTGGCGGCTGCCCTGAGACAGTGGCCCATGATCCGCTTCGAGGTCACCGAGGAGCCGAGTCCCGGCGTCGACGGTGAGCGGTTCATGTACGTCCCCGGCCGGGGGCTCTTCCGGGCCACCGCCGGCGCGGCCGGCGACATCCAGCTCGGCGAGGACCGGCTGCGGTCGATCATGGAGTCGGCCCGGGCGCCGGAGGCGCTCGCGCACGCCCTCGACAAGGCGATGGGCACCGCCTGGGACGCCGAACTCGAGCCCTACCGGTACGCCGGGGACGGTGCCCCGGTCACCCTGCTCACCCGGGTCGGCTGAGCGACGGCCGGCCGTTCCCGGGGCCGATGGTCAAGTTGCCCGGCCGGGGACGGGCTGGTGGGATAGCGGGCGTGTCGACTCCCCTCCGGCGCGCTCTGGTCGTGCTTCCCCTCGTCACCGCCTTGATCGTCTCCGGCTGCGCCGGCTCGCGGCAGCCCGGGGCGGCCCCCGCGCCCGCCTCGCCGTCAACGGCGCCGAGCAGCACCGCCCCGACGGCCGCGCCGGACCCGGCGGCCCGGGCCGCCCAACTGGTCGGCACCCTCGCCGACGAGGACCTGGTCGGCCAGGTGCTGATGCCGTACGCCTACGGCAACTCCGCGACCAAGGTGTCGGGCGGCTCGGCGGCCGGCAACCGGAAGCTGGCCGGAGTCGAGACCCCGGCCGAGATGATCGCCAAGTACCGGCTGGGCGGGCTGATCCTGGTCGGCTTCTCCGCCGACGACCCGACCAGCGACACCCAGCCGACCACCAACGTCGACAACCCGGCCCAGGTACGCGAGCTGACCGCCGGGCTACAGGCCGCGGCCGGAAAACTGCCGGCCGGTGCCGCCGGGGCGCTGATCGGCATCGACCAGGAGTTCGGCGTGGTCACCCGGATCTCCGAAGGGGTGACCAACCTGCCCAGCCCGATGGCGTTCGGCGCGGCCGGTGACCCGGCGCTCACCGAGTCGGCCTGGCGGGCCGCCGGCACCGAACTCGCCGCCCTCGGGGTCAACGTCGACTTCGCGCCCAGCGCCGACGTACTGGAGGCGAACAGCAAGGTGATCGGCTCCCGCTCGTACGGGTCGGATCCGAAGGCCGCCGGGGTGCAGGTCGGCGCCGCCGTACGCGGATTGCAGGGCGCGGGCGTCGCGGCCACCCTGAAGCACTTCCCGGGGCACGGCCAGACCGCCGCCGACTCCCACAAGGGCCTGCCGGTGGTCACCGCCGACCGGAAGAAGCTGGAGTCGGTCGCCCTGCCGCCGTTCTCGGCCGGGATCGCCGCCGGAGCCTGGCTGGTGATGGCCGGGCACCTCGACGTGCGGGCGGTCGACCCGGAGGTGCCGGCCACCTTCTCCCGCAAACTCCTCACCGACGTGCTGCGCGGACAGCTCGGCTTCACCGGTGTGCTGGTGACCGACGCGATGGACATGGCGGCGGTGGCGAAGCAGCCGCCCGGGACGACCGCGGTCCGCGCGCTGAACGCCGGCAACGACCTGGTGCTGATGCCGCCGAACGTGACCGAGGCGTACAACGGGGTGCTGGCGGCGCTGCGGGACGGCT
The DNA here is from genome assembly GCF_036421995.1 of Plantactinospora veratri. Classification (NCBI taxonomy): domain Bacteria; kingdom Bacillati; phylum Actinomycetota; class Actinomycetes; order Micromonosporales; family Micromonosporaceae; genus Plantactinospora; species Plantactinospora veratri. The sequence goes on from NZ_JAZGQL010000006.1 coordinate 61,083, forward strand.
CGCTGCCCCGGGCCCGGCTGGTCGAGGCGGTGACCCGGGTGTTGACGCTGAAGTTCCGGCTGGCCGGGCAGCCCCGGCCGGAGATGGGCACGCTGAACAGCGCCGCACACCAGGAGGCGGCACGCCGGGCGGCGGCCTCGTCGATCACCATGCTGCGCGGAAGCTGCCGCGGGCCGCTGGTGACCGGGCCGGTGACGGTGACCGCGGCGAGCGGCCGGGAGGGGAGCCGGGACCGGCTCGGCAGGGCGCTGGCCGCCGCCGGGGTCAGGGTGACACCCTCCGGCGGGGCCGTGGTGCACCTCGTCGGGTACGGCGACACCGCCGCCGACCTGCGCGGGAACGCGGCCGTGACGGTGGCGATGGACACCCCGTACCTGCTCGGCCGGGCCGACTCCAAGGTGCTGCTGGCGACGTACTCGTCGAACTCGGCCTCGCTGACCGCGCTCGCCGAGGTGCTCGCCGGCCGGACCCGACCGACCGGGCGCTCCCCGGTGCCGGTGGGCGGCCTGCCCCGGACGAGTTGCTCCTGACCTGGCCGCTCCGCCCGCCGCTGGTGAGATCGGTCACTGGGCCGGCTGGTAGCGTTCGGCTGTCCGGTGATCTGGAAACGGGGGTGTACGCACGGTGACGAGCCGGGAGCCGACCCTCTCCGTGGTCGTGCCGATCTACAACGAGGAGAGCGTCCTCCCGTTGCTGGTCGAACGGCTGCGGCCGGTCCTCGACGGGCTCGGCGAGCCGTACGAGGTGGTCGCCGTCGACGACGGCAGCAGCGACGCCACCCCGGTGATCCTGGTCGGGATGCGGCGCGGCTGGCCACAACTGCGGGTCATCCGGCTGCGCCGCAACAGCGGCCACCAGGCGGCGTTGATCGCCGGCCTGTTCCGCGCCCGGGGGCACTACGTCGCCAGCATCGACGCCGACCTCCAGGACCCGCCGGAGGTGCTGGTCGAGATGCTGCGGCTGGCCCTTGCCGAGGGACTGGACATCGTCTACGGAGTACGCGGCGACCGCTCCACCGACACCATGTTCAAGCGGTACACCGCCGGCATCTACTACCGGCTGGTCCGCCGGCTGGTCGGCAACGCCGTACCGGCCCAGGCGGGTGACTTCCGGCTGCTCAGCCGGGCCACCGTCGAGGCACTGCGCGAGCTGCCCGAACGCCGCCCGGTGCTCCGGCTGGTGGTGCCCTGGCTCGGTTTTCCCAGCGGCGAGGTGAGCTACATCCGCGAGGCGCGGGCGGCCGGCCGCACCAAGTACTCGCTGTCGCGGATGGTCCGGCTCGCCACCGACAGCATCATCAGCTTCTCCGAGGCGCCGCTGCGGGTGGCGACCTGGCTCGGTGCCGGCGGCATGCTGCTCTGCCTGCTCATGGTGGTCTTCGCGGTCGTCATGTACTTCCGCGACTCGACCGTCACCGGCTGGGCCTCGCTCTACGTCGCGGTGCTCTTCCTCGGCGCCGTCCAGTTGCTCTGCCTCGGGCTGCTCGGCGAGTACATCGCCCGGATCTACGCGGCGGTGCAGGGCAGGCCGGCCTACTTCATCGGCTCCGACACCGCCGACGGGCCGGCTGCGGCGACCGAGGTGCCGGCCGGTCCGCCGTCCCCCGCCTCCGACGACCACGTCCCGGCCGCACCGGCCGCGCGGGATGCCGCCGAAGAGCACCCGGCCGCGCGGGACGCCGCAGGCCCGGCCAGCCGCAACGGCGTGCGGGTGGTCCGGTGACCGCTACCGAAGCGGCGGTGGCGGCCTCCTCCGCCCCGGCCGCACCGCCGCGCCGGACCGCGCTGCTGCGCTGGGCGCCGCTGCTGGCCGGCGCCGGCCACTTCGCCGTGGTGCTGCTGGCCGCCGACACCGACCCGGTCGACATCGCCCGGTACGCCGGCTACCTGCTGCTGGCCCTGATCCTCCCCGGCACCCTGGTCTACCGGGCGCTGCGCCGCCGGCCGCACACCCTGGTCGAGGACGTGGCGATGGGCGCCGCCGTCGGGCTGGTGCTCGAACTGCCCGCCTGGGCGCTGTGCGCCTGGCTCGGTCTCGCCGGCTGGCTCTGGACCTGGCCGGCGGCGATCGTCGCGCTCTTCCTGGCCGTGCCCCGGCTGCGCCGGCACTGGCTGGTCCGGGACTACCGGCCCACCCCGGTCGGCTGGTCGTGGTCGGTGGCGGGTGCGGTGGCCTTCTTCACCACCTATCTCTCCAGCACCTTCCTGGAACGCAACCCGGTGCTGCCCACCTCGGAGCAGACCCACCAGTACCTGGACCTGGCCTACCAGCTCTCGCTGGCGGGCGAGGCGAAGCACCAGTTCCCGATCCACCTGCCCCAGGTCGCTGCCGAACCCCTCGACTACCACTGGTTCGGCTATGTGCACATGGCCGCGACCAGCCTGATCGGCGGGATCGACCTGCCGGTGGTGGCGCTGCGGCTGACCATCCCGGCGCTCTGCGCGGCGGCGATCGTGCTCACCGCGGTGCTGGGCTGGCGGGTCAGCGGCCGGCCGGCGGTCGGTGCCGTCGCCGCGGTGCTCTTCTTCGTGATCGGCGAGACCAACTTCACCGACCCGGTGACGATGCCGTTCGGCACCCAGGCGTCGTTCGTGATCTGGCACGGCATGTCGATGATCTACAGCTGGGTACTGTTGATCGCGCTGATCGCCGTCCTCGCCGACGTGGTGGACCGGCGCCCGGACCGGCCGGTCGCGGCGATCGGCCGGGGCGCGTTCGTGCTCGCCCCGCTGCTGATGCTCGCCTCCAGCGGGGCGAAGGCCAGCTCGCTGCCGGTGGTCGGGCTGGCGCTGGCGTTCACCGCGGTCGCGCTGCTGGTCGCCACCCGACGGATCCCGTGGGCGGTGGTCGGGGCCGGGCTGGGCACCGCCGCCGCGCAGCTCTTCGCCACCGCCGTGCTCTACCGGTTCAAGGCGTACGGGATCGAGGTCGATCCGCTGGCCAGCAGCCTGGAGCCGTACTGGACACCGCCGCCGGAGGGCTGGCCCGTCCCGCTGGCGGTACTCGCCGTGGTCGCCGCCTTCGCGGTGAACATGCAGCTCCGGGTGGTGGGCATCGGGCCGCTGCTCTGGCTGCGCCGGGGCCGGCTCGAACCGGTGCAGTGGTTCCTGCTCGGCGGTGCGCTGGCCGGCCCGCTGCTCTACCTGCTGCTGCGCCAGCCCGGCGGGGCGAACCAGTACTTCACCCGGGCCGGCTTCACCTTCGCGGTGGTCCTCTCCGCCTGGGGATACCTGATGGTCGCCGACCGGGCCCGGCTGACCCGGCGCTCCGGCACCGTACTCGGGCTCTGCGCGCTCGCCCTGGCCGCCGCGCTGGTCGCGCTCCAGTTCCGGTACGCCGGCCCGGCCGCCGGGGAGACCATGTTCGACTGGCTGCGACCGTTGCTCTGGTGGTCGGCCGGGCTCGCCGTGCTGGCGGTGATCGCCGTCGGGATCTGGCTACCGGCCAGCCTCGGCATCGCCGCGCTGCACCGGCGGGGCGCGATCGCGCTGCTCACCGCCGTCCTGGTGGTCGGGGCACCCGGACTGCTGATGGACATGCGCAAGTCGGAACGCTCCCCGAACGGCGGCGCGTACGCCAACATCGCGCTGCCGAAGAGCCGGGTCGACGCCGCCCGCTGGGCCCGGGACCACAGCGAACCCGGCGACGTGCTGGCGACCAACGTGCACTGCCTGGCGGTGGTGAACGGCTGGTGCGACGCCCGCTCGTTCTGGCTCAGCGCGTACGCCGAGCGCCGGGTGCTCGTCGAGGGCTGGGGGTTCGCGCCCCGGGTGGCGTCGTCGGGGGCGTACACCCCGTTCTGGGATCAGGAGCTGTTGCGGCGCAACGACGCGGCGTTCACCGAGCCGACCGAGGCCGGGCTGCGGGAGTTGCGGGACCGGCACGCCGTGCGGTGGCTGGTGGTGGACCGGACCGTCGGGGTGGAGTCTCCGGAGTTGGCCCGGCTGGCCCGGCTGCGCTACGAGAACGACCGGATGGCGGTCTACCAGCTCCGCTGAGCTGTGCCGCGCCCGGGTTCAGCCGGCGGCGGGGAAGTAGCGGTCCAGCATCTCGTTGCGGAACTTGCCGCTCGGGTCGTAGCGGCGGGCCAGCTTGGCGAAGTCGGCGTACCGGTCGTAGCGGTCGCGGAGCTGCTCCGGCGGGGTGACGAAGAGCTTGCCCCAGTGCGGCCGGGGCGCGTACGGCGCGAGCCGTTCCTCGATCGCCGCCAGCACCGGCAACACCGCTTCGGTCTCCTTGACCCAGGTGAAGTGCAGCGCGGCGCTGTCCCGCCGGTGGCTCGGGCTCAGCCACAGCTCGTCGGCGGCGATGGTGCGGATCTCCGAGATCTGGAGTACGGCGGCGATCCGGTCGGCGATGCCGTCCAGGGCGGCCATCGCCGCGCCGAGGTGCTCGCGCGGCACGAAGTATTCCGACTGGAGTTCCTCGCCGCTGCTCGGGGTGAACTCGAGCCGGAAGTGCGGCAGCCGGGCGTGCCACGGCCCCGGCACGCCGAGCTGCTCGGTGCAGTGCACCGCCGACATCCCGGGTACCGGGTGCCGGGGCTCGGCCGCCAGCGTGCCGCCGTACCAGTGCGGCTCGGCGGCGCCACCGTCGGCGCCGTCCACCCGGCGCTTGCGCCACACCTGGTTGATCCGGGGACCCGTCCAGTCGGTGAAGAGGCTGACGCTGTAGCCGCCGCCGAGGATCTCGGCGGCATGCGCGTCGAGCTGGTCGCGGGGCAGGTCGTCGTAGACGTACTGGGCGATCTCGAAGGCCGGGACGAGATCGAGGGTGAGCCGGGTGACCACGCCGAGCGCGCCGAGCCCGACCACGGCGCCGAGGAAGTCGTCGTCGCCCCGGCGCAGCGTCAGCAGGTCGCCGTCGGCGGTGACCAGTTCCAGCGCGGCGACGGCGGTGGCCAGGTTGCCGTTGCCCGGTCCGGAGCCGTGCGTGCCGGTGGCGCAGGCGCCGGCCACCGAGATGTGCGGCAGCGAGCCGAGGTTGTGCAGCGCGAAGCCGGCCCGGTCCAGCTCGCCGACGAGGTCGCCGTAGCGCAGCGCCGCCGAGACGGTGACGGTGCCGGCCGCCCGGTCGATCTCCAGCACCGGCGGCAGGCCGGCGACCGAGACGAGGTCGCCGGTGGTGTCGGCGATCCGGTTGAAGGAGTGCCCGGTGCCGAGGGCGCGGATCCGGTCGCTGCCGGCGACCAGCGACCGCAGTTCGGTGAGCGAGTTCGGCCGGTGCAGCCGGCCGGCCCGGAAGTCGACGTTGCCGGCCCAGTTGCGCAGCGGGGTGGTCATCGCGGCCGTCAGCCGGCGTCGGGGACGAGTGCCGGGGTCCGCATCCGCATCATCCAGTGGCTGGTCGGTATCCGGGTGGCGTCGTCCACGACCTCGCCGTCGACGTCCGCGAAGGTCTCCCGGCCGAGCGCCACGAACGCCTCCGGGGTGCGGACGTACTCGCCACGGTCGTTCTTCGACATCCACCGCGAGATGGGATGCTGCCCCGGCACCAGGGTGGGGTCGACGGCGATCACCCGGCCGCCCGGGGCGAGCGCCTTGGCGGAGACCCGCAAGAGGTGCCGGCATTCGTCGTCGGAGAGGTGGTGCAGCAGCCCGAGCAGCAGGATCGCGTTGGCCGGCGGAATCTGGGCCAGGTGCTGCTCGCCGAAGACCTCGCAGCGGAACTCGACCTGGTCACCGCCCCAGCGCTTGCGGGCGTGCGCGATGTATTTCTCGCTGGTGTCGAAGCCGTAGTAGCGGACCTTCGGCAGTCGCCCGAAGTAGTAGGCCGGGCCGCAGCCGACGTCGATGATGGTGTCGCCGTCGACCAGGGCCAGCTCGTCGAGGCAGCGGTAGCGGAGCCGGTCCGCGCCGAGGCCCTTCTGTAGGGCCACGTAGAGCGCCTCGTGCCCGAGCAACCCCTTCAACGCCGCCAGCATCCGCGCCTCTCCTCGGCTCGCCGTGCTGTGAGAGTCCCGCCCGCCGCACCCGGTGGTGCGGCGGGCGCCAGAACGACCGAAAATCTACCACCGCCCGCCGTACCGGAGGTCGGGCGGACGGTCAGGCCCGGGCGAAGACGAGGACGGCGTTGTGCCCGCCGAACCCGAACCCGTTGTTCAGGGCCGCCGGAATGTCCATGTGCCGGGCCTTGTGTGCGGCGACGTCCAGGTCGAGGGCGTCGTCGGGGTCGTCGAGGTTGATCGTCGGCGGGATCACCCCGTCCCGGATGGACAGGATGGTGGCGATCGACTCCAGCGCGCCCGCGGCGCCCAGCAGGTGCCCGGTCATCGACTTGGTGGCGGTCAGCACCGGGTGGGTGCCGAGCGCGGAGCGCAGCGCGACGATCTCGGCGATGTCACCGACCGGGGTGGAGGTGGCGTGCGCGTTGACGTGCACGATGTCGGAGCGGTCGATCCCGGCGTCGGCGATCGCCATGTTGATGGCCCGGATGACGCCGCGTCCCTCGGGGTGCGGCTGCACGATGTCGTAGCCGTCGGAGGTGAGCGCGGCGCCGGCCAGCCGGGCGTAGACCCGGGCACCGCGCGCGGCGGCGTGGTCGGCCCGCTCCAGCACCACCGCGCCGGACCCCTCACCGAGTACGAAGCCGTCCCGGCCCTTGTCCCAGGGGCGGGACGCGCGCTCCGGGTCGTCGTTGCGGGTCGACATCGCCCGCATCGAGGCGAACCCGGCGATCGGCAGCGGGTGTACCACCGCCTCGGTACCGCCGGCCAGCACCACGTCGGCGCGCCCGGAGCGGATCATGTCGAGGCCGAGCGCGATCGCCTCGGCCCCGGTGGCGCAGGCACTGGCCACCGAGTGCACGCCCGCCTGCGCACCCAGCTCCAGCCCGACCCAGGCGGCCGGGCCGTTCGGCATCAGCATCGGGACCGTGTGCGGGGAGACCCGCCGTGGCCCGGACGCCTCCAGGATGTCGTCCTGGGCGAGCAGGGTCTGCGCGCCGCCGATGCCGGAGCCGACGCTCACCGCGAGCCGCTCCGGGTCCGGCGGGGAGTCGGCGAGGCCGGCGTCCGCCCACGCCTCGTGCGCGGCGATCAGCGCGATCGCCTCCGACCGGTCGAGCCGGCGCAGCTTGACCCGATCCAGTTTCTCGGTCGGTTCGACCGCGAGCTGGGCGGCGATGCGTACCGGAAGCTGCCCGGCCCACTCCTGGGTGAGCGGACCCACCCCGGAGCGGCCTGCCAGCATGGCTTCCCAGGTCGACGCGACGTCCCCGCCGAGCGGGGTCGTCGCGCCGAGCCCGGTGACGACGACGTCGGGACGAGTCATGATCAGGACTGTGCCTCGATGTAGGCGACGGCGTCGCCGACGGTCTTGAGGTTCTGGACGTCGTTGTCCGGGATCTTGACGCCGAACTTCTCCTCGGCGGCCACCACGACCTCGACCATGGAGAGCGAGTCGACGTCGAGGTCGTCGGTGAACGACTTCTCCTCGGCGACGTCGTCCGGGCTCACCCCGGCGACCTCTTCGAGAATCTCGGCGAGGCCGGCGGTGATCTCGTCACGGGTCATTGTGGTTCTTTCCTCTCCATGGATGGATATCTGCGGTGGCGGCGGATCCGTCCGCCGCCGCTGGTCAGCGTTCGACCGGTTGATGGTGCTGGGCCAGGGGCGGCGGGTGTGCCGCCCCGGGTCCGGAGCATCCGGTCAGGGGCACCGGACGACCTGCCCGGCGTAGGTGAGGCCGCCGCCGAAGCCGAACAGCAGTACGGGGGCGCCGGAGGGCACCTCCCGGCGTTCGACCAGCTTGGAGAGGGCCAGCGGCACGCTCGCCGCCGAGGTGTTGCCGGACTCGACGATGTCCTTGGCGATGACCGCCTGCGGCATGTCGAGCCGCTTCGCGATGCCCTCGATGATCCGCAGGTTGGCCTGGTGCGGCACGAACGCGGCGATTTCCGACGGGGCGACGCCGGCCCGTTCGCACGCCTTCAGGGCGAGCGGGGCGAGCGCGGTGGTGGCCCAGCGGAAGACCGACTGCCCCTCCTGCTGGATGTACGGCCGCCAGCCCTCGATCCGGACCGCGTCGCTGCGCTCCGGGACCGAGCCCCAGACGACCGGTCCGATGCCGTCCGGCTCGCCCTCCCCGGTGGCGGTGAGTACCGCGGCACCGGCGGCGTCGCCGAAGAGGATGCAGGTCGACCGGTCGGTCCAGTCGACGAAGTCGGAGAGCTTTTCCGCGCCGATCACGATGGCGTTGCGGGAGGCGCCGGCCCGCAGTGCGTGGTCGACGGTGCCGAGCGCGTAGGAGAAGCCGGAGCAGGCGGTGTTGAGGTCGAACGCGCCCGGGGCGTCGATGCCGAGCTTGGCGGCGACCCGGCAGGCGGTGTTCGGGCTGCGGTCCACGGCCGAGCAGGTGGCCACCACGACGAGGTCGATGTCGGAGGCGGCCAGCCCCGAGTTGGCCAGCGCCTTGTCGGCCGCGGCGGCGGCCATGTCGGCGACGGTCTCCGTGTCGGCGATCCGCCGGGTGGCGATGCCGACCCGCTCGCGGATCCAGGTGTCGTTGGTGTCGACGATCTGGGCTAGGTCGTCGTTGCTGAGCACCCGGGACGGCTGGTAGTGGCCGAGCGCGATCATCCTGCTCACCGGGTCACCGCCAAGCGGTGGCCCGGGGTCTCCCGGTGGCCGGTCATGAAAGCTGTCCTCCGATGCGGGCGAGGGGCTGGCCCGGGGCGACCGGGTCGTCGTGGTGGGCGAGCCATTCGGTGAGCACGCCGGAGCCGTGCGCGGTGACCTCCACCGCGCCCTGCCGGGTGGTGACGTGGCCGACGACCTGCCCGGACTCGATGGTGGCGCCCTCGGCGAGGTCCTCGGCCGGAGTGAAGGTGCCGGCGGTGCCGGCCACCACCACCCGGAACCGCGCGGCCGGCGCGGGCCGGGACGGTGTGCCGTGCCGGGCGATCAGGTCGCGGGCCGCGGCCAGGTCGCCCGGGGTGTTCAGGGTGACGATCTCGGGAACCTGCCCGGTGCCCTTGAGTTCCCGCTTGATCAGCCCGGCCAGGGTGCCGGCCGGGGGCAGTTCGATCACCGCGGTGACGCCGAGGTCGACGAGGCGGCGGATGCAGAGGTCCCAGCGGACCGGGGCGGTCACCTGGCGTACCAGGCGTTGCCGCAGCTCCCGGCCGTGGCCGACGGCGGCGCCGTCGGCGTTGGAGAGCAGGATCCGGGTCGGGTCGGCCGGTACGATCCCGGCGGCGACGGCGGCGAGGGCCCGCTCGGCCGGTGCCATGTACGGGGTGTGGAAGGCTCCGGCCACCTTGAGGGCGATCACCTTGGTGCCGGCGGGCGGGTTGGCGGCGAACTTGGCCAGCCGGTCGACCGCGCCGGCCACCACGAGCTGGCCGGCGCCGTTGAAGTTGGCCGGGTACAGATCGTGTGCCGCCAGTGCCTCCAGTACCTCGTCCGGGTCGCCGCCCATCACCGCGGACATTCCGGTCGGTTCGAGCGCACAGGCGGCGGCCATCTCCCGGCCCCGTACGCCGGCCAGGGTGACCGCCGCCTCCTGGCTCAGTACGCCGGCCAGTGCCGCCGCGGCGAGTTCACCGACGCTGTGCCCGGCGGTGACGCTCACGTCGTGCATCGGAAGCTGTTCGGCGGCGAGCAGGGCGGCGGCGACCAGCAGCGGCTGGGTCCGGGCGGTGTCGCGGATCTCCTCGGCGTCGCCCTCGGTGCCGAGCCGGACGAGGTCGACGCCGGCCAGGGCGGACCACCAGCGCAGCCGTGCCTCGGTGCCGGGCAGGTCGAGCCACGGAGTCAGGAAGCCGGGCTTCTGGGAACCCTGGCCGGGTGAGAGTACGGCAAGCACGCCTACGACTCTCCTGGATCAAGCGCCCCGGCGTGGTTGCCGTGATGTACCAATCCACACTACGACCTTTGTGAAGACCCTACAAAAATCCATGGCGGTCACGGGCTTCTCGTTCCGTCTGTCCCAAACGGGGTTAGTGTCCCGGCCCAGGTCCGACCGGGGCGGCCGGGTCGAGTCGTCCGATCGTCAGCGCCATCCGCAACGCGAAGGCGTCCCGGGCGGTCAGCGGGGAGAATCCCGTCACATCCGCGACCCGGCGCAGCCGGTACCGGACGGTGTTCGGGTGCACGAAGAGGGTCCGGGCGGCGCTCTCCAGTACCCCGTTGGCGGCGAAGAACGCGTCCAGGGTCTCCAGCAGTTCGCCGCCGGCCCGGACCAGCGCCGCGTAGACGTCCTGGCGCAGCGCCCGCCGGGCCTCCGGGTCACCGGCGAGGGCCCGCTCGGGGAGCAGGTCGGCGGCGGCCACCGGGCGGGGTGCGGCCGGCCAGGCCGGTGCGGCCCGGAAGCCGGCCAGCGCCGCCCGGGCTGAGTCGGTCGCCGCGTCCAGGCTCGGTACCGCCGGCCCGACCACCACCGGGCCGGGGCCGAAGCCGGCGAGCATCTTCGCGGTGGCGGCCAGCGGGTCGGTCGCGCCGCCGAGCACCAGCACGAGCCGGTCCCCGTGCACCCCGCCGATCATCTCCAGGCCGAGTCGCCGGGTGACCCGGTAGATGGTGTGCAGCACGGCGGCGACCTCGCCGCCCGGGGAGCGGCCCACCGCCACCGCCACCGGTGGGGCGTCCGTCCAGCCCAGTGCTGCCGCCCGGCTGGCCAGCACGTCGGGGGAGTCGCCCCGGAGCAGCGCGTCCACCAGCAGCGCCTGGAGCCGGGCGTCCCAGGAGCCGCGCGACTCGGCGGCCCGCGCGTAGACCCGGGCGGCCGCGAAGGCGATCTCCCGGGAGAACTTGAGCACCGCCTCGTGCAGCAGCCGCTCCTCGCCCGGCGCCGCCAGGTGCGGCACCTGCTCCTCCACCACGTCGATGGTCACCTTGATCAGGGCCACCGTCTGCTGGAGGCTGATCGACCGGGCCAGCGCCCGGGGCGCGGCGGCGAAGACCTCGTCGGGGCTGTCCGCCAGGGCGTCGGCCCCGCCGGGGCCGTCGGCGGCCGGTCGCGACCGCAGCCACTCGACCAGGGACCGGACGCCGGCCTGGGCGACCAGCATCACCCAGGACCGCTGCTCGGCCGGCAGGTCGCGGAACCAGGGCAGGGTCTCGTCCATCCGGGTGACACTGGCGCTGGCCAGCGTGCCCGCCGCCCGCTCGATCCGGCGCAGCGTGGCCGCCAGTTCGCCGTCACCCGCCTCGCTCGCCATCGGCCCAGCGTGCCACGCGGAACTCCGAAGGCCGCCACCGGCCGTGGCATCATGTCCCGATGGTCGCCCGCCCGCCGCTGGTCGTCCCGCTGCTCGCGCTCGCCGGCTTCCTGGCGCTGCTCGCCCTGACCGTGGCCGGCTGGGCGCCGCTGGACCGCTTCGACGCCGCCGTCAGCGACGCCTTCCGGGGGTACGGCGACGCCAGCCCCCGCACCGTCGACGTGTTGCGGGTCGCCACCGACGTGGCCGCCACGGTGCCGTTCCTGGTCGCCGGCCTGGCCGTCACGGTGGGACTGGCGGCCCGGGGCGGGCGTCGGCCGGCCGCGTTCTGTGCCGTGGTGACGGTGCTGATCCCGGTGCTCTGGGGGCTGATGCACTGGCTGGTGCACCACCCCCGGCCGGAGAACGGCTTCGTCGTGATCAGCAGCAACGGGTTTCCGAGCGGGCACACCAGCAACGCGGCGGCGGCGGCGCTGGTGGCCGTACTCCTGCTCTGGTCCCGGCTCGGCGGTCCGGCCCGGGCGCTCACCGTCGGGCTGGCCGTGGCCTTCGCGGCCTTCGTCGGGCTGACCCGGGTCGCCCTGCTGGCGCACTGGCCGACCGACGTGCTCGGCGGTTGGCTCCTCGCGCTCGCCGTCGTCCCGCTGGCCGCCCGGGCGGTGCGGCGCCCGGCCGGCACCGCGCGGGTGCCCGCATCCCACCGGGACCGGGCCGTCCGGTAGCCCGGCGGCAGCCCGGCCGGCGGCGGTCCGGCCGGGTCAGGGCGGTGGCGGCAGGGCCAGCTCCTGGGCGAGGATCGCCGCCTGTACCCGGCTGCGCAGGCCGAGCTTGCCGAGGATCCGGCTCACGTGCGTCTTGGTGGTGCTCTCCGCCATCGTCAACCGCTCGGCGATCTGCTGGTTGGACAGCCCGAGGCCGAGACAGGCCAGCACGTCCCGTTCCCGTGGCGTCAGGTCGGCCAACGCCGCCCGGGCGGTCGCCGGGGTGGCCGGCACGGCGGCGGCGAAGGCGCTGATCAACCGACGGGTCACCGCCGGTGCGATGATCCCCTCGCCCCGGGCGACGGTACGCACCGCGTCGACCAGTCCGGTGGCGTCGGTGTCCTTGAGCAGGAACCCGGACGCGCCGGCCCGGAGCGCGCCGAAGACGTACTCGTCGAGGTCGAACGTGGTCAGCACGAGGACGTCGGCGAGCCGCTCGGCGACGATCTCCCCGGTCGCCGAGACACCGTCGAGCCGGGGCATCCGGACGTCCAGCACCGCCACGTCCGGCCTGAGCCGCCGGCAGAGCGCCACCGCCTCCTCGCCGTCGGCCGCCTCGCCGACCACCTCCAGCCCGGGCGTACCGGCGAGGATCAGCACCAGGCCGGCCCGCACCGCGTCTTGGTCGTCGGCGACCACCACCCGGATCATCCGCCCCGCCCCGGCTCCGTCAGCGGTCCCCGGTCGGGGAAGTCGGCGTTCGGCAGTTCCGCGTGTACCCGCCAGTTCGTTCCGCGCGGTCCGGCCTCGAACCGGCCGCCGAGCAGGGCGGCCCGCTCCCGCATCCCGATCAGGCCGGCGCCCGCCCCGGGCAGCCCGGCCCCGGCCGCGACGCCGGTACCCCGGGGCTCGCCGGAGCGGGCGAGCGGGTTCACGATGGTGAGGTTGACCGAGCGGCGCTCGTGGCAGATGGTCAGGGTGGTCTGCCCGGCGCCGTGCTTGAGCGCGTTGGTCAGCGACTCCTGGACGATCCGGTACGCGGCCAGGTCCACGCCGACCGGCAGCGGGCGTACCTCGCCGGTCGTCTCGAACCGTACCGGGAGGCCGGCGTCCCGGGCCTGGCCGACCAGCCGGTCCACCTCGGCGAGCCGGGCCCGGACCGGACCGTCGACCGTCCCCAGCCGGGCCGGTTCGGTGCCGGGGCGGCCGCCCCGGGCCGATACTCCGGTCGACTCCGCGCCGGCACCGGACCGGGCATCCGAGGCGGAAGTCCCGCCCTCGCCCGGTGCGGGGTCCGGGGTGGCCGGCCGGCTCGGGTCGTGCCCGGGCGGACCAGGCCCGGCCCCGGTCGGAAGCGGGGCCGAGCCGGGGGCGGCCGGTTCCCGGAGCAGGCCGATCATCTGCCGCATCTCGGCGAGCCCCTGCACGCTGTTCTCCCGGATCACCCGCAGCGCCTGGTCGAGCTGTGCCCGGTCCAGCCCGGAGACCGAGAGCGCCGCGGTGGCGTGGATGGCGACCGCGCTCAGGTGGTTGGCGATCACGTCGTGCAGTTCCCGGGCCATCCGGCTCCGTTCCGCCGCCACCGCCTGGCGCCGGTCGAGTTCGGCCAGCCGGGCGGTCTGCTCGGCCCGGGCGCGTTCGGCGGCGGCCTGGTCGCGGTACTGCCGGACGCCGATCCCGCTGACCACCGGCAGTACGCCGATCAGCACCACCGGAATCGCCAGCCCGATGCCCTGCCAGGCCGGGGTGGCCAGGAAGACCCCGACCAGCGCGGCGACCCCGGTCAGCGCCAGGTTGGCCTGGAGCAGCCGGCGCCAGAGCCGCGCCGACCCGTAGACGCAGGAGTCGAAGAGCACCTGGGTGTAGACCAGCGTGGTGGCCAGCGACGATCCGTGCAGCAGGTCGACGACGATGGCGACGGTGCCCAGCGCCAGCCCGAGCCGGGTCGCCACCCGGCGCAGCGCCACGGCGAGGCAGGTCACGGCGAGGAGGCCGACGGTGAGTCCCGGCGGGGCGTCCAGCAGGCCGGGGTTGAGCGGGTGGTAGACCCCGAGCGCCATCATCAGCAGCCCGCCGGCCAGCGACGCGGACGCCAGCGCGATGTCCCGGGACAGGGACCCGCGTTCCAGGCGCAGCCGTGCGGTCATGCCCCGATCCCATCACACCGGCCGGCCGTTCCCGTCGGCCCCGACGACGAGCCGGCGCCGGCCGGGGTCCGTCGAAGGGTGTACGCGTACCTCTTTCGGCGGACCCGGATCTCGGTATCGGTACCGAGGCCGCGGCCCCTCGCGCTGCCGAGACTGGTGACAGTGACCGGGCGGCGGCCGGGTGAGGATCGGGGGGTACGGCATGCTGGCAGTGATCGCCGCGGGCGAGATCGGGTTCTGGGTACTGCTCGGTGCCGGCCTGATCGCGCGCTATCCGCTCCGGATGCCCCGGCTCGGCGCGCTGCTGCTGCTCGGTACGCCGTTGATCGATCTTGTGATCCTGGTCGCCACCGTACTGGACCTGCGCGCCGGTGCCACGGCGAACTTCACGCACGGGCTCGCGGCGGCGTACCTCGGTTTCTCGGTCGCCTTCGGGCACAGCATGATCCGCTGGGCCGACCAGCGGTTCGCGCACCGGTTCGCGGGTGGGCCGCCGCCGTGGAAGCCGCCCAGCGGCGGCTGGGCCCGGGCCCGCTACGAGTGGCGGGAGTGGGGCAAGGGGCTGCTCGGCTGGGCCATCGCCTGCGGCCTGCTCGGCCTCGGCATCCTCATGGTCGGCGACCTGGACCGTACCGCCGAGCTGCTGGCCTGGATCGTCCGGCTGAGTGTGGCGATGGTGATCTGGCTCGTCGCCTTTCCGGTCTGGGCGACCGTCTTTCCCAAGCCCGCCGCGCCGGAGTCACCGCGGGCCGGAGGTTAACCGGTTCGTGACCTGGATCTTCCACACCAGCGGAATGCAGCAGTTTCTCGCCACGGCAACGTCGAACTCGTCGTCGGGGACCAGTACGGTGACAAGGTCCCGGTGATGCGCTTTCCCGCACTGGCTCACCGTCAACCGCGTGGGTGCCGCGCGCCGGGGCGACCGCCCACCCGGCGGCGAGTGTGTGAGGAGGCCTGGATGGCGCATGACGCCGAGCGTGGCTGTTCGGAGGACGAGCAGGACTCGCTGCTTGGCGATCGTGGGCCGCTGCCCCCGCTCGGCCCGGTCGGCCGGTTCCGCTGGGTCTGTGGTGCCAGTGCGGGGCTGCCGGCGAGCCCGCTCGACGCGACGCCCAACCGGCCGGGTGCCGAGCCGGTCGATCGGCTGTCGGGCGCCGAGCCGGTCGACCCGCCCGGTGCGGCCCGCCCGGCGGCGGCGCGGACCGGAGCGCGTCCGGCCGGAGCGGCGGCAGCGGACGAGCAGGTCGGGATGGCGCGGCCGGGCCAGCCGGGGGAGGGCGCCGTGCTGGCTTCCGACGCCGGTGGCTCGGAGCGCGCCCCGACCGACCCCGGTCGGCTGGGCGACCGGTCGAGGCTGGTTCCCCGGCCCCGCCCCGGCGAGCCGGACGGCGACGACCAAGCCCGGCCCGACGGCGACGACCAAGCCCGGCCCGACGGCGACGACCAGGGCCGGCCGGCTGCTGCCACCACCGGGCCGGGTGAGCCGGACGGGGCACCGGGCACGTCGCCCGAGCCGGCGAGCCGGCGTACGCCGGGCTGTCAGACCGATCTGCCGGGCTGGGCCGGGGCGCACCGGCACGGGGCCGTACGCCCGTCGCGGCGCTCCGTCCGGCGTGACCGCCCGCCACGCCGCTGGTGCTGAACCCCGCTGCCGCTGCCGCTGGACCCTGCCGCTGCTGTCGCTGAGACCCCGTGCGGGGAAGTGCCCGGGCCGCCGGCCGCTCGGGTCAGCGGGTGCGGCGCCGGACCAGCAGCGCGATGCCGGCGAGCCCCAGCGTGATGGCGAGCAGCACGGCGCCGTTGAGCAGCATCAGCTGCCGCAGCTCGCCGAGCAGCCGGTCGACGTCCTTGCCGGTGCCGATCGCGTCGTCGGGGATCACCCGCTCGCCGCCGCCGATGCCGCCACCGTGCAGGCTGGTGACGTTCTGTTCGGGCAGTGGCGCACCGGCCGCCAGGAGGGCCTCCGCCATGGTCAGCCGGCCGAAGAACCAGGCCGCGCCGGGGCGGCTCTTGTCCGGCTGCCGGGCGGGCCGGTACACCCGGGGCCCGCCCTTGGCCAGCGGGTAGAGGTCGTACGACTGCTGCGCGGCGTCGCCGACGTGCACCACCATGGTGTATTTCGGACCCAGGTCGGCGGCCTTCAGCCCACCGGTGTTGCCGGGGCCCGTCTTCAGGAAGCCCACCTGGTCGAGGAGCGCGGCGAAGAGTTCGGGCTTGCCCTGGGCCCGGATGGTCACCGGGGTCGACAGGTCCTTGCCGGTGATCACCACCGACGTCGGTCTGGCCGGCTTCGCCTGGGCGGCGCCCGCGATTCCGAGCCAACTCGCCGCCGCGATCAACAACGTGGCCACGCCGACAAGTCGACGACTCACCCCTCCGGCCATCGCCGACCTCCTCGCCCCGTCTCGATGGTGGCCATGATGCAGGTCACGCGCTGGTTGGTCGGTGGCGTGCACGACACTGTCCGGGATGGACCTGTCGTACTCACTACAAAGACTCCGCAGAACGCCGCTCGGTTGCACCTGGACGAGCGGTTATTTGGAACTATCTGCGATCTAGGGTCGACTAAGTGACGAGCCAATGATCAGTTGTGCGAAATCGTAGCGGGATGGAGGCGATCATGGGGGCCCGGGTCACCCGTGTCGGGACACTGGTGCTGAGCGTCGTGGTGGTGGCGCTCAGCGTACTGCTGCCGGCCGGTCCCGCCGCCGCGCACAACTCGCTGACCAGCAGCGATCCCCGTAACGGAGCCCGGCTCGGCAAGGCGCCGGCCACCGTACGGCTGACCTTCCTGAACAAACTCGATCCCACCACCACGAGGGTCACGGTGACCGGCCCGGACAACGTCGACGCGGCGGCGGGAAAGCCGGCCTTCTCCGGCCCCCGGGTGGCCGTGCCGGTCCGGCCGGGGGCCGCCGGGCTCTACATCGTCCGCTACCAGGTCGCCTCCGGCGACGGGCACCCGGTCAAGGGTGAGGTCCGGTTCACCCTCACCGTGGGCGCCACCCCGACCGCCTCGCCCTCGGCAGCCGTGCCCACCGCGACCCCTCCGGCCAGTTCCGCACCGGCCGCGCCGCCGTCGCCGGCCGAGGCCGGGCCGCTGACCCCGGCCGCCGACTCGTCGGGTCCCGGGTGGTGGCCCTGGCTCGCCGGTGCCGTACTGGCGCTGGCCGCGCTGGCCGGCGCGGTGCTGCTCCGCCGCCGGCGTCCGGGACGCCCGGGCTCGGCGAACTGAGACCTGCGTCGGTCAGACCAGCCGGAGGGCCGGTCAGACCAGTCGGAGCCGGGCCGCGCGGAGCCGGGTGAGGCTACGCTCGCGGCCGAGTACGGCCAGCGACTCGAAGAGCGGCAGCCCGACGCTGCGCCCCGTCACGGCCACCCGGACCGGTGCCTGCGCCTTGCCGAGCTTCAGTCCCCGGCGGGCGCCGACCTCCTCCAGGGTCGCCTTCAGCGGCTCCGCCGCCCACTCCGGCAGGGCCTCGAAGGCGGCGATCGTCTCGTCCAGCAGCTCGGCGGAACCCTCCTTCATGGCCTTCGCCCAAGCCGCCTCGTCGATCAGCGGCGAGTCGAGGAAGAGGAAGTCGACGTTCGGCACGATCTCGCTGAGTACGGCGATCCGGGTCTGTGCCAGCGGCGCCACCGCGGCGAACGCGGCCGGGTCGAACTCGGCCGGCTGCCAGGGCGGCGGAGCGATGGTGCCGGTACCGGTCAGCCACGGCTGGCAGGCCGCGACGAACTCGTCCACCGACAGCGCCCGGATGTATTCGCCGTTGAAGGCCCGCAGCTTCTTCTCGTCGAAGAAGGCCGGTGACGGGTTCACCTCGGCGAGCCGGAACTCGGACTCGATCACCGACCACGGCACGATCTCCCGGTCGCCGGAGGGCGCCCAGCCGAGCAGCATCAGGTAGTTGCGCATCGCGTCGGCGAGGTAGCCCTCGTCCCGGTACGCCTCCAGGGCCACCTTGTCGCGCCGCTTGGAGAGCTTCTGCCGCTTCTCGTTGACCACCACCGGCACGTGGGCCCAGATCGGCGGCTTGACCCCGAGCGCGTCCCAGAGGAGCTGCTGCTTGGGCGTGTTCGGCAGGTGCTCCTCGGCCCGGATCACGTGTGTGATGCCCATGCTGAGGTCGTCCACGACGTTGGCCAGCAGGAAGACCGGCGAGCCGTCGCCCCGGGCGATCACGAAGTCCTCGATCAGCTTGTTCTCGAAGGTCGGTTCGCCGCGGATCAGGTCGACGACCACCGTCTCGCCCTCGTCGGGGGTGCGGAAGCGCAGGGCGCGTCCCGGTGCCGGTTCGAGGCCGCGGTCGCGGCAGAAGCCGTCGTAGCCCTGGTACTGCGAGCCGGTGCGGGCCTGGATCGCCTCCCGGGTGCAGTCGCAGTAGTACGCCCGGCCGGCGCGGTGCAGCCGGGTCGCGGCGTCGCGGTGCTCGCCCGCGTTCGCGGACTGGAAGTACGGTCCCTCGTAGCTGCCCCGGGCGATCCCGATCCAGTCCAGCGCGGAGAGGATGCCCTCGATCCATTCCGGCCGGTTGCGGGCCGCGTCGGTGTCCTCGACGCGCAGCACGAAGACGCCGCCCTGCTGCTTCGCGAAGATCCAGTTCTGTAGGGCCGAGCGGGCACCTCCGACGTGGAACATTCCAGTCGGGGAGGGGGCAAAGCGTACGCGTACCGTCACGACCTCCAGCCTACGCACGCTCCCCGGGCGGCCCGCCACCAGGTTTCCGTCGTCCGGTTCCGCGGCCGCTCCGGGCCGGCGAATTCCACGGCGGTAGTTTCCCCCGGCGTGTCGATGGCTAATCGTCCGTTTTCGTCCGTAATCGTGAATAAGCTGCCAATGGTCACGGGTTGTCCGCAATGGAGGCGACTGAGGATGATGCTCATCGAACGCAGCACGCGGGTGTCCGCACCGATCGAGGCGGTGTGGGACCTCGTTCAGCGGGCCGAACACCTGCCGGGCTGGCTCGCCGGGGTACGACAGGCGGAGGTGCTCTCCGGGGAGGGCATCGGCCGCCGCCAGCGGGTGCACGCGGACGGGCGGGCGCTGGACGCCGAGGTGATCGCGTACCAGGAGCCGACCCTGATCGCCTGGCGCGAACGGGCCGAAGGCTCGGGTGCCCGGGCCGAGGCCCGCACCGAGGTCTACGTCGAACTCGCACCCGAGGAGGACGGCACCTCGGTACGCCTGATCATGGTCCGCTGGCCCGCCGGCCCGGTCAGCGGGGCGCTGCTGCGCTGGGGAATGCGTCGGGTCGGTGCCGACCTGGAGGGCTCGCTGGCCCGGCTCACCGGGCTGGCCACCGTCGGCTGAGGGGCGGGCCGTCGCCGTCGCGACGTCCCGCCCCCCAAGGCTGCCGATCAGTACGGAACCGTCAGGAGTCCCCGCCGGTCTCGCCCACCGGGGCCGCCGCGATGTCGTCGATCGCGTACTTCTTCGCGGCCTCGGCCGGCACCGAGGCCGGCACCACGCCGCGCCGCGCCAACTGGCGCAGCGTCGCCACGGTCACCGACTCGGCGTCCACGTGGAAGTGCCGGCGCAGCGCGTGCCGGGTGTCCGAGAGCCCGAAGCCGTCGGTGCCGAGCGAGGTGTAGTCGCCGGGGATCCACCGCGAGATCAGGTCCGGTACCGCCCGCATCCAGTCGCTGACCGCCACCACCGGTCCGTCGGCGTCGGCCAGCTTGCGCTGGACGTACGGCACCCGCGGCTCGTCACCCGGGTGCAGGAGGTTGTACTCCTCGCACTCCACCGCGTCCCGGCGCAGCTCCGTCCAGGAGGTGACCGACCAGACGTCGGCGGCCACCCCCCAGTCCTGGGCCAGCAGGTTCTGGGCCTTGAGCGCCCACTGCATGCCCGTGCCGGAGGCGAGGATGTTGGCCCGGGGCGCGTCGCCGCCGTCCTGCCCGTCGACCGAGCCGGCCGGCGAGTACCGGTAGATCCCCTTGAGCAGCCCCTCCACGTCCACGTTCTCCGGCTCGACCGGCTGGAGGATCGGCTCGTTGTAGACGGTCAGGTAGTAGAAGATGTTCTCCGGCTGCTCGCCGAACATCCGGTGCAGGCCGTTCTCGAAGATGTGCGCGATCTCGAACGCGAACGCCGGATCGTACGCCACCACGGCCGGGTTGGTCGCGGCGATCAGGTGCGAGTGCCCGTCCTCGTGTTGCAGGCCCTCACCGTTGAGCGTGGTCCGGCCGGCGGTGGCGCCGAGGACGAAGCCCCGGGCCATCTGGTCGGCCGCCGCCCAGAACGCGTCACCGGTGCGCTGGAAGCCGAACATCGAGTAGAAGATGTACAGCGGGATCATCGGCTCGCCGTGCGTGGCGTACGACGAACCGGCGGCGGTGAACGAGGCCACCGAACCCGCCTCGTTGATCCCCTCGTGCAGGATCTGCCCGGTGACGGACTCCTTGTACGACAGGAACAGCTCCCGGTCGACCGAGGTGTACTTCTGCCCGTGCGGCGAGTAGATCTTCTGGGTCGGGAAGAGCGAGTCCATCCCGAAGGTCCGCGCCTCGTCCGGGATGATCGGCACGAACCGCTTGCCGAACTCCCGGTCCTTCATCACGTCCTTGAGCAGCCGGACGAAGGCCATCGTGGTGGCGATCTTCTGCTTGCCGGAGCCCTTCTTGACGTCGCCGAAGCGCTCGCTGCCCGGCACCGGCAGCGGCACCCACTCGGTGCGCCGGCTCGGCAGGTAGCCGCCGAGCTGCTGCCGCCGCTCGCGCAGGTATTCCATCTCCTCGGACTTCTCGCCCGGGTGGTAGTACGGCGGCAGGTAGGGGTTGGTCTCCAGCGCCGAGTCGGGGATGTCCAGGTAGAGGCGGTCGCGGAAGCTCTTCAGGTCGTCCAGGGTGAGCTTCTTCATCTGGTGCGTGGCGTTGCGGCCCTCGAAGCTCGACCCCAGCGTCCAGCCCTTGATCGTCTTCGCCAGGATCACCGTCGGCTGGCCGGTGTGCTCGACCGCCGCCTTGTACGCCGCGTAGAGCTTGCGGTAGTCGTGCCCGCCCCGCTTGAGGTTCCAGATCTCGTCGTCGGAGAGCCCCTCGACCATCTTGCGGGTGCGCGGGTCACGGCCGAAGAAGTGCTCCCGGACGTACGCCCCGGACTCCGCCTTGTAGGTCTGGTAGTCGCCGTCCGGCGTGGTGTTCATCAGGTTGACCAGCGCGCCGTCGGTGTCCGCGGCGAGCAGCGGGTCCCACTCGCGGCCCCAGACCACCTTGATCACGTTCCAGCCGGCGCCCCGGAAGAACGCCTCCAGCTCCTGGATCACCTTGCCGTTGCCCCGCACCGGCCCGTCCAGCCGCTGGAGGTTGCAGTTGATCACGAAGGTGAGGTTGTCCAGCTCCTCGCGGGCGGCCGCGCCGATCGCGCCGAGCGACTCCACCTCGTCCATCTCGCCGTCACCGAGGAACGCCCAGACGTGCTGCTGGGAGGTGTCCTTGATGCCCCGGTGCTGCAGGTAGCGGTTGAACCGGGCCTGGTAGATCGCGTTGATCCCGCCGAGCCCCATCGAGACGGTGGGGAACTCCCAGAAGTCCGGCATCAGCCGAGGGTGCGGGTACGACGGCAGCCCGCCGCCCGGGTGCGACAGCTCCTGCCGGAAGCCGTCGAGCTGGTCCTCGGTCAGCCGCCCCTCCATGAACGCCCGCGCGTACATCCCGGGGGAGCCGTGGCCCTGGTAGAAGATCTGGTCACCGCCACCCGGGTGGTTCTTGCCCCGGAAGAAGTGGTTGAACCCGACCTCGTAGAGCGACGCCGAGCTGGCGTAGGTGGAGATGTGCCCGCCCACGCCGATCTCCGGCCGCTGCGCCCGGTGCACCAGCATGGCGGCGTTCCACCGGATGTACGCCCGGATCCGCCGCTCGATGTGCTCGTCCCCCGGGAACCAGGGTTCCTGCTCCGGCGGGATGGTGTTGATGTAGTCGGTGGTGGTCAGGGGCGGCACCCCGACCTGGCGCTCCCTGGCCCGCTCCAGCAGGCGCAGCATGACGTAGCGGGCGCGTTTGGCGCCGCGCTCGTCAATGACACCGTCAAGCGACTCGACCCACTCGCTGGTTTCTTCGGGGTCGATGTCCGGAAGCTGGCTCGGTAGGCCGTCGCTGATCACCGGGCGCTTGCGTTCCGTGGCCACAGGCGTTCCCTAGGTTGTGTGTGGGATAGGTCTCTAGCGCCATCCTGCCCCCTCATGCCTGGCTCCGTCACCTCTAGACCCGGCAGAGGCGACGCGCGACACAGGTACCAGCCGGTAACTTTCCGGCAACAGGTCGTTTTCACCTCAGGAATTCCAGGACCGCGCGCGGCGGCGGAAAGCGGACCGCCCCGACCTGGCGCCGACGGGTCGGGGAGACTGGGGGAATGCAGAGTGAGGTGATCACCATTCGGACCGGTTCCCGGCCGGTGGTCCGGGACATCACCCGGGAGGCCGAGCAGTTCCTCGCCGGCCGGGGCGACGGGCTGCTGCACGTCTTCGTGCCGCACGCCACCGCCGGCCTGGCGATCATCGAGACCGGGGCCGGTTCCGACGACGACCTGCTGACCGCGCTGGACGAACTCCTCCCCACCGACGACCGCTGGCGGCACCGGCACGGCTCGCCGGGGCACGGCCGGGACCACGTCCTGCCCGCCTTCCTGCCGCCGTACGCCACCCTGCCGGTGCTGGACGGCCGGCTCGCGCTCGGCACCTGGCAGTCGATCTGCCTCGTCGACCCGAACGGCGACAACGCCACCCGCCAGGTCCGGTTCTCCTTCCTGCCGGGCTGACCGGTTTCCCTCCCGGACCGGAGGAGGCTTCGGGACAGCCCGGTGTGGCGGCGGATCGGTAGCCTCGCGCGATGACCCCATCCCGAATCGACGCGCCGATCGTCGCCGTGACGGTCTATCCGGACCGGGCCCGGGTGACCCGCCGGACCGATCTCCAGCTTCCGCCCGGGGAGCACCGGGTCCGGATCGGACCACTGCCGCTCGGCCTGCTCCGCGACTCGCTGCGGGTCGGTGGACGCGGCCCGGCGACCGTACTCGGGGTGGACGTGGCGACCGAGGTGCTGCCCCGGGCCACCGAGGGGACCGCCGCCGAACTGGCGCAGCGGCGTCGGGACATCACCGCCGAGCTGGCCGGGCTGGCCGACGCCGAAGCCGTCGAGCAGCAGCGCGCCGACTTCCTGACGCTGCTCACCCAGCGGGCCGGTGCCAGCTACGCCCGGGCCCTGGCCGCGGGGGACGCCACCCCGGGCGACGTCGCCGGTTTCACCGACTCGGTGGCCGAGCAGACCGCCGCCAGCCAGGCCCGGCGGCGGGAACTGGCCCGTCGCCAGGAGGAGGCCCGGGAGCGGCTGGCCGCCGTCGAGCGCGAGATCGCGGCGCTCTCCGGCCGGCGGTCACCGGACCGGCTGGCCGCCGAGGTGAGCCTGCGGATCGAGCCGGACGGCGACGCCGAGCCGACCGCACCGGAGCGGCCCGCCGAGGTCCAACTCGAGCTGTCGTACGTGGTGGAGGGCGCCGGCTGGACCTCCTCGTACGACCTGCGGCTGGTCGAGGAAACCCTGACCCTCACCTGGTTCGGGCTGGTCAGCCAGCGCACCGGGGAGGACTGGCCCGAGTGTGAACTGCTGCTCTCCACCGCCCGCCCGGCGACCGGCACCGAGCTGCCGGAGCTGGAGCCGTGGTATCTCCGCCAGGCGGAGCCGGTGGTCTGGATGGAACAGGAGGGCAGCCGGGGCGGCGGGCCGGTCCGGGCCAGGACGGCCGGCGGGCCGCTCTCCCCGGCCGCGATGCCGGCACCGGGCGCCGCCGGCAAGGCCCAGCCGTTCGGCGCCGCACCCCGCCCGCCCGCGCCGGTGGCACAGTCCGGCGCCACTCTCAGCCAGGGCGCGCTGGCCGCCACCTACCGGCCGGCCCGCCCGGTGGCCGTACCCGCGGACGGGGGCGCGCACCGGGCCGTCGTCGCCGTACTGGAGCTGCCGGCCCGGCTCGACCACGTCACCGCGCCGGTGCGTGCCCCCGGAGTACACCTGCGGGCCACCGCCGTCAACGGCTCCGAACACACCCTGCTGCCCGGGCCCGCGTCGGTCTTCCACGGCGGGGACTTCGTCGGCGGTACCACGCTGCCGACCTGGGCGCCGGGGGAGGAGGTCGAGGTGGCGCTCGGGCTCGACGACCGGATCCGGGTGAAGCGGGAGCTGGTGCGGCGCAGCGACACGAAGGCCACCCTGGGTTCGACCCGGCGGCGGGAGGTCGAGTACCGGATCACCCTGGCCAACCACACGCCCCGGCCGGCTCGGTTGACGGTGCGCGACCAGCTCCCGGTCTCGCAGAGCGACGGGATCACGGTCCGCGAGCTGCGCCTCGACCCGCCGCCGGACGAGCGGGCCGCGCTCGGCGAGCTGATCTGGCGGGTCGAGCTGCCGCCGGGCGGCTCCCGGGAGATCGTCACCGGGCTGCGGGTGGAACTGGCGAAGGGGGTCGAACTGCTCGGCTGGCGCGAATAGGGCAGCGGTGGGCGGTCCTGGCCGGCCCGGACGGCGAACCGGGCCGGCCAGGGGGTCGACCCGCGGGATTGCCGGATCGACGCCGTGCGTGGTCGGTCAGGGCCGCAGGTTCTCCCGGGCCGCGGTCTCCGCCGCCTGGTCGACCAGGGACCGGGCGGTGGCGGTGGCCGGGTCGACCGGCCGGTCGTACGTCTGGTGCAGCCCCGGCACACGGTCCTCGACCACGAACGACGCCCGGGTGTACGCCTCCGCGCCCGGCGTCCTGACCTGCGGCAACACCTTGAAGTCGGCCCGCATCTCCCGCTCGGTGAACCGGGTCAGCACGTAGCCCCGCTGGTTGTTGTGGAACCGCAGGTGCGGATTGTGCGGGAAGTACGGGTGGCTGCCGGTCACCGAGTCGGCGCCGTCGCCGCCCGAGGTGATCGACGAGCAGACCAGCTCGGCGCCGACGGTCCGGGAGGTCGGGTCGTCGTAGTCGAGCTTGAGGTCGGTGGCCCAGTGCGCGTGCACGTCGCCGGTCAGCACGATCGTGTTGCGGACCTTCGCCTCCACCCAGCCCCGGGTGATCCGGTCCCGGGAGCCGACGTACCCGTCCCAGCTGTCCATCGAGGTGAACCTGGCCGGGCCGGCGTCGGTGTCCCGCTGGCCGAAGAAGACCTGCTGGCCGAGGACGTCCCAGCGTGCGTCGGAGCGGCGGAACCCGTCGATCAGCCAGCGCTCCTGCGCGGCGCCGGTGATCGAGCGGGCCGGGTCGAGTGCGGCCGGGCAGTCCTTCGTGCCGTCGCCGCAGGCCTGGTCGTCCCGGTACTGCCGGGTGTCGAGCATGTGGAAGTTGGCCAGCCGGCCCCAGCGGATCCGCCGGTAGAGCTGCATGTCGATGCCGTTCGGGATCGAGGTGCGGCGCAGCGGCATGTTCTCGTAGTACGCCTGGAACGCCGCCGCCCGGCGGGCCAGGAAGTCCGGCTGCGGGATCTCGGGCTTCTCGTAGACCTCGTCGGCCCAGTTGTTGTCCAGTTCGTGGTCGTCCCAGACCACCACCCAGGGCGCGACCTGGTGCGCGGCCCGCAGGTCGGGGTCGGACTTGTACTGTGCGTGCCGCTGCCGGTAGTTCGCCAGCGTGACCGTCTCCGGCCCCTCGTGGTCGCGCGGGTTGCCGCCCGGGATGGTGTACGACCCCAACGCGTACTCGTACTGGTAGTCGCCGAGGTGCAGGACCAGGTCCGGCTGCTCCTCGGCGAGCCGCCGGTAGGCGGTGAAGTAGCCGTGCTCGAACTGCGAGCAGGAGGCGAAGGCCATGGTCAGGGCGCCGCCCCGGGCCCAGGGCGCCGGAGCGGTACGGGTCCGGCCGGTCGGCGAGGTGTGCCGCTCGGCGTGGAACCGGTAGAAGTACTCGCGTCCCGGCTGCAACCCGTGCAGCTCGACGTGCACGCTGTGCCCGGACTGTGGGCGGGCCACCGCCGTGCCCCGGCGTACCACGTGCCGGAACCGCTCGTCGGCGGCGAGTTCCCAGCGGACCGGGACGGCCCGGTTCGGCATGCCGCCGAGGCCGTCCTCGGCCAGCGGGGTCGGCGCGAGCCGGGTCCAGAGCACGAAGCCGTCGGAGTCAGGGTCGCCGGAGGCGACACCGAGGGTGAAGGGGTCGGCGGCCAGCGGCCGGGCGGCGGCGGCGGACGCGGCGGGCAGGCCGGTCACCGCGCCGGCGGCCCCGACCGCGGCGCCGGTGAGTAGGAGGGTACGGCGGGACAGAGCCATCGAGATCTCCCAAGATCCGGTGGACAGGCTCCGAGCAGCCTGGCGATCACCGGTTCATCGGGCCGATCGTCCCGATAACGCCCCGTCGAACAGTACGTGGAGGAGAGGGGCAGCTTGCCCGGTTCGGGCCGTCCCCGCCCCGGCGCGCCCGAGCGGTCCCTCACGGAGGGTCGCGGACGCCACGGGCGGTTGTGACGTGTCTGAGTGGTCAGGGGTGGCCGGCGTCGGTAATGCTGTCGGACGTGACCACCCCCCAAGATCTCGACGAACGGTTCCGGGAGGCGGTCGGCGCCATCGAGGTGTCGGCGACCGGGCGCACGGCTGCCGAGCCGGTCCGGGACGGCGGCACGCTCGACGGCCGGACGGCCCTGGAGCTGTTCGACGCCCAACTGGTCAGCCGGCATCTTGATCTCGCGGCGCGCTGGCTGCGCAGCTTCGGCGAGGGGTTCTACACCATCGGCTCCTCCGGGCACGAGGGGAACGCGGCGGTGGCGCTCGCGGTCCGGCACACCGATCCGGCCCTGCTGCACTACCGGTCCGGCGCCTTCTACTGCGCCCGGGTCGCCCAGGCCGAGGCGGAGGGCTCCGCCGCGCGGGCCGAGCAGGCCGACGGCCCGGCGCACCGGGTCGGAAGCGCCGAACGGGTGGCCGAGGCGATGCGCGGTCAGGACGGCAACGGGAACTCCGGCGACCGGGACGACGACGCCGACGACGGGGCCGGCGCGCCGGAGGCGGTCCTGGAGGCCGCCCGGGACGTGCTGCGCGGGGTGGTGGCCTCCGCCGACGAGCCGGTCGCCGGTGGCCGGCACAAGGTCTTCGGCAACGCCTCCGTCGCCGTCGTGCCGACCACCTCGACCATCGCCTCGCACCTGCCCCGGGCGGTCGGGATCGGCTTCGCCATCGAACGGCTGCGCCGGCTCGGTGACGGTCGGGGCCGGCCGGTCGGCCGGCGGGCGGCCGGCGGCGCGCCCCGGCAGCGCGGCGAGACCGATCCGGCCTGGCCGGCCGACGCGATCGTGGTCTGCTCGTTCGGCGACGCCTCGGTGAACCACGCCACCGCCGTCGCCGCGTTCAACACCGCCGGCTGGTGCGACCACACCGGGCTGCGCATCCCGGTGCTCTTCGTCTGCGAGGACAACGGGCTCGGGATCAGTGTCAGGTCGCCGGACGGCTGGGTCGCGCAGGCGCTGCGGGCCAAACCGGGGATCCGGTACTTCTCGGCGGACGGCTGCGACCTGGTCGAGACGTACGACGTGGCGGTCGAGGCGGCCGCCTGGGTGCGCCGGCACCGCCGGCCGGCCGTACTGCACCTGTCCACGGTGCGGCTGATGGGGCACGCCGGTGCGGACGCCGAGATCGCGTACCGGAGCGCCGCCGAGATTGCCCGGGACGTGGAACGGGATCCGGTGGTGGCCACCGCCCGGCTGCTCGCCGAGGCCGGCCTGGCCACCCCGGAGGAGCTGATCGCCCGCTACGACGAGGTCGGCTGGCAGGTCCGCAAGGTCGCCGAGGAGGTGCTCGGCGAGCGCAAGCTGGAAAGCGCGGCGGACATCGTGGCGCCGCTGGCACCCCGGCGGCCGGTCCGGGTCGCCCGGGCGATCACCGACGCCGCCGGGCGGGCCGCCGGGCCGGGTGCGGCCGCCCGTGGCGCCGCCTTCGACGGCAAGCTGCCGGAGCAGGCCGGCCCGCTCACCCTGGCCCAGACCATCAACGCGGCGCTCGCCGACGGCCTGCTCGACTATCCGGGCATGACCGTCTTCGGCGAGGACGTGGCGGTCAAGGGCGGGGTGTACGGGGTCACCAAGGGCCTGCGGGAGCGGTTCGGCGCGCCCCGGGTCTTCGACACGCTGCTGGACGAGACGTCGATCCTCGGGCTCGGGCTCGGTGCCGGGCTGAGCGGGATGCTGCCGGTGCCCGAGATCCAGTACCTGGCGTACCTGCACAACGCCGAGGACCAGTTGCGGGGCGAGGCGGCGACCATGCAGTACTTCTCCCGGGGCGCCTACCGCAACCCCATGGTGGTGCGGATCGCCGGGCTCGCCTACCAGGACGGGTTCGGTGGGCACTTCCACAACGACAACTCGCTGGCCGTACTCCGGGACGTTCCGGGGCTGGTGCTCGCGGTGCCGTCCCGGGCCGACGACGCCGCCCCGATGCTGCGCTCGTGCCTGGCCAGCGCGGCGGTCGACGGCAGTGTCTGCGTCTTCCTGGAGCCGATCGCGCTCTACCACACCCGCGATCTGCACGCCGACGGCGACGGGGAGTGGCTCGCCCCGTACCTCGGTCCGGGCGGCTGGACGGCCAGCCACGTGCCGATCGGCCGGGGCCGGGTGTACGGCGTCGGCTCGGCCGAGGACGTCACGATCATCACGTTCGGTAATGGTGTTCGCATGTCGCTGCGGGCCGCCGCGAAGCTGGCCGAGGAGGATGTCGGCGTCCGGGTGCTGGACCTGCGCTGGTTGGCTCCGCTGCCGGTCGCGGACATCATCCGGGAGGCCCAGGCCACCGGCCGGGTGCTGGTCGTGGACGAGACACGCCGGTCCGGCGGGGTCGGCGAGGGTGTGGTGGCGGCGCTGGTCGATGCCGGTTTTGTCGGTTCTGCCCGTAGAGTTGCTTCTATCGACACGTTCGTCCCGTTAGGTCCGGCTGCCCGTCACGTACTGGTCTCCGAAGAGGCCATTACCCAGGGTGCCCGAACGCTGCTGGCACGGTAAATTCCCTTCGACCCGGTGCGCCACTTGCGCGCGACCGGACAACTGTGTGGACTTTGCGTCATCGGCGTCGCACGGATGCCGCTGGCAGTGGAGATGAGGAGGCACGTGACAGTGAGCGCGACCGCTGGTCAGGCCGCCGACGGCGTACGGAGCCTGGCGGACCGGTTCGGCATCGAGCCGGGGATGGTCGTCATGGAGATGGGGTACGACGACGACGTCGACCAGGATCTCCGGGACGCCCTGACCGATCGCTGCGGAGAGCTGGTAGACGAGGACACCGACGAGGTGGTGGACTCGGTGCTGCTCTGGTATCGGGACGGCGACGGTGACCTGTTCGAGATGCTCGTCGACGCCCTCGGCCCGCTGGCTGACAACGGTGTGGTGTGGCTGCTGACCCCCAAGGCGGGGCGGGACGGCCACGTCGAGCCGAGCGAGATCAGCGAGACGGCGGTCACCGCCGGCCTCCAGCAGACGTCGACCGTGAACGCGGGCAAGGACTGGAGCGGAGCGCGCCTGGTCCTGCGCCGTGGTGCCAAGGCGAAGAAGTAGCCCGGAGGAGCGGCACGGGCGCCGTCTGACCCCGGACGGTGCTCGTGGCGAGACCCACCCCGGACGGTGCTCCCGGTGGCACCGTGCCGGACGTACCGGCCGACCCGCGTGGTCAGCCGGTCGCTGCCCCACGACCAGGGAGGACCACATGCCGATCGACGTCGGTGCCCAGGCGCCGGACTTCGTGCTGAAGGACCAGAACAACCAGCAGGTGAGCCTGGCCGAGCTGCGGGGCCGGCGGGTGGTGCTGCTCGTCTTCTATCCGCTGGCCTTCACCGGCACCTGTCAGGGTGAGCTGGCCGAGCTGCGGGACAACCTCCACGAATACCAGAACGACGACGTTCAGGTGCTGACGGTCAGCGTCGACTCGGTCTACGCGCACAAGGTCTGGGCGGACCGGGAGGGCTACCAGTTCCCGATGCTGGCCGACTTCTGGCCGCACGGCGCGGTGGCTCGGGCGTACGGCGTCTTCAACGACGCCGCCGGCTTCGCCGACCGGGGCACCTTCGTGATCGACAAGGCCGGTACGGTGCGCTTCGCCGAGTGCAACGGCCCCGGTGAGCCGCGCGACCAGGCCGGCTGGCGCAAGGCCCTGGCCGCTGCACTGGCCTGAGTCCGGTACCGCAGCCTGACCGGAGCGCCGCCGCCCTCCGGGCGGGCCGGCGAACTGGGTGGAGCGGGTACCGGGGTGGCAGGGTAAGCTTGCCGCCGCCGGTAGGCCGCAGAGGCACTCCGGGCGCGTAGCTCAGTGGGAGAGCACTCGCCTTACAAGCGAGGGGTCGCAGGTTCGAAACCTGCCGCGCCCACCGATTTTCGTACACCTCACCCGAAGTCTCGACCGTCGTCGACACCGGCCACCGGTCGGTCGCCGAGGGTGATCTCCCCGCCACCCGCCGCCCTGCTCGTCGGGTCGTCGCTACCCGCCGGTATAGGTTTCCTTTAAATGTGGCCTAAGCTTCGCTCTGCTCGGGCGTCCGAGATTGACTCGTAAGCGCGCATCGCAATACCGTCCTGGCCGACAACTCCATTTGCCACTCTGGCGCCGCTTTCTGGGAGGTTGAGTACGTGGCCACGGCCCGATCTGCGGTAAAGGCAATGCGCCCGACGGCTGTTCTGCTGGCTGGCCTGGTAGTCGGACTGCTCGTGCTGCCGGGGGCGGCGATCGCCGCACCGGCCGGGCCGACCCAGCTCGGCGCCGCCGACATGGCACTGCTCAGCGGGGTACGGCTGGCCGGGCTCTGGGAGATGCCGGCCGGCCAGATGGCGGCCGAGAAGGGTGACAGCGCCCGGGTCCGGGAGATCGGCGCCGAGATCGCCAAGCAGCACGTCGAACTGGACCAGCTCACCGTCGAGGCGGCGAACAAGCTCGGCGTCCAGTTGCCCAGTGAGCCGACGGCTCAGCAGAAGGGCTGGATCACCGAGATGACGAACGCGTCCGGGGCGCGGTTCGACCGGATCTTCGTGGACCGGCTGCGGGCGGCGCACGGCGCGATCTTCCCGGTCATCGGTGCGGTCCGGGCCGGTACCCGGAACGAGACCGTACGCACGCTCGCCGAGCAGGCCAACGGCTTCGTGCAGACCCACATGAGCCTGCTGGAGAGCACCGGCCTGGTGCGCTACGCCGAACTTCCCCCGGTGGTGGTGCCCGCGCCGCAGGACCAGTCGCTGGCCGCCAACGCCAAGGCGAACGCGGAGTTCGGCACCGGCCTGAACACGACCGTCATCTGGGCGGTACTCCTCGGCGCGCTGGCCCTGGGCGGCGTCGCCACGGTCCGGGTCTTCCGGGGCAAGTGACCGGCTCCGGTTTCCGGGGCAGGTAACCGGCTCCCGGGCCGGGGGGAACGGGACCGGCCTCACCCTCAGGAGGGGGCCGGTCCACGCCACCGGTAGAGCCAGGGCTGTCCCTCCCCGGGTACCGCCTCCAGTTCGTAGATCTCGGCCCGGGCGAGTCCGCCGTCGACCACGTGGTGGTGGGTGAGCGGTGGACGGCCGTGCACGTCGAGTTCGACGGCCACGGTGCCGCCGTCGGCCGCGCCACCGACCAGCGGGATCTCGGTGCTGCCCTCCATGTGGTCATCCTGCCGCCGGTGCGGCACCCGGCGCAGCGGATCGCCGGCACCGGGGCTCACCGCCAGTGGTAGTGCAGGTCGGCGACCCGCACCCCGATGCTGACCCGGGCCAGTACGGCGGCCAGCAGCGCCTGCCGCTGGTCCTGCGGCACGTCCCGGGCCGCCTCCCCGTACGTCGCCGCGACGTGTGCCCAGACGGCCTGCTCGGTCTGCTCCGCCGGTATCCAGGGGCGGGGGCACTGCCGTCGGGGGCACCCGTAGTAGCGGCGCCCGCTCGACGAGAAGGACGGGATCACCAGTTCGTCGCAGGGTCCGCAGGAGAGCAGCCCGCGGAGCAGGTAGCGCCCTGGCGTGGCGCGCTTCACGATCGGGAAGTCCATGGTCACCGCCTCGCCTCGTGATGC
This sequence comes from Plantactinospora veratri, assembly GCF_036421995.1. Taxonomy (NCBI): domain Bacteria; kingdom Bacillati; phylum Actinomycetota; class Actinomycetes; order Micromonosporales; family Micromonosporaceae; genus Plantactinospora; species Plantactinospora veratri. Next base: position 93,061 of record NZ_JAZGQL010000006.1, read on the forward strand.
CGACGCATCCATGCCTGTCGTCATCTTCTCCGTTAGTACGGCTGCCGGGGCGGAACTGTTCGATTCGTGACTGGGGAATGGCCGAAAATCGCCAATAATCATGGGTCCGGTCGGTCCCGGATATTCGCCCTGCCGGGATGGATCACGCACGGCCTGCGGAAATGAGGCCGGGGGAACTGGTCCCCGTGGTCGCCCGCTCCAGGAGTTCCCGTTCGGCCGTCTGCGAAGGCCCGTCATCCGCCGCGCCGCCGGAGGCGGGGCCCGCTCTACGGCGTGGACCGCCAGCCGGACCCGGCGCGCGCCCGGCGACGGTGCCGGACGGGGTGCTACAAAGGGATCCGCCCGCTGACCCGATGGCCGAGAAGGGACCTCTGCGTGCTGGTCGTCCACGCCGTGTGGCTGGCCGGTGGTCGGCTCGCGGTGTGGGGGGAGGACTCCACGCTGCCCGCCCGGCCGCCGCGCCGGCCAGGCCGCCCGCCCCGGCACCGGCCGCACCCGTTCGCGGCCGGATATTCCGGGCTGGCCGGCACGCTCGGCGAACTCGCCGCGAAGGCGACCACCGGTACCGCCCTGCTCGCCCTGCCCACCCGGGCCGGCGCACCCGCCGACTCGGCGGAGCTGGTCCGGACCGAGCCGGCCGCGCCCGGCCGTGGCCGGATCGGCCTCGCGTCGTGGCGGGTGCCGGTGCTGGAGTACGACGCCGACCACGCCCTGCCGGTGCTGCTCGCCTTCGGCGACGGTTCCGGCCCGCCGGTCCGGGGCGCGTCGCTGCGCCACCTCGCCCTGCTGGCCGAGTTCGCGGTGGAACTCGTCCGGCGCGGCCGGACCCTGCCCGGCCTCCACCCGCCGCCCACCTCCGGCTCGGCCCGGGCGGTGTGGCGCCCGCTCCTCACCGGGGCGGACGCCGGCTGGGCCCGGGCGCTGACCATGGCGTTGCCGCCGGTGACCCGCGCCGCGCTCGACCCGCCCGCACCCGGGGGCGCCGTGTCGGACGGCAGCGACGGGTCGGGGAGCAGCCGACCGGACGCCGGGGGCGGGCCGGAGGCGGTCGGGCCGGGCGACGCTCCCGGAGCGAACGGCTCGGCGGCGGCCACCGTCGTGGACGCCCTGGACGCGCTCACCGACGCCGCCGCCCGGACGGCCCTGGAGGGGGTACGGCTGATCGGGGCCGGTCGGGCCGGCGCCCCCGATGCCGCCGTACGGGGCTGGCTCCGGGCGCTGACCGGGCGGCAGCGGGACTTCGGCGCGGCACCGGAGGCGCTGGCCGGACTGGACCGTGAACTGCGTGCCTGGCAGCGGGATGCCGCCGGCAGCCCGGTACGGGCCTGCTTCCGGCTCGTCGAACCACCCCTGCCGGTCGAGATCGACGTGGCGCCGACCGGGGCGGCCGGGCTGACCGAGCTGGCCGTGGCGGACGGGCTGGGCGGGTCGGACGAGCCGGGGCGGCGCTGGCGGGTCGAGTTCGCGCTCCAGGCCGCCGACGAGCCGAGCCTGGTGGTCGGGGCGGACCGGATCTGGACGGCCCGGGGCGACCTGCGGGCGCTGGTCCGGCACCTGGCCGACCCGCAGGAGACCCTGCTGACCGAGTTGGGCCGGGCCAGCCGGCTCTGGCCGGAGTTGGACGACGCGCTGCGTACGGCCGCGCCGGAGGCGTTGGAGCTGGACACCGAGGGAGCGCACCGGTTCCTCCGGGACGGTGCGCCGGTACTGCACGCCGCCGGCTTCGGGGTGCTGCTCCCCTCCTGGTGGCAGCGGCCGGGAGCCCGGCTCGGGGCCCGGTTGCAGGCGAAGACGCGTACCGCGCCGGGTACGGTCGCCTCGCGCAGCGCGCTGGGCATGGACGCGCTGGTCGACTACCGGTGGGAGCTGGCCCTCGGCGACCAGCCGCTGCACGCCGCCGAGCTGCGGGCGCTGGCCAAACTGAAGACGCCGCTGGTCCGGCTGCGCGGCCAGTGGGTCGAGCTGGACGCGAAGCGGCTCGCCGCCGGGCTCAAACTGCTCCGCGCCGGTGGCGAGCTGACCGTCGGCGACCTGCTCCGGCTGGGACTGGCCGCCCAGGACGATCCGGAGGCGCTGCCGGTGCTCGGGGTCAGTGCCGACGGCCCGCTCGGCGACCTGCTCGCCGGGCAGGTCGAGCGGCACCTGACGCCCCGGGACGCGCCGGAGTCCTTCCGGGGCACGCTGCGGCCGTACCAGCAGCGCGGGCTGGCCTGGCTCGCCTTCCTACAGTCGCTCGGGCTCGGCGGCATCCTCGCCGACGACATGGGGCTGGGCAAGACGATCATGATGCTCGCGCTGCTCGCCGACGACCCGCCGGAGGCCGGCCCGACCCTGCTGGTCTGCCCGATGTCGCTGGTCGGCAACTGGCAGCGCGAGGCGGCCCGGTTCGCCCCGGAGCTGCGGGTGCACGTACACCATGGTGCGGAACGGCCGCGCGGGGCGGCGTTCGGCGCGGCGGTGCGGGACGCGGACCTGGTGCTCACCACCTACTCGCTGGCGGCCCGGGACGCCGCCGCGCTGGCCGAGGTCGACTGGCACCGGATCGTGGTCGACGAGGCCCAGTCGATCAAGAATGCCGCCACCCGGCAGGCCGCCGCCGTCCGGTCGCTGCCCGCCCGGCACCGGGTGGCGGTCACCGGTACGCCGGTGGAGAACCGCCTCGCCGACCTCTGGTCGATCATGGAGTTCGCCAATCCCGGCCTGCTCGGCACCGCTCCGGCCTTCAAGAAGCGGTACGCCGAGCCGATCGAGCGGCACGGCGACGACGAGGCGGCGGCCCGGCTGCGCCGGATCACCGGCCCGTTCGTGCTGCGGCGGGTGAAGACCGACCGGTCGATCATCACGGACCTGCCGGAGAAGCTGGAGATGGAGGTGCTCTGCAACCTCACCCGGGAGCAGGCCTCCCTCTACCAGGCGGTGGTCGACGACATGATGGCCAAGATCGAATCCAGTGACGGCATCGAACGGCGCGGGCTGGTGCTGGCCACCATGACCCGGCTCAAGCAGGTCTGCAACCACCCCGCCCAGGTGCTCCGGGACAGCTCGGCGCTGCCCGGCCGCTCCGGCAAGCTGGCCCGGCTGGAGGAGATCCTGGACGAGGTGCTCGCGGCCGGCGAGAAGGCACTGATCTTCAGCCAGTACGCCGAGTTCGGCGGGATGCTCCGGGCCCACCTCGCCGCCCGGTTCGGCCGCGAGGTGCTCTACCTGCACGGCGGCGTCGGCAAGGCGGACCGGGACGCGATGGTGGCCCGATTCCAGGATCCCGCCGCGGCCGGCCCCGCCCTCTTCGTCCTCTCCCTGAAGGCCGGCGGCACCGGGCTGACCCTGACCGCCGCCAACCATGTCATCCACGTCGACCGGTGGTGGAACCCGGCGGTCGAGGACCAGGCCACCGACCGGGCGTTCCGGATCGGCCAACACCGGGCGGTGCAGGTCCGCAAGTTCGTCTGCGCCGGGACCGTGGAGGAGAAGGTGGCCGCGATGATCAACGAGAAGCGGGGGCTGGCCGCCCGGATCGTCGGCACCGGCGAGCAGTGGCTCACCGAACTGTCCACCTCGGAACTGCGCCAGCTCTTCGCCCTGGAGAACGGGGCGGTGGTGGAGTGACCGACTTCCGCGAGTACGGCCGGCCGCGCAGGGTCGACGGTGGACTGCGGGCGCGTACCGCCCGGGGGGCGATCGGGCGGTCGTGGTGGTCCCGGCGCTTCCTCGACGTACTCGAGTCCTTCGCCCTGGGTACCCGGCTCACCCGGGGCCGCTCGTACGCCCGGGCCGGGCAGGTCGTCTCGCTCGACGTGGCACCGGGCAAGGTGACCGCCGTGGTCCAGGGCTCCCGGCCGACGCCGTACCAGGTGTCGATCCGGTTCCGGCCGCTGGCCGAACGGCTCTGGACCCGGCTGGAGACGCTGCTCGCCGCGCAGGCGCTGTTCAGCGCGCGGCTGCTGGCCGGCGACGTACCCCCGGAGTTGGAGGCGGTCTTCGCCGAGGCGGGCGCGCCGCTCTTCCCGGCCGGCGTCGACGAGCTGACCCAGCGCTGCGACTGCCCCGACTTCGCCGTGCCGTGCAAGCACCTGGCCGCCACCTTCTATCTGCTCGCCGAGGCGTTCGACGCGGACCCGTTCCAACTGCTGCACTGGCGGGGACGGGACCGGGCACGGCTACTGGCCCGGCTGCGCGAACTGCGCGGCGCAGACGCCGGCACCGACTCCGCTGCCGGCGAGGTCGAGCGGAGGGACGGCCCGCTCGCCCCGCCGGTCGGCGCCGGGCTGGCCCTCGCCGACCTGCCCGCCGAGCCACTGGCCGGGATGCTGGACCGGTTCTGGGTCGCCCCGGTGCCGCTGCCGGCCCGGGCGCCCACCCTGGCGACCGAACCGGAGCTGGTACTGCGCCAGCTCGGACCGCCGGGGGCGGCGATCGGGGGGCCGGGCCTGGCCGAGCGGCTCCGCCGCGCCTACACCCGGTTCGGCGAGAGCGCCCCGGACTGACCGCCGTCGCCGGTTCACCGGTTCCGCCGCGCCTGCCACATCAACAGGGTGGCGGCCACCAGTACCGCCGGGGCGATCGCGACGGCCAGCCAGCCGCCGAGTACGACCAGGGCCGGCACGGTGGCCCAGAGTACGAAGGTCAACACGAGTATCAGCCGAGCGCGGCGCAGTTTGCTCCGGTCGCCCAGCCGGGCGACGAACTCGGGATCGGTTATCCGGAGATGGTGCGTGATCTCGTCAAACCGGCGCTGATCCTCTTTGCTGAGCATGGCGTGGGCCCTTTCCTCAGGCGTCAACCAGTCCGGCGCCGGATTACCCGGTCCGGGGCGGCTCTCACGCTGCTCGTACCCCTGCTGCCGGCCCGGTCGGCGGCCGCGCGGGGGCCCGTGCGGTCCCCTCCGGACCGAACCGCCCAGCCGGGCGGGACCGGCCCGGAGGCGGCAGAAGAGACCCGGCGGACATCTCCGGACGGGACGGGACGCCGGCACCGCAGAGCGCGGCGGACTCCGGACGGCCCGGCGGGACCGGGACCGGACGGCCCGGACTCAGTAACCCCGGCGCGGGGCGGGCAGGTGTGCCGGGAAGAGCGGCTCGGGCAGGGCCGGCGCGACCGCCTCCAGCGCCTCGACGAGCAGCTCCTGTACGCCGTACGGGTCGGCGAGGCGCCAGCGGGCCTCCTCCGGCGACACCAGCCAGCGCACGGTCCCCTCTGGCAGGCGCGTCGGCGGAGCCGGAATCCACGAGCCGGAGCCGTGCCGGACCACGTACAAGCTCTGCTCCAGTTCGGGCCGGAGCGGCTCGCCGGGGCGTACCAGGAACATCCACCGGCCGTCCGGTGTGACCGCGACCGGCCCGCGGACCTGGCCGGAGACGGCGCCGAAGAGCCGGGGCCGGGCCTGCTCCAGTGCGAACCGGCCCAGATAGGCGGGAACCTCCAGCACGTCGAAGGCCCCGCCGGTGGCGAGCAGGATCGAGTGCGGGCGGAGCCGCCACCAGGCGGCGACCCGGGCCGGATCGGCGGTGGCGCTCTGCTCCCACTGCTCCAGCGCCGGATGGCAGCCGGTGGTCGGGCAGCCGGCCCGACCGCAGACGAAGCGGTGCCGGGCCAGGCAGGCGCCGGGGGTGACCTGCCAGCCGTGCCCGGCGTAGCGGACCGCGATGCGACGCAGCCGCACCCGGTCGAGTTGGGCGAAACGGACCGAACGGGGACGGACTTTCTCCCACATTTTCGTGAACCCCCTACATTTATCGATCTCGGCCAGTAATGCAGGTCGAAGCCCGTCACTGGCGTCTGACGCGGTCGTTTGTCCGGGCAGACAGCCGCAAGTTGCATCGAAAGCTACGAGCGGCCGTCTCCGGAGTGACGTACATGCTGTGCGACCAGCGCAGACGTGAGTCGCACCCCGTTTTCGCACCGGCGCGGGCCCCCTGACCGGACCGCCGACGCAGAAAGGAGGGCCGGACGTGGACGAACTGCCGATCGGGCGGCGCGTCGCCTACTGGCGCGGTCGCCGCAAGATGTCGCAACAGGTCTTCGCCGATCGGCTCGGGAAGTCGAAGAGCTGGGTGGACAAGGTCGAGCGGGGCGTACGCCGACTGGACAAGTTCTCGGTGCTGTACGAGATCGCCGACGTACTCCAGCTCGACGCCCAACTTCTGCTCGGCAAGGCACCGGAACGCCGGGCCGACGGGCTCACCTGCATCGACGAGGTGGAGGTCGAGGAGATCCGCTCCGCCCTGGAGCGGTACGACTCGATGCGATCCTTCTTCAGCACCGCCCCGCCGCCGCCCTCGCTCGCCGAGATGACCAAGTCGGTCAACCACGCCTGGCTGACCTACCAGTACGCCCGGTACGGGGTGCTGACCCGGGCGCTGCCGAAGCTGCTCCGCGACGCCCAGGCGCTGGACAGCGTGGCCGGTGGCGACGACGCCGGCAAGGCGGCACACCTGCTCGGGCAGGTCTACCAGATCGCCTCGTCGGCGCTGCGCAAACTCGGCGAGTACGAGCTGGCCTGGCTGGCCGCGGACCGCTCGATGGCGGTCTCACAGCGGGCCGACGACCCGCTGCTGGCCGGGGTGGCCACCTACCGGGTCGGCAACGCCCTGCTGGCCCTGGGCCGGGCCCGGCCGGCGCTGGAGGTGAACGTGAGCGTCGCCAACCGCCTCGCGCCGGGCGGCGGCAACGACGCCGGGCCGGACCGGCTCTCCGTCTACGGGATGCTGCTGTTGCAGGGGGCGATGGCGGCGGCCCGGATGGGCGACAACAACACCGTCAAGGATCTGGTCAACGAGGCCGAGGGGGCGGCCGACCGGCTCGGCGGCGACCAGAACCGCTACTGGACCAGCTTCGGCCCGACCAACCTGGAGCTGCACCGCGCGGCGGCGGCGGTGGAGCTGGGCGAGGGCGGGAGCGCGGTGCAGACCCACGAGCGGAGCATCATGCGCCGGGAGGGGTTCAACGCGCTGCTGCCGGAGCGGCGCGCCCACCACATGCTGGACCTGGCCCGCGGGTTCGCCCAGATCGGCGACCTGGACCGGGCGGGCGAGGCGCTGGTCGACGGCGACCGGCTGGCCCCGTCCGAGATCCGGTGCCGCCCGATCGCGCACGAGGTGATGTCACACGTGCTGCGTCGCACACGGGGTGCGCCGCCCGCGCCGATTGCGGAGTTGGCTGAGCAGATGGGAGTAGCGATATGACCCCGGCGCGGGGGGTCGTCCGGTGACCGAGTCGACCGGGTCGCGGGTGCTCTACGTGCTCGCCTGCGGTTCGCCGCTGACCCGGCACGTCGGCCGGCTGGTCACCTGTGCGCAGCGGGACGGCTGGGACGTCTGCGTGGTGTTGACCCCGGACGGGACGAAGTTCGCCGACGAACCGGCGCTGCGCCGGCAGACCGGGCATCCGGTGCGGTCGACGTACAAGAACCCCGGTGATCCGGACGTACTGCCCGGCGCGGACGCGATGATCGTCGCTCCGGCGACGGTGAACACGATCAACAAGTGGGCGGCCGGGATAGCCGACACGCTCGCCCTCGGCCTGCTGGTCGAGGGACTCGGCAAGGGGCTGCCGATCGTGGCGATGCCGTTCACCAACGCCGCGATGGCGGCCCACCCGGCCTTCCTGACCAGCCTCGCCCGGCTGCGTGACTGGGACGTCACGGTGCTCTTCGGCGACCACGTCGTGCCACTGCATCCGCCCGGCACCGGGGAGCGCTACCTGGAGCGGTTTCCCTGGGAGATGGCGGTGACCGCGCTGCGGTCCAGGCTCTCGGTGAGCGGCCAGCTCGGCTGAACCGGGCGGACGGCGTAGCGGGCCGGCCCGGCGCCGGTAAGCTGGGCCGCCGTGGGTGCATCCGGAGCTCGAACGGTCAGCGTGGCCGACGTCGTGGCAGCGCTGGACCAGCGGTATCCGCCGGCCTGGGCCGAAGGGTGGGACCGGGTGGGACTGGTGGTCGGTGAGCCGTCCGCACCCGTACGCCGGGTCTGCTGCGTCGTGGACGTCGTGCCCGAGACCGTCGCCGAGGCGCTCGGGTACGGCGCCGACCTCATCGTCGCGCACCACCCGCTGCTGCTGCGCGGTGTCTCGTCGGTGGCCGCGACGACGTACAAGGGCCGGATCGTGCACCAGTTGATCAAAAACGACGTGGCCCTGTACGTGGCGCACACCAACGCCGACGTCGCCGCTCCCGGGGTATCGGACGCGCTCGCCGCCCGGCTGGGCCTGACCGACCTGCGCCCGCTGCGCCCGGCCGACCCCGCCGGTCCGGCCGCCGGGGCGGGACGGGGCTTCGGGCGGATCGGCCGGCTGCCGGAGCCGATGACGCTGGCCGAGTTCACCGGGTACGCGGCCCGGGCGCTCCCGCCGACCGCCTGGGGCGTACGCGCCGCCGGCGACCCGGGTCGGACGATCTCGACCGTCGCGGTCAGCGGCGGTGCCGGCGACTCCTTCCTCGGCGACGCCCTCCGGGCCGGTGCCGACGCCTTCCTCACCGCCGACCTGCGGCACCACCCGGTCAGCGAATACCTCGCCGAGGAGGGGCCGGCGCTGCTCGACGCCGCGCACTGGGCGACCGAGCGGCCCTGGCTCGACGACCTCGCCGGACACCTGCGCGAGCGGCTGGGCGTGCAGACCCTGGTGTCCGATCTGGACACCGACCCGTGGACGGTGCAGGCGGCGTCTCCGGTACCACCCGTGCTAACCCCCGCATCCTCCGTGGACAAGGAGTCCCAGCGATGAAGGCCGATCCGAAAGACCAGCGTCGCCTGCTCGACCTACAGGCGATCGACACCGGGCTCGCCCAGCTCGCGCACCGGCGTCGTACGCTGCCGGAGCACGCCGAACTGGAGACACTGGCCCGGGAACTCTCCGCGCTGGAGGACGAGCGGGTCCGGGCCCAGGTGGCGGTGGACGACCTGGACCGGGACATCGCCCGGCTGGAGCGCGACGTCGAGCAGGTGCGGATCCGCAAGGACCGTGACCAGGCCCGGCTGACGGTCGGCTCGGGGCCGGCCCGCGAACTGGAGGCGTTGCAGCACGAGCTGGCCTCGCTCAACCGGCGGCAGACCGAGCTGGAGGACGCCGAGCTGGAGCTGATGGAGCAGCGGGAGACCGCGCAGGGCGTACTCGACGGGATCGAGCAGCGGCTGACGGCGACCCGGCAGCGGCGCGCGGAGACCGAACAGCGGCGGGACCAGGCCCTTGCCGAGATCGGCAAGGAGGAGGAGTTCAAGGCCGGTTCGCGGCAGCCGCTCGCGGCCGACCTCCCGGCCGACCTGCTGACGCTCTACGACAAGATCCGCGAGTCGTCGGGCGGGCTCGGCGCGGCCCTGGTCGCCGGTGGGCGCTGCGGCGGCTGCCGGCTGGAGCTGTACGGTGCGGACCGGGCCCGGATCAAGGCCGCCGCCCCGGACGAGGTGGTGCGCTGCGAGGAGTGCCGCCGCATCATGGTGCGTACCGCCGAGTCCGGGCTGTGACCGGCGTCGGTGGCGGGATCGGGGGTGGGCCCGTGCCGGGTCGTAAGGTCGTGGTGGAGGCGGACGGCGGTGCCCGGGGCAATCCCGGCCCGGCCGGCTACGGGGCGGTGGTCCGGGACGCCGGCAGCGGCGAGGTGCTGGCCGAGCGTTCCGAGTCGATCGGCGTCGCCACCAACAACGTCGCGGAATACCGTGGTCTGATCGCCGGGCTGGAGGCCGCCCGCGAGGCGGGTGCGTCCGGCGTCGAGGTGCGGATGGACTCCAAGCTGGTGGTCGAGCAGATGGCGGGCCGCTGGCAGATCAAGCACCCGGGGCTGCGCCCGCTCGCCGCGCAGGCGGCCGGGCTGGTCCGGAAGTTCGACTCGGTGACGTACACCTGGATTCCCCGGGAGCGCAACCGGCACGCGGACGCGCTGGCGAACGCGGCGATGGACCTGGCGGCCGGCAAGGTGCCGGAGGTGGCCCGGGACAGCGCGGCCGAGGCGGCCGCCTCGCCGGCCGGCGCGACCGGGCGGGCGGAGGCGCACGAGGTCGCCGCGCAGGGGTCGACCGCGAAGAGCTCCTGGGAGCCGCGCCCGGCGGAGACCGCCACCCGGCTGCTGCTGATCCGGCACGGCGAGACGGAGTACACCGCGAAGGGCCGCTATTCGGGCCGGGGTGACGTGCCGCTCTCCGACCGGGGCCTGGTCCAGGCCGGTGCGACGGCCCGGCGGGTGGCCGGGCTGGTCGACCAGGTCGCGGCGGTGGTCAGCTCGCCGCTGTCCCGGTGTACGGCGATGGCCGGCATCATCGCCGGCGGGCTCGGCGGGGTACCGGTGGTGGTCGAGCCGGATCTGATCGAGTGCGACTTCGGCGAGTGGGAGGGGCGCACCTTCGCCGAGGTACGCGAGCGCTGGCCCGCCGAACTGGACGCCTGGCTGGCGTCGCCGGCCGTCGCCCCGCCCGGCGGGGAGTCCTTCGTCGACGTCGGCACCAGGGTCAGCCGGGTGATGGCCAAGCTGCTGGCCGACTATCCGGGGGAGACCGTGGTGGTGGTCTCGCACGTCTCGCCGGTGAAGATCGCGCTCCGTGACGCGCTGGCCGCGACCGACGCCTTCCTGCACCGGCTCTATCTCGACCCGGCCGGCCTGTCCCTGCTGGACATCTGGCCCGACGGCGGAATGGCGGTACGAACCGTCAACGACACTGCCCACCTGTAAGGAAGGGCCCCTTCTTATCGCTTTCTGTATATGTGGGGGCCCTTCCTAACACTTCTGCGGCGAGGGTTCCTCGGTGAGGAAGGTGAGCACGGTCTTGACGAACCGGGGCGGGTCGTCGAGCCAGGCAGAATGGCTGGCACCGTCCAGGACCACGGTCTCGGCCTTCGGGAAGAGCGCGGCGAGTGCCCGGGCCGCCTCCGGGGTGGGCGCCGGGTCCAGTTCACCGGCCACGACGAGTACCGGGGCGTCGAGGTTGGCCAGTGCGGCGCGGACCGCGGCGGTGTCGGGGGCGAAGCCGTCGTAGAACCCGACGGAGGGCGCGTCGGGTCGCTCCTCCTGCTCGGCCTCGGCGTGTGCCCGGGCCCGCTCGTCCCACCGCCCGTACGCGAACGGCGCGGCCGCGCTGCGCAGCGGGTTCACCTCGTCCGGGCCGGCGCCCCGGCCGGCCGCCTCCTGCCAGGCGTCCAGCGCCGTCTTCGCCTCCGGATACCACCACTCGGTGGCGCGGGCGGCGACCGCCTCGGCGAAGCCGATCGTCTGCACCCCGACCGAACGCAGGCCGGGGGTGACGAGCAGCAGCCGGGAGATCCGGTGTGGATGCCGGGCCGCGTAGAGCGCGGCGAGATTGCCGGCGGCGGAGTGGGCGAGCAGGTCCATCCGGTCCAGTCCGAGGTGGACCCGGAACGCCTCGACGTCGTCGACCAGCCGATCGCACCGGTAGCTCGCCGGGTCCTCGGGGACCGCCGACTCGCCGCTGCCCCGCAGGTCGAGCTTGAGCAGTGTGCGTTCCCGAGCCAGTCCACCGAGGTCGCCGAGATAGCTCGACGCCCGGGCGGGTCCGCCCGGCAGGCAGACGATCGGTGGCCCGGACCCCAGCACGTGGTACGCGAGCGCGGTGCTGTCGTACGAGGAGAATCTCGGCACCCGGCCAGCATCGCAACCGACCGACCCTCGATCAAGAGCAATCGCCATACTTCGATATATTCTTTGTCCTGTTAGGTCCCTTTGGTGCGGCCTTATTCTGACCGTTGATCACCATTCGGCGCACCGTGGTCACCATTCGGCGCACCGGCCCGGTTTCCTCAGGGTGACCGTCGTCACTCTGCCCTAACCTCCGGCGTCACACACAGGTCAGCGACGACACGTCACCCGGAGGCCCGGACGACGCGGGTCAGTCCGGGGCGGGTCACCGGGCCGAGCGCAGCGAGGAGACGGCATGAGCGAGCGCAGCGAGCGAATCTTCGAACTCAGCGCCGATGAGCCTCAGGACGGTACGCGGCGAAGCGGAGTGCCGGCATGAGCGACTCTGAGACGCCGGCGGTGCCGGCCGGCGAGGTGGTGTCGAGAGCGCGGGCGAAGGACCACAGCCCCTGGAACTGGCTGCTCTTCCTGCCGATCGTCGTGCCGTTGATCACCCCACTGTTCAACGCCGACTCGCCCCGGCTCTTCGGCTTCCCGGTCTTCTACTGGCTCCAGTTGGCCTTCATCCTGCTCGGGGTCGGCACCACGACCCTGGTGTACCAGATGACGAAGAAGCGGGGGTGACCAACGGTGTGGCAGGACCATCTCACTGAGATCATCGTCTTCACGCTGCTGTTCCTGCTGGTCAGCGCGATGGGATTCGTCGCTGCCCGGTGGCGTGCGCCGAACGACATGGCGCACCTCGACGAGTGGGGCCTCGGCGGCCGCAGCTTCGGCGGCTGGATCACCTGGTTCCTGGTCGGCGGCGACCTCTACACGGCGTACACCTTCGTGGCCGTGCCGGCGCTGCTCTTCGGAGCCGGCGCGGCCGGGTTCTTCGCGGTGCCGTACACGATCATCATCTATCCGTTGGTCTTCCTGGTGCTGGTCCGGCTCTGGTCGGTGTCGCACCGGCACGGCTTCGTCACCCCGGCCGACTTCGTCCGGAAGCGGTTTGACTCGCCGACCCTGGCGCTGATCATCGCGATCACCGGCATCGTCGCCACGATGCCCTACATCGCGCTCCAGCTGGTCGGCATCGAGGCGGTACTCAAGACGATGGGGGTGACCGGGGAGAGCACCATCGCCCGGCACCTGCCGATCATCATCGCCTTCGCCATCCTGGCCGCCTACACCTACCAGTCCGGGCTGCGGGCCCCGGCGCTGATCGCGTTCGTCAAGGATTCGCTGATCTACATCGTGATCCTGGTGGCGATCGTCTACCTGCCCTACAAGCTGGGTGGCTGGGGGAGCATCTTCGACGCGGCGGACGCGAAGTTCGACGCCAGCCCCTCCCCGAACGACGGCATCACGCTCAACGCCAACAACCAGTTGCAGTACATCACCCTGGCTCTCGGCTCGGCGCTGGCGCTCTTCCTCTACCCGCACAGCCTCACCGGCGTACTGGCCAGCCGGAGCCGGGACGTGATCAAGCGGAACATGTCGGCGCTGCCGGCGTACAGTCTGCTGCTCGGCCTGATCGCCCTGCTGGGGTACGCCGCCATCGCCGCCGAGGTGACCCCGCTGCCGGGTGCGACCGAGGGCACCGTGGACAACAACACGGTGGTACCGCTGCTCTTCGAGCAGCAGTTCCCGAGCTGGTTCGCCGGCATCGCGTTCGCCGCGATCGGGATCGGCGCGCTGGTACCGGCCGCCATCATGTCGATCGCGGCGGCCAACCTCTTCACCCGGAACATCTACAAGGAGTACCTGCGCAAGGACGCCACCTCGGCCCAGGAGGCGAACGTCTCCAAGATCACGTCGCTGGTGGTGAAGATCGGTGCGGTCGCCTGCATCGTCTTCCTCGACCCGCAGTTCTCGATCGACCTCCAGCTCATCGGCGGGGTCATCATCCTGCAGACGCTGCCGGCGGTCGCCCTCGGCCTCTACACCCGCTGGTTCCACCGGGGCGCGCTGGTCGCCGGCTGGGCGGCCGGAATGGGGCTGGGCATGTGGATGCTCTACCAGATCCCCAACCCGGCGACCAAGCGGGCGCACTTCGGCGGCTCCGCGTTCCCGCTGGAGAAGCTCGGCTTCGACGGCTCGACCAAGACCATCTACGTCGGCCTGGTCGCGGTCGTGGTCAACCTGCTGGTCGCGGCCATCGTCACGCTGATCCTGCGGGCCGCCAAGGTCGCCGACGGGGTCGACGGGACCGAGCAGGACGACTACTTCGCCGACGAGGGCGACCCGCGGCTCGTACCCAGCCCGAGGGAGTCGACCGACGAGGTGGCCGACGAGGCCGTCGAACCCGCCCCGAAGGTCTGACCGACCCGGCACTCACCCCGACCCCACCACCCCCGCCCCCGGGAAGATCCCCGTGGCCAGCACAGGCAACCCATCGGGTACGCCGACCTGGTCACGGGGATCTCTTGTCCGGTGCCGGACGCCGGGTGTTGCTAGCGTGGGAGGAACGACCCGCGAGCCGATCCGGACCGGAGGTGCGGCAGATGATCGAGATGGTGCTCGTCGGTGCATTCGGTCTGCTGGAATTGGCGTTCTTCGGCTGGATGCTGACCGAGGTCCGGCGACGCTACCCCGCCCAGCGCAGACACTGAGCCACGAGCTGCCCCCTGCGGTGGGTCAGGTCCAGGAGCGGTAGAGCAGCAGCAGGCCGATCGCCGTACCGAAGAGCACGATCACGGTCTTGAGCAGCTCCGGCGGCATGCGGCGGACGAGCCGCGCGCCCGCGTACCCGCCGATGACGGTCGCCGGGGCGACGACCGCGACGGCGGTCCAGTTCACCGGGCCGAACGCGGCGAAGGCGACGATCGTGGTCAGCCCGACCACCGCGGAGAGTACGTTCTTGATCGCGCTGACCCGGGTCAGCGTCTCGTCCAACACCAGCGCCAGCCCGGCCACCAGCATGACCCCGAGCGCGGCGCCGAAATATCCACCGTAGACAGCGCCGACCACGACCATGGTGTGCAGCGCGAGGGTCTGCCGGGAGGTACTCCGCAGCACCGTCCCGCCAGCGGCGGCGCGGCGGCCGGAACCGGGTGTGGCGGGTCGGCCGCCCTCCTGGCCCACCAGGCGGCGAAGCTGGTCCTGGAACGCCAGTACGGCGGTCGCGCCGAGCACCAGGAACGGTACGGCCAACTCGAACGCCCGGGCCGGAGTCGAGAGCAGCAGCGCGCAGCCGGCGGCGGTGCCCAGCACGGTGCCGGGGACCAGCCGGAGCAGCCACCGCCGGTCCGGCAGATCGGCTCGGCTGCCCCACACGCTGGCCAGATAGCCGGGGCAGACCGACATCGAGTTGCTCACGTTCGCGGGGATCGGCGGCAGCCCGACCGCGATCATGGCGGGGAAGGTGATCAGCGAACCGCCGCCGGCCACCGCGTTGACCACGCCTGCGGCGAGCCCGGCAGCGAGCAGTAGCAGCGCCTCGGGAAAATCCATAGCCTGTCGAGGCTAATCGGCGCCACTCCCGCGCTCTCGGTGGCCTGCCGGATTCGCCGAGGCGTACCCGTGGAGCGGCCGGGTGGATCGCTCTTCGGGATCATCGCTACCATTGGGTACGCGACGGACGAGTCGACCGGGCGGTCGCGTCGGCGGGCCGTGAGCCCGCCGCCGAGGAACGTCCGGACTCCACAGGGCAGGGTGGTTGCTAACGGCAACCCGGGGTGACCCGCGGGAAAGTGCCACAGAAAACAAACCGCCGGGCGGGTGGTTTACGCGGAGACGCGTTGATTGACCGGTTCGGTAAGGGTGAAACGGTGGGGTAAGAGCCCACCAGCATCCCGGGTGACCGGGATGGCTCGGTAAACCCCACCCGGAGCAAGGCCAAGAGAGGGCCATCGCCGAAAGGCAACGGCCCGCGCAGGCGATCGAGGGCGGCCCGCCCGATGCCTGCGGGTAGGCCGCTGGAGCCTGCCGGCAACGGTAGGCCGAGATGGATGACCGCCGCCGGCACCACCGGCAACGGTGCGTGCCGGGCACAAAATCCGGCGTACAGGTCGACTCGTCCGTCGTACCCCAGGTCAGCGCCGTGATCATGGCTCTGACCTGGTCGTATGTTCTGGCGTCGGTTGGCATTGATGGTCAACATCGGGCGACGTTTGACGCCTTGGAGACGCCCTGACGCCCTGAGCACGCCCTCAACTTGGCGGCGTTACGACTCAGACTCGCTCGCTCAGGCGATGACCCGATAGCGGGCGAGCATCGACAGGACCGTTTCGACGCGGGCCGTCAGGGCTTCGTCGGCGGGGTGGTGGACCTGGACGGACGTGATGGTGGAGCCGGGATCGTTGGCCAGCTCTAGACGGAGCGTGCTGGTTCCGACGAGGGGATAGTCGTACCACCCCTGCGGGTTGTCGGCGTCCGTACCGCTCAGTCCTGCCTCGATGGCGTTCCAGTCCCAGTCGTCGGCCTCGTAGTCGACCAGGACGGCCAGCGACTCGATCAGGACGCGGACGTTCGCCGAGAGAACCCAACCGACTGTCCTCGCAGAAGCGCTCGTCTCGACTCTGCCGGTCATGCCGCCAGCGTAGGCCGTCGGCCACCACGCGGGAACTGATCCGGCTCGCGGCGGCCGGGTTGACCGTCGTCGGGACGAGGCCCGGGTACGTCTGCGCGGGCCGACCACAGCGGACTCACGCTTTCCTCACAACACGCTGCCTACCCTTCATGCGGTGTCCGAGACGACAGCGGGGGCGGTCATGGGCAGGAAGAAGACAGTCACGGGCCTGGTCGGGCTGGTCGTCACGGTGGCGCTGGGCGCGACCGGCATCGTCGGGCTGCGGGCGCTGCACCGGCTGGCCGAGCCGCCGGGCCGGCCGGTCTGCTCGGCCGCCGAAGCGGCCTTCGCGGCCACCTTCGCAACCGATCCGATGCTGACCCGGGCGCCCGCCGGGATGGAGCTGGACTCGACCGAGTACGCCGAGCCGTGCGAGAGCGTAGGCGTCGGCGACTGGCACGGCGGCGCGGTCACCATCTGGGCGTACCCGGCCGCTGCCGGGCCGGCCCGGCAGGAGATCGAGCGCTTCTACCGGGACCTCGCCCAGCGGCGCGGGTGGCCGGCCGGTGGTGACGACGCACCGGCGGGTCCATGGTTCAAGAGCATCGACGGCAGGCGGGTCGAGTTCCGGCTCAGCCCGGACCATCGGCGCGACGGGCGGACGGTGTTGCGGGTGTCGATGACGTACCGGATCGAGCCCCGGGACGGTGCCGTCCGAGGCACCGGGCGGGTGGTTGAATGACGGCCGGACGAGACCGCCTGCGAGGAGGGCCATGACGCTGACCAGCCGGCTCGCCCGGCGCGCCGACGTGCCGGAGCTGCTGCCGCTGATCGACGCCGCGATCAGCGAGTTACAGAAGGGCTTCCTCGACCCGGCACAGATCGCCTCCAGCCGTTCGATAATGGGCATCGACACCCAGCTGATCGACGACGGGACCTACTTCGTGGTCGAGTCGGCCGGCAGGCTCGCCGGCTGCGGCGGGTGGAGCCGTCGGGCCACCCTCTACGGCGGCGACCACTCGCAGGGCCGCGATCCCGCGATGCTGGACCCGGCCCGGGATCCGGCGAAGGTCCGCGCGATGTACACCCACCCGGATTACACCCGCCGTGGCGTCGGCCGGCTGATTCTCGCCCGCTGTGAGGCGGCCGCCGCCGCCGAGGGCTTCCGCACCCTCGAACTGATGTCGACGCTCGCCGGCCGGCCACTCTACGAGGCGGCCGGCTTCGTACCGGTCGAGCAGGTCGAGGACCCGGCCGGTGGCGTACCGGTGCGACTGGTCCGGATGCGCAAGCCGATCGCGGCTCCGGCACGCTGAGACCGGCCGGGCCGGAGGCCGCCGACGCACGGAGCACGCCGACGACCTCCGGATCCCTCAGCCGCCGGAGACGGCGCGTTCGAGCAGGGTGCGGTGCCGGATCATCCATCCGGCGGCCCGCGCTCGCCAGGCGAGTGCCCAGACCGGTGCCGGGTCGGTCGACTCGGGCGTGATCCGGGCCCGGATCGCCTCGGCGGCACAGTCCCGGATCGCCAGCTCGATCATCCGGCCGACCAGGCCGACCCGGTCTGCCGCCGACAGTTCGTAGCCGTCCAGGAACAGCCGTAGCTGCCGGGCCCGGCCGGCCGCATCCGGCAGGTGGTGGCGTTCGGCGATGTCGTCGTCGTGCAACTGGGCGTTCCACCACGCCGTGGCGGCCACCTCGTCGAGCCGGTCGACCGGCCCGGCCAGGGTCCAGTCGATGAACGCCACCGGTCGGCCGGCCCGGGCGACGATGTGCCACGGCCCGGCGTCGCAGTGCCCGATTACCGAGTCGGGCCCCTCCCGGTGCATCCACCACGGCTGCCACCGGGCGTCCGGCGGCGGCCGGAAGCTGGCGGTGGCGGTGTGCAGTTCGCGCAGCAGCGCGCCGACCTGCCAGATCCCCTCGTCCGTCCAGGCCCGGGGGTGGATGATGTCGCCCTCGACGTACGTCAGCATCTCGTTGCCGTTGTCGTCGATGCCGGTACCGACCACCCAGGGGGAGCCGGCGAACCCGATCTCCTCCAAGTGGTGCAGCAGGGCGTGCACGGTACCGGTCCAGGGCTTGGCGGCACGCCGCACGATCGAACCGGTACGGATGACATGACTTGGTCCGCCCTCGGCCGCGGTCAGCGGTTCGAAGGATGTAGCGGAATCCACGGGTACTCCTCGGTTCAGCGCAATGAGCGGTGAGAGACAGCGCCGGATCAGGGCGCAAAAGGCTGCCGGCGGCAAGGGGTTGCCGCGGCCAGCGGACCGCTGACGACGCGAGGAGTTGGCGGGTCAGCCGGCGCAGGAGGCCGGCGGAAGCCGGTGGGGCGAGTGTCCGGAGGTCAGCTCGCGGTGCGCCCGCGCGTCGTGGCGGTGGTGGCTACTGCGCCAATGACCATGCCTGCCATCATCGACCTCCTCGAAGAGTCGGGTGTCGCGAGGCTACGACACCGCCCCACCCTCCGCCACCGATTTCCCAGGCCGATCCCTCCGGGTTTCCCTGATGCTGCCGATCCCCGGTTCCGCCGGTTCCGCCCGTCGCTTCCGGGACGAGGCGATCGGCAAGTGTCGGTACTCGCACCTACACTCCGTGTCGTGGAGCAGATCGTGCCGTTCGTGGCGCTGGCCGGCGCACTCGCCGTGGTCCTGGGCGGGCTCCGCTGGCTGGCCGCCCGGACCCGGCGACGCGGCGTCGGCCGGGCGGTGCTGGGCCCGCTCGACGAGATCTACAACCCGGCCGCACACCGGTCGCAGATCGAGATCCAGGTGCAGGCCGAACGCCAGGCACCGGCGCCGGTACCCGGTGACAAACCGCGCCGGGGCGGAGCCGGCGGGCCGGGGCTGGCGGCCAACCGGTGACCGGAGCGGATTGGACGGCCCGGCCGACCTACCTGCTCATCCACGGTGCCGCCGCCGACTCGTGGTGCTGGCACCTGCTGGCTGCCGAGTTGCGGGCCCGGGGAAACGACGTGGTCGCGGTCGACCTGCCCTGCGACGACGACTCCGCCGGCCTCTCCGAATACGCCGACGCGGCGCTGGGGGCGATCGGTGACCGGCCCGGCTCGGCCGACCGGGGTGGGCTGGTGGTGGTCGCGCACTCCTTCGGTGCCTTCACCGCCCCGGTGGTCTGCGACCGGACACCGGTGGAACTGCTGGTGCTGTTGGGACCGCAGATACCACTGCCCGGCGAGACGCCGGGCGACTGGTGGGCCAACACCGGCTATCCGCAGGCCCGGCGCGAGCAGGACGTCCGTGACGGCCGGGCCGAGGACGACCTGGTGGGGCTCTTCGCCAACGACCTTCCGCCGGACCTGGTGACCGAGGTCTTCCGGCGTGGCAGGCATCAGGCCGACAGGCCGTTCGGTGACCCGGTGCCGGTGGCGACCTGGCCCGACGTGCCGACCCGGGTACTCCTGCACCGAGACGACCGCTTCCTCCCGGCCGACTTCGTCCGCCGCGTCGCGCGGAAGCGGCTCGGCATCGAGCCGGACGAGATGCCCGGCGGCCACCTCGGGATGCTCGGTCACCCGATCGAGCTGGCCGACCGCCTCGACGCCTACCGGGCGGGGCGGGCGGAAGTCGCCGGACGGGACTGACCTGGCCGGCGACCTCGATCGTCGAGACGGCCGGAATCCGCAGTGGACCGACGGCGACCCCACGGCTTACCGGACCGGTCGCCGGGCGGCCTGCCGGCGTGCCGGACCAGCCGGCCGGGCGGCGTGCGCGGCAACGTCAGCGCCCGGGTGCCCGGCGGAGGACGGGAGGACGGCGGATCAGGCAGTGCCGGGTCGGTGTGCCGGGGTCGGGCAGGTGGCCGCTCAGGTCACGCCCGGACGTTCCGGGAGAGGGCGGAGGAGTTCGGGGCGAACCAGCTGGCGGCGGTGGCCGGGGCGAGCGCGTGTGTGATCGTGATCCGTCCGTGCTCGTCGAGCGGCGGCAGCCGGTCAGGGGCGAACCAACCGACCGCGACCGACTCGTCGTCGTTGACCCGGGCGACGCCGTCGAGCAGCCGGCACCGGAAGCCGATATTCAGAAACTGGCACTGGTCGCCGTTGGGGTAGGTGTGCGGGCGCGCCAGTACGCTCGTCACCCGCTCCGGCAGCACCCGTACGCCGGTCTCCTCGAAGACCTCCCGGACCAGCGCCTCGGCGGGCTGCTCGCCGGGCTCGACGATGCCGCTGACGACCGACCAGCGCCCGTCGTCGGCCCGCTGGCCCAGCAGCAGTTCCCCGTCGTCGTTGCAGACCACGGCGCTCACACTGGGCAGCCAGAGCAGGTCGTGCCCGACGAGCCTGCGGATCCGCGTGACGTACTCCGGGACGGCCATGCCGAGGACCATAACCACCCACCGGCCGGCCGGACCGGTCGGCCCGGTCCCGCGGCGCTGGTTCAGCCGCCCGGTCCGGCGGCCGGGCCGGGTGCGTCGGCCGGGCCGGGTGCGTCGGCCGGGTCGGTGCCGGGTGCCGGCGCGGGATGGCCGGCCGGGTGGCTCGGTGCCGCCGTCGGCGTCATCCCGGGCAGCAGGCTGTCCGGGCACGGCACCTCGACCCGGGAGAAGTCCGCCCGTTCCTGGTCGACTACCTGACGGAAACAGATCCGTACCTCGGCCTGCTTCCGTCCGGCCATCCCGGGCCGGGACATCGCCACGTGCACCCGGAACACCATCCGTACGCCGGGGGAGCGACGCCGGTCGGTGCCGTCGACGCTGAGTACCTCGACCCGTCCGCTCCGCGCGGCGGTCTGCCCGAGTGCGGCGGCGCTGTCACCGACGCCGTTCACGAGTGCGTCCCCGATCAGCGCGGCCTGACGTACCGCTTCCTGTCGGGCCTGTTCCTCGATCGGGGGCTCGGTCGCCATACCCATAATGGTGTGCGCGGCGCTGCCGACGAGCAGCAGCAGAATGGCTGACGCGACGATTGACAGGACCCGGCCGAGCCGTCCCGTCCCACCCGCCTGTCGCATGCCGCCCACACCGCGAATTGTGCTCCATTCCGCGCCGCGAAGTGCCAGGTCAGCCTGATGAGGCGGGAGTTGGACCCGGTCGGCGGGGGAAATTTTTCCGGCGTCTCCGCAGCACGCCGTCGTCGCCTTCATCGGCCGCTGACGGCGGTGAATCCCTTGTCGCAGAATGCCTTTCCCCCGTACGGCGGCACTTTGCCGTTTCACCGGTGACGGTTATCCGATCGGGTCTACTGTGGAAGTCACTCTGTCATTTTGCGCGAAACGGTAGCGCCTGGGCGGTTTGCCGTGCACAGTTACCCCATGAGCGACAGCGGGAGTGATGTGCAGTACTTCTGGTGCATCCGTCATCACCGGGTCGAGACCGGTGCCGACGTCTGCCCGGCGAGGTACGTGCTCGGTCCGTATGCCTCGGGAGCCGACGCGGAGCAGGCGTTGCAGCGGGTACAGCAGCGCAACGAAGCGTGGGACGCCGAGGATGCCCGCTGGGCCGGGGAGGAGCGCTAGACCGGCGCGGCGACAGCCCGCGTCGAGAAACTCCGTGGTGCTCCGCGAGGAGACCCCCGAGAGCATGTCCCGCAAGGAGGAACACAGATGGCCGAAGCAACCAGGGCCACCCGCACGGTAGCGAGAAGTGCTGCCGGCAAGAAGACCGCGGCGCGCAGCCGGACCGTGGGTGCCAGCAAGGGCACCTCGGCCCGCAAGGCCGCCAGTTCGTCGGTGGCCAAGAAGGCACCCGCGAAGAAGGCCCCGGCCAAGCGCGCGACGGCGGCGAAGAAGGCGCCGGCGAAGAAGGCACCGGCAAAGCGGGCGCCCGCGAAGAAGGCCACCGCGAAGACCACCACGCGGGCGACGACGGGCCGCGCCGGCACGGCGAAGCGCACCACCGCGGCGGCGAAGAAGACCGCCGGCACCGCGAAGCGCACCACCGCGGCGGCGGCGAAGAAGACCGCCACCGCGGCGAAGCGGGCCACGGCCGGCAAGAAGACCACCGCCGCGGCGCGGAAGAGCACCACGGCGGCGAAGCGGACCACCACGGCGGCGAAGAAGGCCCCCGCCACGCGCACCACCGCGAAGAAGGCTCCGGCGAAGCGGGCGACCGCGACGAAGGCTCCGGCGAAGCGGGCGACGGCGAAGAAGGCTCCGGCGAAGCGGGCGACCGCGACGACGAAGCGGACCAGCACGGCGGCGAGCAAGGTCACCGGCCGGAAGGCGCCCGGCAAGCAGGCCGCGGCGCGGAGGGCTCCGGCCAAGGCGCCGGCCCGGAAGGCCACCAGGGCGACCGCCCGGAAGACGATGGGTTGAGCCTCGCACCGGAACGCCTTCCGGGGCGTTCCGGTGCGGTGCCAAACCCCCGGGTACGCAACCTGGCCCGATGCCGCCGGTGCGCCGGACGGTCTGCGAGGATTCCGGCATGGCATATGACGCGAGCGTGCTGCCGGACGTCACCGGACTCACCGTCGGCATCATCGGCGGCACGGGCGACCAGGGGCGGGGACTGGCCTACCGGCTGGCCCGGGCGGGTCAGCCGGTACTCATCGGTTCCCGCTCGGCGGACCGGGCGGAGCAGGCGGCGGCGGAACTCCGTACCCTCCCGGGGATGCCGGCCGACGCGGCCGTCTCCGGCGGCGACAACATCGAGGTGGCGAGCCGCTCGGACGTGGTCGTCATCGCGGTGCCCTGGGAGGGGCACCGGGACACCGTCGCCGGACTGCGCGAGTCGCTGGCCGGCAAGGTGGTCGTCGACTGCGTCAACCCGCTCGGCTTCGACAAGCAGGGGCCGTACCCGTTGCGGGTCGAGGAGGGCAGCGCCGTGCAGCAGGCGGCGGCGCTGTTGCCCGACTCCCGGGTCTGCGCGGCCTTCAACCACGTCAGCGCCCCGCTGCTGGCCGACCCGGAGGTCGACCGGATCGAGTTGGACGTGCTGATCTGCACCGAGGAGCGCGAACTGGTCGGGCTGGTCGGGGCGCTCGCCGCGCGGATCCCCGGAATGCGCGGCATCTACGCCGGGCGGTTGCGCAACGCGCACCAGATCGAGGCGTTCACGGCCAACCTGATCGCGATCAACAAGCGTTACAAGGCACACGCCGGAATCCGGGTCACCGACGTCTGAGGCCGGCGGTGGCCGGGCCGGCCGGGAGGACGCACCGGTGCGGCGGCCCTCCCGACCGGTCGGGATCAGCAGGTGCCGGGGCTCAGAAGGTGTGCTCGGCGGTGGGGAACTCGGCCTCCCGCACCTCGGCGGCGAACCGCCGGGTCGCCTCGGCGAGCGTGCCGGACAGGTCGGCGTAGCGCTTCACGAACCGGGGCATCCGGCCGGACCGCAGCCCGGCCATGTCCTGCCAGACCAGCACCTGGGCGTCGGTGTCCGGGCCGGCCCCGATCCCGATGGTGGGTATCGCCAGCTCGTGCGTGATCCGCTTGGCCACCTCGCCCGGCACCATCTCCAGGACGACCGAGAACGCCCCGGCCTCGGCGACCGCGAGCGCGTCCGCCACCACCTCGTCGGCGGCGTCGCCCCGGCCCTGCACCCGGTAGCCGCCGATGGTGTGCTCCCGCTGCGGGGTGAAGCCGATGTGCGCCATCACCGGGATGCCGGCCCCGGTGATCGCCCGGATCTGCCCGGCGACCTGCCGGCCGCCCTCCAGCTTCACCGCGTGGCAGCCGCCCTCCTTCATGAACCGTACGGCGGTGCGCAGCGCCTGGGTCGGCCCCTCCTCGTACGAGCCGAACGGCAGGTCGCCGACGACCAGCGGGTAGCTGGTGGCGCGTACCACCGCGCGGACCAGCGGGAGCAGGTCGTCGACGGTGACCGGCACCGTCGTCTCGTGCCCGAACACGTTGTTCGCCGCCGAGTCGCCGACCAGGAGTACCGGAATCCCGGCCTCCTCGAAGATCGCGGCGGTGTACTGGTCGTACGAGGTGAGCATCGGCCACCGCTCACCGCGTTCCTTGGCGGCGACCAGGTCGCGGGCGCGTACCCGTCGGGTCGCCGGACCGCCGTACAGCGTCGCCACCTCGGTCGGGGCGGACGCCATCTGCTGCTCGGACATCGTCGTCTCCTCTCGCCTCGAGGCCGCGTTCGCGGTCCCCGGGTCACTGCCGATCGTCCCACCGTTCGGTGCGGCTACGGCAGGGAAGAGTGCAGGTTTTCACACCGGGGAGACCGACCTCGCCGAAGCGGTCAGGGACGCTCGCGCCACCGGTTGGTGATCGGCACCCGGCGGTCCCGACCGAACGCCTTGATCGAGATTTTCGGGCCGGGTGCGGACTGCCGGCGCTTGTATTCCGCGATGTCCACCATCCGGAGCACCTTGTCCACCACCTCCGGATCGTGCCCGGCCGCGACCAGGTCGTCCCGGCCCTGGTCACCGTCGACGTAGCCGACCAGGATCGCGTCGAGGACCGAGTAGTCCGGCAGGGTGTCGGTGTCGAGCTGGCCGGGGCTCAGCTCGGCGCTCGGCGGCTTCCGGATCGAGTTCTCCGGGATCGGCGGGGTCTCGCCGCGCCGCCCGGCCTCGGCGTTGCGCCAGTTCGCCAGCTTCCAGACCAGGCTCTTCCAGACGTCCTTGAGCGGGTTGAACCCGCCGACCGAGTCGCCGTAGAGGGTGGAGTAGCCGACCGCCAGCTCGCTCTTGTTGCCGGTGGTGAGCACGAGGTGGCCCTCCTGGTTCGACAGCGCCATCAGCAGCACCCCGCGTACCCGGGCCTGGAGGTTCTCCACCGCCATCCCGGAGAGCGACAGGTTGGCCAGGAAGCCGTCGACCATCGGCTGGATCGGCTCGACCCGGTAGTCCAGCCCGGTCCGCTTGGCCAGGTCGGCGGCGTCGTCCAGGGAGTGCTCCGAGGAGTGCTGGCTCGGCATCGAGACCCCGACCACCCGCCCCGGACCGAGCGCGTCCACCGCGATCGCGGCGACCAGCGCGGAGTCGATGCCGCCGGAGAGGCCGAGCACCACCGAGCGGAAGCCGTTCTTGTCGACGTAGTCGCGCAGCCCGAGCACCAGGGCCTGCCACACCTCGCCCTCGTCGACCACCGGCTCGGTCACCCCGCCGGTGGCCCGGGGGCCGGTCGGGGCGGGCACGCCGTCGCTGACCCGGACCCGGGTGAGGGCCATCTCCTCCTGCGCGTCGGCCGGCACCGGTCGCGCCGGCTCGGTGCCGGTGGCCGCGTCGGCGCGGCCGGCGGGCAGGTCGAGGTCGTGCAGGAGCAGTTGCTCGACGAACTGCGGGGCGCGGGCCAGCAGGGTGCCGTCGGCGGCGACGATCATCGAGTCTCCGTCGAAGACCAGCTCGTCCTGGCCGCCGACCATGTTGACGTACGCGACCGTCGCCTCGGCCTCGGCGGCCCGGCGGCGGACCAGCGGCAGGCGTACGTCGTCCTTGTTCAGCTCGTACGGCGAGCCGTTGATGTTGACGACCAGCCCGACCCCGGCGCGGCGGGCGACCGTGAACGGACCGCCGGCCTGCCACAGGTCCTCGCAGACCGTCAGCGCGACGTCGACCCCGCCGATCCGGACCACCGTCAGGGTGTCGCCCGGCACGAAGTAGCGGTCCTCGTCGAAGACGCCGTAGTTCGGCAGGTGGTGCTTGAAGTAGCGGGCCACCACCCGTCCGCCGTGCAGCACGCCGAGCGCGTTGCGCGGCCCCCGGGTCGGGGTGGCCTCGGCGTTGGCGCTGGCCGGTCCGTCGGCGTCGAGGTAGCCGACCAGCACCGCCAGCCCGCCGAGCCCGTCGGCGGCGAGGTCGGCGGCGAGCTGGTCGAGGGCGGCCCGGGAGGCGGCGACGAAGGAGTCCCGGAAGACCAGGTCCTCGACCGGATATCCGGTCAGCGCCATCTCCGGGAAGGCCACGAGCTGCGCGCCGGCTCCGGCGGCGTCCCGGGACCGCTGGCGGATCAGCGCCGCGTTACCGGCGATGTCGCCGACGGTGGGGTTGACCTGGGCCAGGGCGATGCGCAAGGTCGGCATGACTCCATCTTGCCGCAGCCGGCCCCGTCCGGCTCGGTGCGCCGGCCGGCGCCGACGGTGGTACCGCTCACCGCCGCCCGCGGTGGGCGTCGCCGCCGAACGGCCGGTCCGCGCTCGCCCGGCGCGCGCCGGAGCCGGTCCGCGGGCTATGTTTGGGACGAACACCCAGTAAGTACGCAGGCCGCGCGCCGCCGCGCATCGGTACCGGTCTAGTTCACGTAACGTCCGCGTAACGGAACCGGTGAAGACTGGACCGCTAGGCCGTGCGCCGGCTGGGCCGGTCCGAACAGAGTGTGCGAGGGGTTGAGGTGGACCGTCAGCAGGAGTTCGTGCTCCGCACGCTGGAAGAGCGTGACATCCGTTTCGTCCGGTTGTGGTTCACCGACGTGCTCGGCACGCTGAAGAGCGTCTCGGTGGCCCCGGCCGAGCTGGAGGCGGCCTTCGACGAGGGGATCGGCTTCGACGGCTCCGCCATCGAGGGTTTCGCCCGGGTCTTCGAGTCGGACATGGTGGCGATGCCCGACCCCACCACCTTCCAGGTCTTCCCGTTCGAGGGCGGCGTCTCCGGCGAGAGCGCCCGGATGTTCTGCGACATCCTGCTCCCCGACGGCAGCCCCTCCTGGGCCGACCCGCGGCACGTGCTGCGCCGGGCGCTGTCCCGGGCCGCCGAGAAGGGCTTCACCTTCTACACCCACCCCGAGATCGAGTTCTTCCTGCTCGAGAACGGCCCCAACGACGGCTCGCTGCCGGTCCCGGTCGACGACGGCGGCTACTTCGAGCACACCACCCACGCGGTGGCCCGGGACTTCCGCCGGCAGGCGGTGCTGGCGCTGGAGCGGATCGGCATCTCGGTCGAGTTCAGTCACCACGAGGTCGCGCCCGGCCAGCAGGAGATCGACCTGCGCTACGCCGACGCGCTCACCACGGCCGACAACATCATGACCTTCCGGCACATGGTCAAGGAGGTCGCGCTCTCCACCGGGGTACGGGCCAGCTTCATGCCCAAGCCCTTCACCGACCAGCCGGGCAGCGGGATGCACACCCACCTGTCGCTCTTCGAGGGCGAGCGCAACGCCTTCCACGACGCCAGTGACCCGATGAAGCTCTCCAAGGTCGGCAAGGCGTTCATCGCCGGGCTGCTGGTGCACGCCCGGGAATACACCGCGGTCACCAACCAGTGGGTCAACTCCTACAAGCGGCTCTTCCCGCAGGCGCTGCCGGACCGGATCACCGAGTCCCCGGCGTACGTCTGCTGGGGGCACCTGAACCGCTCCGCCCTGGTCCGGGTGCCGGCCTACGGCAAGCCGAACTCGGCCCGGGTGGAGGTCCGCTCACCGGACTCGGCGACCAACCCCTATCTGGCGTTCGCCGTGCTGCTCGGCGCCGGCCTCAAGGGGATCGAGGAGGGCTACGAGCTGCCGCCGGGTGCCGAGGACGACGTCTGGTCGCTCTCCAACGCCGAGCGCAAGGCGATGGGGTACGAGTCGCTGCCGGAGAACCTCGCCGAGGCGATAGACGTGATGTCCGGCTCGGAACTGGTCGCCGAGGTGCTCGGCGAGCACGTCTTCGACTTCTTCCTCCGCAACAAGCGCGCCGAGTGGGAGCAGTACCGCCGCGAGGTCACCCCGTACGAGCGGCAGCGCTACCTGGGTCTGCTCTAGGCCCCTAGGCCGTTCCCGGCGCCATCGTGCTGGGCCGGGCTCGGGATGCCGGGTCGCGCGCCGACGGGACGCGCGACCCGGTGACCTGGAATATCGCCCCCGGATCTACTTGCCGGCCGGGGTGTCCGACTCGCCGCCGTCGGCCGGAGCACCGGCCGGGCCGCCGTGCTTCGGGCCACCCCCACCGGGCCAGCCGCCCCAGGCCGGGAAGACGCCCGCCTCGGCCGCCGCGACGAGGGCGTCAGCCTGCTGCCGGGTCAGCTTGCCGTCCGAGACCGCCCGGTCCAGCCGCTCCTTCAGCATGGCCTGCCGGTCGGCCTTCGACCGCGCGTCGGGCCTGCCCTTGCCCCGCTGCTCCGCCAGGCGCTTGTCGTGCCCGGGCGCGGTCCTGTCGCGCTCCCACGAGGTCGACGGGGACGGGGCAGGTGTCGCGTCCCGCGCGAACGCCACGGCCGGAGCCGCCAGCCCCACCGTGAGTACCCCGGCGGCCAGCAGCCCGCCGACGACCTTCCGCCGTCGACCGTGGCGGTAGCCGCCCCCTGCCGTCGGTTGTCCGTCGGCGTCACGCCCGGACCCGCCGCCGGCCGGACGTCCACTCTGGGGCGATTGTCGGTCCTGACGGAACCGGCCGTCACGGGCGGCCGTCCCGATGCCCGGCCCCATATGCTCTTCGCGCCCGCCCGGTCCGCCCTCGCTCACCGGCGCGTCACCCAGTCGGGTCGCGACGACACCCGCTGACCCGGGCACCGATCGGCTCGCCGGGAGGACATCGCCGGGGCCGGTCGCGGTGGCAGCTCGGTGACCGGCGTGGAAGGGGACAAATGGCGGATCGGTCGGTCCGGTGGTCACGGCGGACGACACTGACGCTGTTCGGAGCCGGCGCACTCGGTTCGCTCGGCACCGCCGGGGCGTACGGCGTCCTCAAGGCCCGTGGGGCGGCGGAGCCCACCGGCGCGGGTAGCTGGGGCGGCTCGGTGCCGGCCCGGGCCGCTACGTCCGGTGCGCCGACCGCCGCCCCGTCGACCGATCCCTACTATCCCGGTGACGCCGAGCCCGGCCCGGTCGAGGCGCCGCCGCGACGCGCGTCCGGTGCCGGACAGTCCGCGGTCGCCCGGGAGAACTCCCGGCCCGGTGCCGCCGGGTTCAGCATCGAGCGGCGCCGGTTCGGCGACGACGTGCGCAACCAGATCGCCGGCTACACCTCGTCGAGCGGGGTGCAGGTCGGTGCGGAACTGGGCTTCCACGTCTCGGTCGCACCGGCGCAGTCCTACCGGATCGAGATCTACCGGCTGGGCCACTACGGCGGGCTCGGCGCACGACTCGTCACGACCAGCCCGTGGCTCACCGGCCACCGGCAGCCGCCGCCGAAGGTGTCGACGGAGACCGGGATGGTGCACTGCGACTGGCCGGTCGGCTGGCGCCTGCGGGTGGGCCGGGACTGGGTCAGCGGTTTCTACCTGGCGCTGTTGACCAACGCCGACGGCTGGTGCCGGTGGGTCCCGTTCGTGGTGCGTGATCCGGGGCGGCTGGCGGCCGGGCTGGTCGTCGTGCCGACCAGCACCTACCAGGCGTACAACATGTGGCCGGACGACGGGCGTACCGGCACCAGTCTCTACAACGGCTTCGATCCGGCCGGTCGCCGCGACTCCGAACTGCGGGCCACCGCCGTCTGCCACGACCGGCCCTACCGGGGCAGCGGAATTCCGGGTCAGAGCCGGCACGACATCGGCTTCGTGCAGTGGCTCGAACAGCACGGCCACGACGTGGCCTACGCCACCAGCGAGGACCTGCACACGGGCCGGGTCGACCCGCGACGGTACTGGGCGGCGGTCTTCTGTGGACACGACGAGTACTGGTCCGTCGAGATGCGCCGGCTGACCGCCGCCGCCCGGGACGCCGGGACGAGCCTCGTCTTCCTGTCCGCCAACAACTGCTACTGGCGGATCCGATACGCCGGCCCGGAGAGCCGCTCGGCGGAACGGGTGATCGACTGCGCCAAGAGCCTGCCGCCGTACGACGGCGAGGTCCCGCTGACGACCCGGTGGCGCAACGCGGGCAGCCCGGAGCAGGAACTGCTCGGCGGGCAGTACGTCAGCATCGTCGACGGGCAGGCGCCGCTGGTGGTCCGGGACAGCCGGCACTGGTTCTGGGCCGGCACCGGACTGCGCGACGGCGACCGCATCCCCCGGGTGGTGTTCGGCGAGGCGGACCGGGTGCAGCCGGCCCTGCGCAGTCCCCGGGCCACCGACCGGGTCCTGCTCGCCGACTCCCCGTACCGGCGCAGGGGCCGCACCTACCAGCAGCAGACCTCGCTCTACCAGGCGGAGTCCGGGGCGTGGGTCTTCGACGCCGGTTCGCTGGGCTGGACCCGGGCCCTCTACGCAGACGGCTTCGTCGACGCCCGCCTGCGACGGGCGACCCGCAACCTGCTCGACCGCGTGCTGCGCCCGCCGGCCTGAGCGCTCCGCCGGGCTGAGCGGGGGCTCAGCGTACGGCGGAGGTGACGGTCAGGGTGCCGGCGTCCGCGTCCATCGTCGCCGGTACGCCGACCGGCACGGTGAGCTGACCGACCCCGTGCCCGATCGGCAGCCCGCCCAGCACCGGCACCCCGAGATCGCCGAGGCGCTCGGCCAGCACCTCCGCCACCCCGACCGCCCAGCCGTCCGCGCAGTCGGTGAACTGGCCCACCGCCACCCCCGCCACCCCGGCCAGCGCACCGGACCGGCGCAGGTGGGTGAGCATCCGGTCGACCTTGTACGGCGGCTCCCCGACATCCTCGACCAGCAGGATCGCGCCGGTCAGGTCCGGCATGTCCGGGGTACCGAGGGAGTGCGTCAGCAGGCAGAGGTTGCCGCCGAGCAGCGGCCCGGTGGCCGTACCGGACACCAGCACCGCCGCGGTCTCCTCGGTCGGCAGCCGGTGCAGCACCACCGGCTCGGGGCACATCAGCGCGGCGCGCAGCGACTCGGCCGAGACCGGCGGGGTCCGCTCGTCCAGCCAGGCCGCTCCCGGGCCGTGCACGGTGGCCAGCCGGGCACCGCGCCAGAGCGCGAGTTGCAGCGCGGTGATGTCGGAGAACCCGGCCACCACCTTCGGGTCGCGGCGCACCGCCGACATGTCGATCGCGTCGACCACCCGCTGCGCGCCGTAGCCGCCCCGGGTGCAGAGCACGCCGCGTACCGCCGGGTCGGCGAAGGCGGCGTTCAGGTCGGCGGCGCGCAGCGCGTCGTCCCCGGCGAGGTAGCCGCGCCGGGCGTACGCGTTCGGGGCGAGGACGGGACGAAGGCCCCAGCCGGTGAGCAGTTCCATCCCCCGGGCGACCCGCTCCGGCCGGGTCGGCCCGGACGGCGACACCAGCAGCACCGTGTCGCCGGGCCGCAGCGCCGGTGGTCGTACCGCCTGATCGTCGGGCACCGGCGCCTCCTCGCTCCGTCCGGCCCCGAGCCTATCGGTGGCCGCCGGGCGCACCGGATAGCCTCGACACCGTGGCAACCGAGACCGGAACCGAGAGCGACACCGGCAGCGCGGGCGGCGCCGCGACCGCGCTGGTGATCGAGAACGACCCGACGGACGACCCCCGCCGGCTGGGGGAGTGGCTCACCGAGGCCGGCCTCGACCTGGCGGTGCTCCGGCCGTACGCCGGGGACGCGCTCCCCGACGACCTCACCGGGTACGCCGCGCTCGTCGTACTCGGCGGTTACCAGCATCCGTACCCGGCAGCCGACGGCAGCCCCGGGGCGCCTTGGTTCCCGGCCCTGGAGGGGCTGCTCCGCAAGGCGGTCCGGCACCGGGTGCCGACCCTGGCGATCTGCCTCGGCGCCCAACTGCTGGCCACCGCGCACGCCGGGACGGTCGAGCGGAGCGCGGCCGGGCCGGAGGTCGGGCCGAGCGTCGTCGGCAAGCGGGACGCCGCCGAGCACGACCCGCTGTTCCGGTACGTGCCGATGATCCCGGACGTGCTCCAGTGGCACGTCGACGAGATCACCGAGCTGCCGCACGGCGCCACCCTGCTGGCCGCCTCGACCCGCTATCCGCACCAGGCGTTCCGGCTCGGCGACCGGGCCTGGGGGCTCCAGTTCCACATCGAGTGCGACGCCGAGATGATCGCCGACTGGGCGACCGACTCGGCGACCCTGGCCGAGCTGGGCTACGACCCGGAGCTGGTGGTGGCCGCCTGCGCCGAGGTGCTGACCGACGTGGAGGAGGTGTGGCAGCCGTTCGCCGCCCGGTTCGCCGCCCTGGCCCAGGGCCGGCTCGACGGCGCGCCGCCCCGGCCCACCCTGCCGCTGCTCGGGCACTAGGGGCAGCACCATGAGGGAGACCGGGAGCCACCGCCGATGACCGATATCTCGGCCCGCCGCCGATGAGCAGACCGACCAGCGCGTCCGGTCGACTCACCCGGCTCGCCCGGTACGGCTTCGGGGTGGGCGACGCGGAGCGGACCGGCGGCAACGGCGTGGGCCGGGCCGCCGAGCTGCTCGGACCGGACGGGCTCGGGCTCTGGGATCCCGACACCCAGGAGCCGGTCGACCCACCGGCCGGTGAACTGCTCACCGCGCTCTCCCGGACCGCCGATCCGGACCTCACGCTGCGCCAGCTGCACCGGATCGTCGAGGCGGAACGCCGGTCCGCCACCCCGGGCACCGACGACGGCGGGAGCCGGAGCGGCGACGCGGGCTCTCCGGAAAGCCTGCTCGCCGCCCTGCACGCCGATCCGGGACTGCGTCGGCGGATACTCGCGATCCTCGGTGCCTCGTCGGCGCTCGGCGACCACCTGGTGGCCAACCCGGAGCAGTGGCGGGCACTGCGCACCGGGGTCGACGGGGTGGCGCCGAACGCCGACGGGCTGCTGCACCCGGACGCCGCCGGACCGGAGGACGGCTCGGGAGCACTGCCGGCGGTGGCGGCGCTGCGCCGGGCGTACCGGCTGGCCCTGCTGCGGATCGCGGCGGCCGACCTGACCGGCGGGCGCGGCCTGGAGCAGACCATGGTGGCGCTGTCGGCGCTGGCCGACGCCACCCTGGCCGACGCGTACGGCATCGCGGTCGGCGAGCTGCCCGAGGGAACCCCGGTGCCCCGGCTGGCGGTGGTGGCGATGGGCAAGTGCGGCGGCAACGAGCTGAACTACGTCTCCGACGTCGACGTCATCTTCGTGGCCGCCACCGACGAGGACCTGCCGGCCGGTACCCAGGTGGCGACCCGGATGATCGAGATCTGCGGGCTGGTGGCCTGGCCGGTGGACGCCGCGCTGCGGCCCGAGGGTAACCGCGGGCCGCTGGTGCGTACCCTCGCCAGCCACCTCGCCTACTACCGCCGCTGGGCCCGGACCTGGGAGTTCCAGGCGCTGCTCAAGGCCCGCCCGGCGGCCGGGGACGTCGGGCTGGCCCAGGAGTGGATCGACGCCCTCGCCCCGCTGGTGTGGCGGGCGGCCGAGCGGCCGGAGGCGGTCGAGGACGTCCGGGCGATGCGCCGCAGAATCATCGACAACATTCCGCCGCGCGAGCTGGAACGGGAGATCAAGCGCGGGCCGGGCGGGCTGCGCGACATCGAGTTCGCGGTCCAGCTCCTCCAGCTCGTGCACGGCCGGGTCGACGAGTCGCTGCGGGCGCCGGGCACCATTCCTGCGCTGCGGGCGCTGGTCGCCGGCGGCTACGTCGGGCGGGCCGACGGGGAGGCGCTGCTGCGCGGGTACCGCTTCCTGCGCGGGGTCGAGCACCGGCTCCAGTTGCAGGCGCTGCGGCGTACCCACACCGTGCCGGCGGACCGTCCCGCGCTGCGCTGGCTCGCCCACGCCCTCGGCTACACCGCGCTGCCCGGCCGGGACGCGGTGGAGGCGTTCCGGGCCGACTGGGTCGGCCACGCCACCGAGGTACGCCGGCTGCACGCCAAACTCCTCTACCGGCCGCTGCTGGAGGCGGTCGCCCGGGTACCCGCCGACGGGCTGCGGCTGACCCCGGAGGCGGCCCGGAACCGGCTGGAGATCCTCGGCTTCGCCGACCCGACCCGGGCGCTGCGGCACCTGGAGGCGCTGACCGGCGGGGTGACCCGGACCTCGGCGATCCAGCGCACCCTGCTGCCGGTGCTGCTCCAGGAGTTCGCCGACGCCCCGGAACCGGACCGGGGGCTGCTCAACTACCGGCAGGTCTCCGACAAGCTCGGCGGCACCCCGTGGTATCTGCGGCTGCTCCGCGACGAGGGGCCGGTGGCCCGCCGGCTGGCCCGTACCCTGGCGGTCTCCCGCTACGTCGCCGACCTGCTGGCCCGGGACCCGGAGGCGCTCCGGCTGCTCGCCGACGACAACGAGCTGACCCCCCGGGACGCCGAGGTGCTCCGGGACGGCTTCGTGGCCGCCGCCGACCGCTACCTCGTCGGTCGGGGGCCGACGCCCGCCGACCCGGCCGAGGCGATCCGGTCGGTCCGGGCGCTGCGCGGCCGGGAGCTGATCCGGATCGCCTGCGCGGACGTGCTCTACCGGGCGGGTTCGCTGGCACCGGCCGGTCCGACCGGGGTGGCCGCGACCCTCACCCCGGAACCGGCCCCGGCCGGCGTCGTCGGCGACTCCGACGTGCTCACCGTCGGCGCGGCACTCTCCGCCGTCACCGACGCCACCCTGCGGGCGGCGCTGCGGGTGGCCCGGGCGACCCAGCCGGAGATGCCCGGCCTGCGGTTCGCGGTGATCGGCGTGGGCCGGCTCGGCGGGTACGAGATGAACTACCTCTCCGACGCCGACGTGCTCTTCGTCTACGACCCGCCGCCCGGGGTGGCCGAGGACGCGGCCAGTGCGGTGGCTCGGGGGATCGCCGAGGAGTTGCGCCGGCTGCTCGGCATGCCGGCCGCCGACCCGCCGCTCGGGGTCGACGCCGACCTGCGCCCCGAGGGGCGGCAGGGGCCGCTGGTCCGCAGCCTCGGCGCGTACGCGCAGTACTACGCCCGCTGGTCGAAGGTCTGGGAGGCACAGGCGCTGCTGCGGGCCCGGCACGTCTGCGGCGACGCCGATCTCGGCCGCGAGTTCGAGGCGGTCGCCGACCCGGTGCGCTATCCGGAGCGGGGACTGAGCCGGGAGCAGGTGGTGGAGATCCGCCGGATCAAGGCCCGGGTGGAGACCGAACGGCTGCCCCGGGGCGCCGACCCGGCCACGCACACCAAACTGGGCCGGGGCGGGCTGGCCGACGTCGAGTGGGCGGTGCAGCTCACCCAGCTCCGGCACGCCGGCCGGCTGCCCGAGCTGCGCTGCACGCGTACCCTCGACGCGCTGGCCGCCGCCCGGGAGGCCGGGGTGATCGACGCTGCCGACGCCGCCGCGATGGCCGCCGGGTGGAGCATGGCCGCCCAGGTGCGCAACGCGCTGATGCTGGTACGCGGCCGGGCCGGCGACCAACTGCCCCGGCACGGCGTGGAGCTGGCCGGCGTGGTACGCCTGCTCGGCAGGGACGACCCGGGCGAGTTCCTGGACCACTACCTGCGGACGGCGCGGCGGTGCCGGACGGCGGCGGAGCGCGTGCTGAATGCCTGACCGGCGCCGCGTCCCGAAGGTCCTCTCCGGCGCGGTCGGCCTGGCCGCCGTGCTGGCGGTCGCCTTCCTGCTCGCCCCGCCGCTCGGCACCGACCTCTCCGCCCAGGTCGCCCGGGCCAACTTCTTCGGCCGGCACGGATCCGCCGTCCTCGACCTCGGCTGGTACGCGGGCATCTCCCCGTACGGCTACAGCCTCTTCACGCCGCCGCTGATGCACTGGCTCGGCGCCGACGCGCTCGGTCCCCGGCTGGCCGGCGCGCTCGCGCTGCTCGGCTCGGCGGCGGCGCTGGCGTTGCTGATGGTGCGTACCGGTGCCCGCCGGCCACTGCTCGGCGCGACGGTCGGCGCCGCCTGCATCGCCGGCAACCTCGTCTCCGGCCGGATCACCTATGCCGTCGGCGTCGCCTTCGGCCTGCTCGCGCTGCTCGCCCTGACCAGCACCTTCCGGCCGGCGCTGCGGCTGGGCGCGGCCGGGATCGCCGCCGCGCTGGCCGGGGCGGCGAGCCCGGTGGCGGGCCTCTTCGTGGTGCTCGCTGGCGTGAGTAAGGAAGGGCCCCCGCTTATCGCTTTCGGTGGTAGAAGGGCCCCCGCCAAACACCTCAGCCTCGACGGGCTGGTGCTGGTGGCGGGCGCCGGGGTACCGGTGGTGGCGCTCGGGCTGGTGTTCGGTGCGGGTGGCTGGATGAACATCAGCCTGGTGGACACGGTGACGGCGGCGGTGCCGAGTGTGCTGGTGGCGTTGCTGGTGCCGCGCCGGGAGGTCCGGGTCGGGGCGGTGCTGGCCACGCTGGGAGTGCTGGCCGCGTTCGCCATCCGGACCCCGGTGGGGCTGAACGCCACCCGGCTGGCCGCGATGTTCGCGCTGCCGGTGCTGGTGGGCTATGGGACGCTGCCGGCCGGGCTGGTCCGGCGGTGGTCCCGGCGGACGGCCGGAGCGGCGCTGGTCGCGATCGTGGCGCTGGTCGCCGTGGTGGAGCCGCCGGTCTCGGTGGCGGACCTGCGCGCGGCCGGGGACCCGACGGCGTCCCGGGGCTACTTCACACCGCTGCTGACCGAGCTGGCCGGCCGGCCGCCCGGCCGGATCGAGGTGGTACCGACGGCGAACTACTGGGAGGCGGCGTACGTGCCGGAGGCCGCGCCGCTGGCCCGGGGCTGGCTGCGCCAGGCCGACCAGGCGCACAACCGGCTCTTCCTGGACGGCAGCGTCGACGCGGAGTCGTACGGCCACTGGCTGCGGGACAACGGTGTCCGGTACGTCGCCCTGGCCGGGGCGGAGCCGTCCTGGGTCGGCCGCCGGGAGGCGGAACTGATCCGGGGCGGGTTGCCGTACCTGACTCCGGTCTGGCAGCACCCGGACTGGACCCTGTACGCGGTGACCGGCGCGCCCTCCGTGGTGCAGGCGCTCGGCGCGGGGGCGGTCGGGCCGGGTGGGGGCGATCCGCCGGACGGTGTCGAGGGGGCGGTGCCGGGTACCCCGGGTGCCGAGTTGGTGCGGGCCACCTCGGTGGAGTTGACCGTCGACGTACCGGCCGCCGGGGAGACCCTGGTCCGGCTGCGCTGGTCGAGGTGGCTGCGGGTCGAGGGTGGCGGCGACGCCTGCCTGGCCCCGTACGCCGACTGGACCGTGCTCCGGGTGACGCAGCCCGGCCGGTACTCGATCACGGGGAGCCTGACCGGCGCCGGGCCGCGCTGTCCGGGGTGACCGGGGCGGCGTGACTGCGATGGTCGAGAGCCCGACGCGTCGTTGCGGGAGGGCGGTATCGGGTGGCGGTACCATCTCACTGTCCATTTGCTCCCGGTCTTGAATGAAAGGCACTTTTGGTGAACCTCATTCGGGATGATTCGGCCGGGCACCCGGACGACGGCCCCGCCGACTGCCAGGCACCGACGGTGCGCCGGCTGGGCACGCGGGCCGAGCTGACCCGGGGCGACACCGTCGGCCCCGACGACGGGCTCGGCGGCGCGGGTGACGAGGGGTCGGTGTGACCGGCGTCGGTGTGACCGGCACCGGGGCGCCGTACCCGCAGCGGGCCTGATGCTGGTCGCCCGGCTCCGGCTGCCGGCGCCCGACCGGTCCGCGGAGGTGCGCCGGCTGGAAGCCGAGCCGGGCGTCGACACCTTCTCCGGTACGCCGGTCCGGCAGGCGCCGCTCGGCACCACCGTCGTACTGGTGCCGGCCGCGATGTGGAGGTTCGGCCTGGCCCCGCGCTCGGCCCGGTGCCGGGGGACGCTCACCCGTGGCTGATCCTCCCGCCTCCCGGCTGACCCGACGCGAGATCGCCTCCGGGGTGGTCCTCGGGCACGTACCGGAGCCGCCGGCACACCGACCCGGGCCGGCCCGGTGGTCGCTCGGCTGGACGCCGCCGGAGACCATACCGGTCCGGCAGCGGGCCGTGACCCCGCTGGGCGCCCTCGAACAGGCGGTGCTCCCCGCGTTGCGCCGACCGCCGTGCGTGGTCAGCTTCTCCGGCGGGCTGGACTCGTCACTCGTGCTCGCGGTCGCGCTCCGGGTGGCCCGGCGGGAAGGGCTGCCGCACCCGGTGCCGGTCACCTGGCGGTTCACCGGGGCACCCCGGGCCGACGAGTCGCGGTGGCAGGACCGGATCGTCCAGGCCCTTGGCATCGGAGACTGGCAACTGCTCCAGGCGGACGACGACCTCGACCTGGTCGGTCCGACGGCGGGACGGCTGCTGCGCCGGCACGGCCTGCGGCACCCCGCCAACCTGCACCTGCACCTGCCCATCGTCGAGCTGGCGACCGGCGGGTCGATGCTCACCGGTGCCGGCGGCGACCAGGTGCTCGGCGGCTGGCGCCGGGCGCGTTCCGGTCCGCTGCGGGTACGGCTGCGCCGGAGCGCCGGCCAGTTCCGGGCCGTACTGCGGATGCGCGGACCGGGTCCGGAGATGTTCCCCTGGCTGCGGCCGGAGGTGTCGGCGGAGATCCACCGCGCCTTCCGGGCGGAACGGCGCCGGGAACCGCGCCGGCTCGACCGCCGGATCGCCTGGCACGTCCGTCGGCGTGACCTCGGGCTGACCTGCGCCAGCCTGGCCGCGCTCGGTGCCGCGCACGGCGTGGCGGTGGTGAACCCACTGCTCGACCCCGGGTTCCTGACCACCCTGACCGGACCGGACGGCCGGCGTCGGTGTCCGCCCCGGGACCGGCTGGTCGCCGAGATCGCCGCCGGGCTACTGCCGGAGGTGGTCACCGCGCCCCGGCCGAAGGCGCGTTTCCTGGAGGTCTTCCTCCGAGGGCCGACCCGCCGGTTCGTCCAGTGCTGGGACGGCAGCGGCGTCGACGAGGAACTCGTCGACGTGGCCGCGCTGCGTACGCTCTGGTCCCGGTGGCCGATCCCCGGCGGCACGGCGGGACTGGTCCAGGAGGTGTGGCTCGCCTCCAGCTCCGGCGGCGGAACGCGCCAACCACCCACGCCCCGGCCTCCCGGACCCGAGCCACGCCGCTGACCGGGGCGGCAGAGCCGGCCCACCGGACTCGACCGCCACCCAGCCGTCGCGGTACCACCGTCCGGCGATTGGCCCTGCCCCCGCCCGGCGCGGTGGTGACAGGGTGGGACCGCCGGGCTCCGACCCGGGCGGACGGCGCGCCGCAGGCCGCGCCCGGAGCGGAGGAGGAGCGCGTGGGCGACCCGTTGGACGATCGGGGCTCGGCGGAGGCGGTGCTGCGCCAGGTCTACGAGGCGGCCGGTCCATACCTGGATTCGCTCGCCGACCGCCCGGTGCACGAGCGGGCCACCGAGGCCCTGCTCGCCGAACTCGCCGGACCGGGCGAGCCCGCCCGGACCACCGCCGGTGGTGAGCCTCCGGGCGCCGGTGCCGGGCATCGTGCCGGCGAGCTGTTCGACGGTACGCCCCTCGGCGGCGCACCCGATGGCGGCGGCCCGGCCGACGGCGCTGCTCCGGACGGTGGGCTTCCGGAGCGGGGCGTCGGATCGGCGGCCGCCCTGGAGCGGCTGCTCCGGATCGGCAGCACCGCCGCGACCCACTCCAGCGGGCCACGGTTCTTCCACTTCGTCATCGGCGGCGCCACCCCGGCCGCGCTCGCGGGTGACTGGACCGCCGCGCTGCTGGACCAGAACGCGGGGTTCCGGGCCTCCTCGCCGCTCGCCGCCGAGCTGGAGGCGATCGCGCTGCGCTGGCTGCGCGAGCTGTTCGGACTCCCCGACCGGTACGGCGGGGCGCTGGTCGCCAGCGCCACCTTCGCGAACTTCACCTCGCTGGCCGTCGCCACGCACTGGTGGGCCGAGCAGCACGGTGTGGACGTCGCGGCGGACGGGCTGGTGACGCTGCCCCGGATGCCGGTGCTCTCCGGCGGCTACCTGCACGCCAGCGCCCGGAAGGCGTTGCAGATGCTCGGCCACGGCCGGGACACCGCCGAGGTGTACGCCCGGGACCGGGTGGGCCGGGTCGACCTGCCGGCGATCGAGCGGCGTCTCGCCGAGCTGGACGGGCCGGCGGTGCTGGTCGCCAACGCCGGTGAGGTGAACGCGGGCGACTTCGACCCGGTCGACGTGCTCGCCGACATCGCCGAGCGGTACGGCGCCTGGTTGCACGTGGACGGCGCGTTCGGGCTCTTCGCCGCGCTCTCGCCCCGGACCGCGGGCCTGCTGCGCGGGATCGAGCGGGCCGACTCGATCGCCTGTGACGGGCACAAGTGGCTCAACGTGCCGTACGAGAGCGGCTTCGCCTTCATCCGCGAACCGGCCCGGCTGCCGGTCGCGTTCGGGATGCCCGGCACGACCTACCTACCGGGGCCGGGCAGTCCACTGTGGTCAGGTCAGCCGGGGCCGGTCGACTACGCCCTGCACGGGCCGGAGTCGTCCCGCCGGGCGCGGTCGATGCCGATCTGGGCGACCCTGGCCGCGTACGGGCGCCAGGGGCACCGGGCGATGGTGGAGCGGCAGCTCGACCTGGCCCAGCGCCTCGCCCGAGGAGTGGACGAGGCGCCCGACCTGGAACGGCTGGCCGAGGTGCCGCTCTGCATCGTCTGCTTCCGGGCCGCCCCGGCGCACGTGCCGGCGGACGAACTCGACGAGCTCAACCGGCGGCTCGGTGCGGCCCTGCTCGACGACGGCCGGGTCTTCGTCGGCACCACCGTCTACGACGGCCGGGTCGCGCTCCGCCCCGCGATCGTCAACTGGCGGACCACCGAGGCCGACATCGACCTGCTGGTCGACGTGGTACGTGAACTCCTTGCCCAGCTTGCTCCGGCACCCCGATCCGTCGGGTGAGGAGGCAGGTCAGCAGTGGTTGGGAAGGTTGCCCGGCGTCAGCCAGTCTCGGTCTTCGGCCGGGCCGAGGTACGGCTGCCCGGGGCGCACGAAACACGCACCCGACACCCGCCACTCGATCGTCCGGACGTGCCGGAAGCCCCGTTCCCGGGTCGGGCTGGTCAGGGCACTACCCGGCCGCTCCCGGCGTCGGCCCGCCGCTCGACATTCCAGACGTGCCCGCAGGTCGGGCACGGGTTGCCGACCGAGCGTGCCCGGATCGCCCGGTACCGGGCGCCGTGCCAGGCGACCACGGCCAGTAGCAGGCTCGCGCCGGCCAGCGGGAGCACGACGGCGGTGGCGAGGAGTTCGTACCAGGTCAGGGCGCCACCCCAGTACCAGTGGGCGATCGGTCGGATCCCGAGCAGGCTGGCCGGGGTGACGAGAAGTACGACCGACCACAGTGCCCTGCTGTCGCCGGTGACCGCCCGGAGGAGGCCGAAGACCAGAGCCAGCCCGACCAATCCCACACTCGCCATCCCCAGGACCTCGGCGGTGGAGTAGTAGCTGGTGAACCAGTTCCCGCCGTTCTCGGCGACCTCGAACAGCGCGGCCACGGCCGTACCGGTCAGCGCCCCGAGCAATGGCGGGATTCGGCCCGCCCAGCCGGGACGGGCGGGCAACGCCAGCGCCGTCAGGCCGAACGCCAACACCGGGACGAGCACGTAGAGCGGGGGCCGGGGCAGCCCGGACAGCGGTGCGGCCGGGATCGCGGCCAGGGTCAGCAGGATGGCGGCGGCGATGCCCCGGCGTGCCCAGCCCGCCGGCAGTACCGTCGTGGCGAGCGCGGCCAGCAGCCAGCCGATCCAGAGAAACACGCCGAGGGTCTGCGCCGGCCCGACCTGCGCGGGCAGCACGTGGGCCGGCAGGTTCGTGAACTCGACCTGGATGAGCAGGAACGCCGCGAGCGCGCCCAGCGTGCTCACGGCGATCGTCGCGGCGATCGGCAGGGCTGCGGCGAGCCCGAGGGCGCCCTGCTCGCGCAACCGTTGCCGCAGCCCGCCGCGTAGCACGTCGACGGCGTCGTGCCGGGAGGGCCGGCGCCGATCCGGGTCCACCAGATCGAGGTACGTCCCGACCAGTTCGTCGCCCCGACTCGACCGGTAGCGACTCGGGTACGCGCGCAGCAGTCGCCGGTAGCGCCGCTCCAGCGGACTCACCTCGGCGATCGGTCCGTCCTGTCCGGTCCTGTCGGGCTGTTCGGCGATGCCGGACCGGTCGGTCATGCCG
This sequence comes from Plantactinospora veratri, assembly GCF_036421995.1. Lineage (NCBI taxonomy): Bacteria > Bacillati > Actinomycetota > Actinomycetes > Micromonosporales > Micromonosporaceae > Plantactinospora > Plantactinospora veratri. The sequence continues at coordinate 134,755 of NZ_JAZGQL010000006.1, forward strand.
GGCCTCCCGCGAGCCGGACGGCGGGGCGGGCTGCCGGCGCCGGACGGATGGCTGATCCCTCGGACCCTCGGGCGCTACGAACTCGCAGGCGTTGGCTGGCGGCCTCGACGTTCCGGCGTAGCCGCTCGGTCTCGGCGGTGAGCGCGGCGGTCCCGCTGTCGGTGAGTCGGTAGTAGCGGCGGAGCCGGCCGCCGACGACCTCCTCCCGGTCCGGCTCGACCAGGCCCTCGTCGGAGAGCCGGTCGAGCGCGCCGTAGAGGGTTCCGGGCCGCAGCGCCAGCCGGCCGTCGGAGAGCGCGGCGACCTCGGTGACGATGCCGTAGCCGTGCATCGGCTCCCGGGCGAGGGCGGTCAGGATCAGGAACGTCGGTTCCCGCAGCGGGACAGGTGTACTCATGCGGGCGAGTATATCGCTCACCAAGGTATAACGGTGAAGGATGTATGCGGTCGGCCGAAACGAAACGTCCCGGTCATCCCCCGAGGGGCGACCGGGACGGCGTTCCGTGGTCGTGCCGTACCGCCCGGGGCATGCAAACGCACGACCCCGGGCGACGGTTGGGCTAGACGTCGAAGTACATCGCGAACTCGTGCGGGGTCGGCCGCAGCCGGACCGGGTCGACCTCGTTCGCGCGCTTCCACTCCACCCAGGTGGAGATCAGGTCGGGGGTGAAGACGCCACCCTCCAGCAGGAAGTCGTGGTCGGCCTCCAGCGAGTCGAGCACCTCGGGCAGCGAGCCGGGCACCTGCTTGACCGAGCCCCACTCCTCCGGCGGGAGGTCGTAGAGGTCCTTGTCGATCGGCTCCGGCGGCTCGATCTTGCTCTTGATGCCGTCCAGCCCGGCCATCATCATCGCCGAGAACGCCAGGTAGACGTTGGCCGACGGGTCCGGCACCCGGAACTCGACCCGCTTTGCCTTGGCGTTGCTGCCGGTGACCGGGATGCGGGTGCAGGCGGAGCGGTTCCGCTGCGAGTAGACCAGGTTCACCGGAGCCTCGAAGCCCGGGACCAGCCGGCGGTACGAGTTGATCGTCGGGTTGGTGAAGGCCAGCAGCGACGGCGCGTGGTGCAGCAGGCCGCCGATGTACCAGCGGGCCATGTCGGAGAGGCCGGCGTAGCCGGTCTCGTCGTAGAACAGCGGCTCGCCGTTCAGCCAGAGGCTCTGGTGGGTGTGCATGCCCGAGCCGTTGTCGCCGAAGAGCGGCTTCGGCATGAAGGTCGCGGTCTTGCCGTTCGCCCAGGCGGTGTTCTTCACGATGTACTTGAAGAGCTGGAGCTGGTCGCCCGCGTGCAGCAGGGTGGAGAACTTGTAGTTGATCTCAGCCTGGCCGGCGGTGCCCACCTCGTGGTGCGAGCGCTCGACGGTGAAACCGGCGCCCAGCAGCCGCTGGACGATCTCGTCGCGCAGGTCGGCGTAGTGGTCGACCGGCGGGACCGGGAAGTAGCCGCCCTTGTACGGGGTCTTGTACCCCCGGTTGCCGCCCTCTTCCTCGCGGCCGCTGTTCCAGGCGCCCTCGATCGAGTCGATGTAGTAGAAGGCCTGGTGGGCCGAGGTCTCGTGCCGGATCGAGTCGAAGATGTAGAACTCGGCCTCCGGGCCGAAGTACGCGGTGTCGGCGATGCCGCTGGCCGCCAGGTAGGCCTCGGCCTTCTTCGCCACGTTGCGTGGGTCCCGGGAGTATGCCTCGCGGGTGAACGGGTCGTGGATGAAGAAGTTCAGTGCGAGCGTCTTCTGTGCCCGGAACGGGTCGATGAAGGCGGTGGCGACGTCGGGGAGCAGCAGCATGTCCGACTCGTGGATCGCCTGGAAACCACGGATCGACGATCCGTCGAAGGCGAGACCGTCGGTGAAGACCGATTCGTCGAACGACTCGACCGGCAGGTTGAAGTGCTGCATCACGCCGGGCAGGTCACAGAAACGAACGTCGACGAACCTTACGTCCTCGTTTTTGAGGTATCGCAGGAGTTCCTCGGGGTTGGCGAACACACGTCCTCCTGGCACGTCCACTGATGGCTAGGCTGGTGGCGACGCTATGGCCATGCGATTGCCCGAGCATGTCTCTGATGTTTCTGCCGTGTTACGTCGTCTGCGGAGCGTGATCCCCGCAGGTGATCGGCCCGGGTCTACTCCGGGATGATACTCCGGTTTGACGGGTTGGCTCAGTTTGTCGGGTTTCGCTGGTCGTCGAGGGCCGGCGCGGCAGTGGTGGGGGAGCGGCGGGGACGCGCGGCGGCGCGGTCGGGCCGGTGTCCGTGGTGTCGAACGTCCCGGTCGGCGGAGCCAGCCGGTCGGTGGCGGTGGCGGCCCGATACTCTGGTCGACCGTGGCAACACCGCAGAACAGTGCCGCTCCGCTCGGGCCGGCGGCCGACCCGAGCAGCCCGCTGCCGAGCCTGTCGCGCCGGTTCGCTGCGCTGAGCATCGACTGGATCCTCTGCCTGCTGGCCACCAACCTCTACGCCGACCCGATCGCCGACAGTTGGGCGCCGGTCCTCACGCTGATCGTCGTCTACGGTTTCTTCGTCGGCCTCTTCGCGCAGACCCCGGGCATGTGGGTGTGCCGGATCAGCTGCGTCGGGTACGCCGACGGCGGCCGGATCGGCATCCTCCGCGCGCTACTCCGGGGCACCCTGCTGGGGCTGGTGGTCCCGGCGGTGATCATGGACGAGCGCCGGCGTGGCCTGCACGACCGGGCGGCCGGCTCGATCGTGGTGCCCGTGCCGTCGCCCGGACCGGTCGGCGGAGCCGCACCCACCCGCTGACCCCGGCTCCGGCCCCGCACGGGGCCGAACTCTTCTCTCCCGGCTTTCGCTCCGTTCCGGGCGGCGGATCGAGGGGATCGAGACTGGCGAATCGCGCTGGAGCGGCGTACTGTATCGATCCAGAAGGTCTACTGGATCGATACAGAAGGCGGACCGGTGAAGCCGACACTGCAAACCGTGGCCGACGCCGTAGGCGTCTCCCGGAGCACGGTCTCCAACGCCTACAGCCGGCCCGACCAGTTGTCACCGGCGCTGCGCGAGAAGATCCACGAGGCGGCCCGCCGGCTGGGCTACCCGGGACCGGACCCGACGGCACGGTCGCTGCGACGCGGCCGGGTCGGCGCGATCGGCGTGCTCTTCACCTCGGCGCTCTCCTACGCCTTCACCGACCCCTACGCCGTGCAGTTCCTCCGGGGCATCGCGGAAACCGCCGAGCGGCACGGCAGCGGCCTGCTGCTCGTCCCGCTCTCCGAGTCGGAGGAGGAGACCGGCATCCAGGCGGTCCGCAACGCGGTGGTCGACGGCTTCTGCGTCTACTGCGTACCGGCCTGGCACGGTGCGCTGGACGTGACCCGGTCACGCGGGCTGCCGACGGTCGCCGCCGAACGACCCGCCGGGGCAGGGCCGGAGACGATGTACGTGGGGATCGACGAGGCCGCCGCCGCCCGTACCGTCGGCAGTCACCTCGCCCGGCTCGGGCACCGCCGGGTCGCGGTGGTCTCCGACTTCCTGGTCGCGCAGCGCCGTACCGGACCGGTCACCGTCGCCGACCCGGCCGAGATCCGGTACGACGTCACCCGCGAACGGCTGCGCGGCTTCGCCGAGGGACTGGCCGAGGGCGGAGTCGACTGGCCCGACCTGCTGCTCTGCAACGCCGCCGCCAACAGCCGCACCGAGGGCGCCAACGCGGCGGCGTACGCGCTCGACCGCGCGGACCGGCCCACGGCGGTGCTGGCCATCACCGACCTGCTGGCGCTCGGGGTGCTCGACGCGCTCGCCGCCCGGGGCCTGCGACCCGGCCGGGACGTCTCGGTCACCGGCTTCGACGACATCCCGGAGGCCGCCACCGCCGGGCTCACCACGATCCGGCAACCGGCGGTGGAGAAGGGCGCGATCGCCGGCCGGCTGCTGCTGGAGCCGCCGGAGAATCCCGCCGACCGTCAGGTGCTACTCCCCACCGACCTGGTCGTCCGCGCCTCGACCGGTCCCGTCGAAAGGAAGTGACCATGGATCCCGTCGGTTACCACCTCGCGCTCGGTGCGACCGAGCGACACGTCCGGTCCGCCCGGCCGGAGGCACCGGTCCGGCCGGACCGGGAGTCGAACCCCGGCGGTGGCCCGGGCCGGCTGCGTCGCGGCACGGCGGCGATGCTGCGGCAGGTCGCGGACCGGCTCGCCCCGGCCCAGCAGGTGGTGCCCGCCTCGACCAGCCGGGCCTGCCCGTCCTGACCCCGGCTACCGGCCCTGACCCCGGCTACCGGCCGCGCATCTGCCGGAAGGCCCCCTTGGGCGGGCGCATGTTCTTCGGAATCGCGCCCTTCGGCAGTTGCGGCCGGGCCGCGGAGAGCGCCTTCAGCCGCTTGTCCAGGGCGTTCACGTCCTTGCCCTTGAGGTTCGGCGGCAGCCGCAACAGCGTCGTACGCAGCTTGCGGATCGACAGCTCGTCCTCGCCCTGGCCGATCAGGTAGTCGTAGAGCGGCGCCGTGCCGATCACCTTGGCGAGCCGCCGCTTCTCCTGGCCGAGCAGGCTGCGGGTCCGCTGCGGGTTGCCCTCGCCGAGCAGGATCACCCCGGGCTTGCCGACGACCAGGTGCACCATGTCCATCTGGGTGGTGGAACTGACCGCCGGGGTGACCCGCCAGTCACCCCGCATGCTCTCCAGGATCTGGGCCGCCGCCCCCGGCTGCCCCTCGGCGGCGTTCATCATCGCCCGGTTCGAGCGCAGGTTGAGCACGATGAGCAGGGCGAGCAGGGCGACCAGGATGCCGATCGGCAGCCAGAGCCAGCCCCAGGACAGCACCGCGACCACGGTGAGCGCGATCGGGACCAGCACCGCGACGACGGCGAGCGGCACAAACCACTTGTCGCGTTTGGCGGTGAACGAGAACACCATCCCGATCTGCTTCAGCCGCTGGCCGAACGACACCTTCTCCTGCGCCTTTGCCATGCAACGGAGTCTAGTGGGCCGGGGCCGCCGGCCCGATCCCCGGCCGGGCACCGCACCCGGGGCCGGCCGCTCCCCGACCGTACCGGCAGGTCGGGCGGGGCCGTGGGGCACCGGCCGGGTGGTGGGGCGCCCGGCCGGCGAGCTGGGCCGGGTAAGGACCTTACGGCCGTACGGCACCGCCGATGGGCGGAACTAAGGGGGTCGGCCGGGCGGAGATGAGGCGGAACGCCAATGTGGCCGGGGTGCCTTCCGGCGAAGAGTGGACATCAGCGACGAGGAACCCGAACGAACGGAGTTCAACGATGTTCAGCACCGACCCGCACTTCCTGCTCACCCTGCACCGTACCCACGCCGCCGAACTGCGGGCGGAGGCCGACTCGGCGCGGCTGGCCTCCTCGGTGGCTCGCGGTTCCCGGCGGGACCCGAGGCGCACCGCGCGGAAACGGCGGCTCGACTCCGCCGCGTCCCGAGCCCCGGCCGCCTAGGTGAACCGGGAACCGGCCCTCGCCGTCCGGCGACCCGACCGGGTCGACGGGCGGCCCGGCGCCGCGGGCACCGGCCCGGCCGGCCGTTCCGGCCAGCCGGCCGGGGCCGGCGTCCGGATCTTCGAAGATCCGGCCCGGCGTGGCATCCTCGATCCCGTGACCACTCGCGCCGCCAGCAGCGTTCTCGTCGGCCGTCAGTCCGAACTCGCTGTCCTGCGGGACGCGCTCAAGCGGGTCCGGACCGACGAGCCGACCGCGCTGCTGGTGGGCGGCGAGGCCGGTGTCGGCAAGAGCCGGCTGATCGAGGAGTTCGGCCGGCACGCCGTCGCCGAGGGCAACCAGCTCCTCGTCGGCCAGTGTCTGGAACTCGGCGAACAGGGCCTGCCGTTCGCGCCGTTCGCCGCCGCGCTCCGCCAGGTGCTGCGCCGCGACGGGCCGGCGGCCTTCGAGGGGTACGAACGGGAGTTCGCCCGCCTGCTGCCCGAGCTGGACCGGCTCGGGGCGGTGCCGGCCGGCGCCGACACCCGGAGCGCGCCGGACGCGCCGGGACTCTCCCTGGACCCGCACCGGGGCTACCTCTTCGAGCTGGTCGCCGGGCTCTTCACCCGGCTCGCCGCGCAGCGCCCGCTGGTACTGGTGATCGAGGACCTGCACTGGGCCGACCGGTCGACCCGGGACCTGATCGCCTTCCTGGCCCGCGCCGTCCGGCCGCCCCGGGTGCTGCTGATCTGCACCTACCGCTCCGACGAGCTGCACCGGGGACACCCGCTCCGCCCGTTCCTGGCCGAACTCGACCGGGCCCGGGGCGTCGAACGGCTCGAACTCGACCGGCTGGACCGGGAGGGTACCGGTCAGGTCCTCGCCGACCTGTTCGGCTTCGAACCCAGCGACCGGGCCATCGACACCATCCACGACCGGACCCAGGGCAACCCGTTCTTCGTCGAGGAACTCGCCGCCGCCAGCGACCCGAGCGGCTGCGCCGACCTGCCGGACACCCTGCGCGACCTGCTGCTCGCCCGGGTCGACCGGCTGCCCGAGCCGGCCCAGCGGGTGCTCCGGATCGCCGGGGCCGGCGGCACCCGGATCGCCCACGAACTCCTCGCCGAGGTAGCCGGAGTGCCGGAGACCGAGCTGGAGGAGGCGCTCCGGGCCGCCGTCGCCGCCCAGCTCGTGGTCGCCGACCCCGACGGCGGCTACGAGTTCCGGCACGCGCTGGTCCGGGAGGCCGTGCACGATGACCTCCTCCCCGGCGAGCACGCCCGGCTGCACGCCCGGTACGCGGCCGCGATCGAGGCGCAGCCGCAGCTCGTCGCCGACGGCCGGGTCCCGGCCGAGCTGGCCCACCACTGGTACGCGGCACACGACTACCCCCGGGCGCTGACCGCGGCCTGGGCCGCCGCCGAGGCGGCCGGCTCCCGGTACGCGTACGCCGAGCAGGGGCGGCTGCTGGAGCGGGTACTCGAACTCTGGGAGCAGGTGCCGGACGCGGAGCAACGGCTCGGCCGCGACCACCTGGCCGTGCTGGAGGCGACCCTCTCGGCGACCTCGACCGCCGGCGACTACGGCCGGGCGCTGGCGCTGACCCGCGCCCTGCTGACCGAACTGGACGGTGCGGCCGAGCCCGTCCGGACCGCCCGGGTACGCCTGCTGCGCGGGCGGCTGCTCCGGATCCTCGGCAAGTCCGACGGCGCCGAGGACCTGCGCGCGGCGTACGCGCTGGTCGCCGACGTCGACGGAGATCCGCAGCGGGCCCGGCTGCTCGCCGAGATCGCCTTCCAGATCGCCCGGGTCGACCGGGCCGAGGGCGCCCGGATCGCCGCCGAGGCGGTGGCCGCCGCGACCGCACTCGCCGACGAGGACGCCGTGCTGAGCGCGACGCTCGCCGCCGGCTGGGTGTGCAGCCGCGCGGTCTCCTCGGATGCCGGGCTGGCCGACCTGCGCCGCGCGGTCGAGCTGGCCCGGGCGGCGGGCGACCCGCAGGCGCTGGTGACCGCCCTGGTGGTCAGCTCCGACGCGCTCTGCGAGGTCGGCCGGTACGCCGAGTCGGCCGAGGCGGCCGCCGCCGGGTACGCCGAGGCGAGGCGGGTCGGGATCAACCGTTCCACCGGCGCCTTCCTCCTCTCCAACCAGGCCGAGGCGCTGATCGCACTCGGCCGGTGGGACGAGGCCGACGAGCTGTGCGGGCAGGCGGCCCGGCTCGACCTGCCCGGCATCAACGGGTACCACTGGTTGCAGTTGCGGGCCGGGCTGCGGCTCGCCCGGGGCCAGGTCGGTGCCGACGAGCTGGTCGCCCGGGCGTTGGGCTTCCTCCGCCGGCCGTACCTGCCGCTGGAGTTGCCGCTGCACGAGCTGCGGGTCGAGGCGGCGCTGGCCGGCGGGGACGTCCCGGCGGCGGTGGAGGCCGCCCGGGCCCTGCTCAACCGGCGACTTCACACCGACCCCCGGTACGCCTGGCCGGCGCTGGCCGCCGCCGCCCGGGCCGCCGTGGCGGCCGCCGACCCGGAACTCGCCGAGCGGGTACGCGCGGCGCGCACCGGACTCGCCGCCCGCTATCCGGCCGAGGTGGCGTACGCGGCCCAGGTGTCGGCGACGCTCGCCGAGGCTGCCGAGGCGGTGCCGTGCTGGCAGGAGACGGTGGCGGCGTGGCGGGTGGACGGTCAGCGGTACCCGCTCGGCCGGGCACTGTTCTGGCTCGCCGAAGCGGCGGCCACGGCCGGGGACCGGACCCTGGCGGCGAGCGCCCTCGAGGAGGTCTCGACGATCGCGGGTGAGCTGGCGGCCGTACCCCTGGCGGAGCAGGCGGCGACGCTGGCCCGGCGGCTCGGGCTGCGGACCGGGCCCGGCGCGGCGCCCGGCACCGACCTGCTCACCGCCCGCGAGCAGGAGGTGCTGCGGCTGGTAGCGGAGGGGCACAGCAACAGCCGGATCGCGCAGCGGCTCTACATCTCGCCCAAGACGGCGAGCGTGCACGTCTCCCGGATCATCGCCAAGCTGGACGTGGCGAACCGGATCGAGGCGGCCGCGGTCGCCCACCGACTGGGCCTACTCGACCCACAACCCCGGGACGGCGGGTAAGGAAGGGCCCCCGCATATCGTTTTCTGTTGTAGAAGGGGCCCTTCCTAACTCAGCTCGGGACGGGGTCGCGGGGCAGCACCGGGGCGGCCCGGCCGGTGCCGTGCTCGCCCGGGCCCTTCTCCTCGTGGTACTCCTCCTCCACGTTGACCGTCCACACGTCATGGTCGGTGCCGTCCAGGATGTTCGACACCGAGAGCAGCGCGGTCATCATCGAGTGGTCGGCGTTGTTGTAGCGGTGCATCCCGTTGCGGCCGACCGGATGCACGTTCGGCGCCTCGGCGGCGAGCCAGTCGCGGATCGTCGCCACGTTCTCCTTGTAGGCGAAGTCGTAGAACGGATAGGCGCGGGGCATCCGGACGACGTAGCCGGTCTCGACCGAGCCGGGACGGACCAGGCCGAGCCGCTCCAACTCGGCGGTGCCGAGGGCGACCAGGTCAGCGTCCGGGCTGTTCCACAGCTCGTCGCCGATGTTGAGGAAATATTCCAGTCCGAGGCAGGTCCGGCCGTCCTTGACCAGGTACGGCGACCAGGAGCCGAAGTTCTGGATCCGCCCGACCTTCACCTCAGGGGCGTGGATGTAGATCCAGTTGTCCGGAAAGCTGAACTCGGCCGGCACCACCAGCGCGACGGTCAGGAAGTCGCGGTAGAACAGCTCGTTCGCGGCGGCGCGTACGGCCGGTGGGGCCGGTGGGTCCATCGCCAGCACCAGGTGCGAGATCGGCATCGACGACACCACGTGGTCGGCGTCGACCCGGCGCGACCCGTCCGGCCCGGCGACGGTGACCGCGACCGCCCGGCCGCCGGCCCGGTGCACGGCGGTGACCCCGGTGTTCAGGATGACCCGGCCGCCGCGCTTCTCGACGAGTTCGGCACAGCGTTCCCACATCATCCCGGGGCCGTGCTTCGGATAGTTGAACTCCTCGATCAGGCTGGTGATGTCCTTCTGGTTGCGCCGGGGCAGCAGCGCGTTGAGTACCGCGTTCGACAGCGACAGGTTCTTGATCCGCTGCGCCGCCCAGTCGGCGGAGAGTTCGGTCGCCGGTACGCCCCAGAGCTTCTCGTTGTACGTCTTGAAGAAGTGCTCGAAGAGCCGCCGGCCGAACCGGGCGGTCACCCAGCCGGCAAGGTGGGACTGGTCCTTCGGCGGGGCGACCTTGGCCCAGAGGTACGAGCCGACGCAGCGCAGCGCCTCGACGACGCCGAGGTTGCGCAGCGCGTTGCTGGCCTTGAGCGGATAGTCGTACAGCTTTCCCCGGTAGTAGATCCGGCTCATCCGGGGCCGGAGCAGGAAGTCCTCGGCGGGCAGGATCTCGTGCCAGAGCGCCTCGACCTGGGGCACCTTGGTGAAGAAGCGATGCCCGCCGATGTCGAACCGCCAGCCGTCGCGTTCGACGGTACGGCTGATCCCGCCCACCACGTCGTCGGCCTCGAACACTTCGACGGTGGCGGTCCGCTTGGTCAGCTCGTACGCCGCGGTCAGTCCGGCGGGGCCGGCGCCGATGATCACGGTGTGGGGTGCTGTCATGCTTCTATTCATCACCTTCGACGTGTTGCCGGCAAGCACCTCCCGGCTGACGGCCGGAATCTAACACGCTGCGACAGGCGGAGCGCGCTTCGCCACCGCGCGTGGGCGAGCCGGGTGAAGGTGAAAAGAGCCTGGCGGCACCGCCGCCGAAGTCCCGCCGGGAACCGCGGCGAGGGTTACCGGACCATCGCGCCGGACGTTACCCGGCCGTGCTGGCGGCCGGCACCGTCCGGGCCTCGACGGCCTGCTGGTAGAGCCGGCCGGCGCGGTACGACGAACGCACCAGCGGCCCGCTCAGCACCCCGGCGAAGCCGATCTCCTCGGCCTCCTCGCGCAGCTCGACGAACTCCTCCGGGCGGACCCACCGCTCGACGGGGTGGTGCCGGGGCGTCGGCCGCAGGTACTGCGTGATGGTGACCAGTTCGCAGCCGGCCGCGTGCAGGTCGCGCAGCGCCTGGGAGATCTCCTCGCGCTCCTCGCCGAGCCCGAGGATCAGGTTGGACTTGGTCACCAGCCCGGCGGCCCGGGCCTGGGTGAGCACGTCCAGCGAGCGCTCGTAGCGGAACGCCGGACGGATCCGCTTGAAGATCCGGGGCACCGTCTCGACGTTGTGCGCGAGGACCTCCGGCCGGGCGCCGAAGACCTCGGCGAGCTGCTCCGGGTTGCCGTTGAAGTCGGGGATCAGCAACTCCACCCCGCAGTGCGGCAGTCCCTCCAGGGCGCCCTCGGCGACACCGTCGGCACCGGCCGGCCGATCCCGCCGGGTCAGCGCGTGGATCTGCCGGACCGTCTCGGCGTACAGCCAGGCGCCGCCGTCCGGCAGGTCGTCCCGGGCCACCCCGGTGACGGTGGCGTACCGCAGCCCCATCGCGACCACCGACTCGGCGACCCGGCGCGGCTCGTCCGCGTCGAAGTCGGCCGGCTTGCCGGTGTCGATCTGGCAGAAGTCGCACCGGCGGGTGCACTGGTCACCGCCGATCAGGAAGGTCGCCTCCCGGTCTTCCCAGCACTCGTAGATGTTGGGGCAGCCGGCCTCCTGGCAGACGGTGTGCAGACCCTCCCGGGAGACGAGCCCACGGAGCTGGGTGTACTCGGGCCCCATCTTCGCCTTGACCTTGATCCACGGCGGCTTGCGCTCGATCGGCGTCTCCGCGTTGCGGGCCTCGACCCGCAGCAGCCGACGCCCCTCCGGCGCGACAGGATTGCCGGTACGGATCTCCGGTGCGGTCACGACGCTCACCCCTCCGGCATCGGCGGCGGGGGATGGCGCGGAGTGCTCGATGGTCACGAATCCGAGCCTACGCGCCAAGGGGTCGGCCGATCGACCAGAGGCGACCGGACTCACGTGCCGGACCAGGTGATACCACTCACGCCGCCCTCCGGCGACGCGGACGGCGCCGGAGGCGGATATTCGGTGTCAACACGCCACCCGCCTCGGCTACCGTCCGGGCAGAGCGTTGACGGAGCCGAGTACCACCCGACAACCGGAGTCCAGAGAGTCACCGTCGCTGGAAGGTGATCTCCGGCCGGGCTGGGAAGACCCTCCCGAGCTGCGGGAAGAACGGCGCCCCGGCGCCCGGTAGAACCCGCCGTCCGGCCCGCGTCAAGGGCTACGAACGAGGCCGCCGGCCGTACCGCCGGCGGTGAAGGTGTGGTGGCACCGCGAGTTCCCGCTCGCCCACACTCCCCGGGGTCTCACGGCGCGGTCCGCCTCGGGCGCGCGTCGCGACACGCGACAGGAGTGAACGCAGTTGCCACGGGTCCTTTCCACGTCCCTGCCGGCGCAGGTCGGCGCGACCGTGACCGCCGCCGGCTGGGTGCACCGGCGCCGGCAGCTCAAGTCGGTGACGTTCCTGATCCTGCGGGACGCCGCCGGACTCGCCCAGGTGGTGGTGACCGACGCCGACCTGCGGGCCCGGCTGGCCGACCTGCCGGAGGAGTCGGTGCTGGAGGTGACCGGCCGGGTGGTCGGCAACCCCGCCGCGCCCGCCGGGGTCGAGCTGGTCGACCCGACCGTACGACCGCTCGGCGACCCGGCCGTGCCGCCACCCTTCGACCTGTACCGCCCGGAGTTGACCGCGACCCTGCCGACCCAGCTCGACCACGCGGCGGTGGCGTTGCGTCATCCCATCCGCTCGGCGGCGTTGCGGGTCTCGGCCGCCCTGGTGGCCGGGTTCCGGGCCACCCTCGACCGGCTCGGCTTCGTCGAGGTGCACACCCCGAAACTCGTCGCCGCCGCGACCGAGAGCGGCGCGAACGTCTTCGCGCTCGACTACTTCGGCCGGCCCGGCTACCTGGCCCAGTCGCCGCAGTTCTACAAGCAGATGCTGGTCGGGGTGTTGGAGCGGGTCTACGAGGTGGGGCCGGTGTTCCGGGCCGAGCCGCACGACACCACCCGGCACCTGACCCAGTACACCTCGTTGGACGTCGAGTTCGGCTTCATCACCGACCACCGGGACGTGATGCGGCTGCTCCGCGAGGTACTGGCCGGGATGCTCGGCCGGCTCACCGACTCCCCGACGGCACAGCTCCCGGTGGTACCGGCCGAAATCCCGGCGGTGCACTTCGCCGAGGCGCTGGCCATCGCCGGGGCGCCACCGGACGAGCCCGACCTCGCACCCGCGCACGAGCGTGCGCTCGGGGAGTGGGCCCGGACCGAACACGGCTCGGACTTCCTCTTCGTCACCGGCTATCCGCTGGCCAAGCGCCCCTTCTACACCCACCCGGCCGCCGGGCAGAACCCGCCGGGCGGCCCGACGCGGGCGTACTCGAACGGGTTCGACCTGCTGTTCCGGGGTGTGGAGCTGGTCACCGGCGGGCAGCGGCTGCACCGGTACGCCGACTACCTGGCCGCACTCGCGCAACGGGGCGAGCCGGTCGAGCCGTACGCCGGATATCTGGACGCGTTCCGGCACGGCATGCCCCCGCACGGCGGCTTCGCGATCGGCCTGGAACGCATGGTCACCCAGCTACTCGCCCTTGCCAACGTCCGCCAAGCCGCCGCCTTCCCCCGTGACCCGCACCGCCTCACCCCCTGAGCGGAGGTCGGCCTGTTTCCTGACGTAGTGGCTTCACCGGCTGCGGAAGGCACAACGTCGGGGAAGTAGCGGGATCCTGCGTCAGGGGAGCAGCGTCGGGAGGTGGCGTTCGACCACCGGGAGCACTTCGGCGGTGGTGACGGGGCGGTTCAGTTCGGCGGTGAGCGAGGTGACGCCGACGTCGCGCAGCCCGCAGGCGACGATCCGGTCGTACGCGGCGAGGTCGCAGTCACAGTTGATCGAGAAGCCGTGCTGGGTCACGCCCCGGGCCACCCGGATGCCGATCGCGGCCACCTTGCGTTCCGGCCCGCGCTCGTCGGCCGGCACCCAGACCCCGCTGCGCCCCTCGACCAGCATGGCCGTGCCGAGGCCCAGCTCGGCGCAGACGTCGAGCAGCAACTGCTCGGTGCGCCGGACGAAGGCGACGACGTCCACCGGCAGCCCGGTGTCCGCACCGGGGAGCTTGAGGATCGGATAGCCGACGAGCTGCCCCGGGCCGTGCCAGGTGATCTTGCCGCCCCGGTCCACGTCGATCACCGGCGTACCGTCCATCGGCCGGTCCCAGGGCTCGGTGCGCTTGCCGGCCGTGTAGACGTTCGGGTGTTCGAGCAGCAGTACGGTGTCCGGGCGCTCCCCGGCGACCACCGCCTCGTGCACCCGACGCTGTTCCTCCCAGGCCGCCAGATAGTCGACCGTCCCGAGCCGGACGCTGGTCAACGCGGCAACAGTGCTGGTCACCGCTCCAGCTTAGTTGGCTACCGGCGGGTCGCTCCGGTTCGTGGCCGGAGTCACCGCCTCCGCCGGGTCGGGCCGGAGCGGGCATGATGCCCGGATGGACGCGCTGCTGGCGGGGACGGTACTGGTGCACGCCGGAGTCGCGGCGCTCTGGCTGGGCTCGATGGCATACAGCCTCTTCGTGGTGCAGCCGAAGCTGACCCGGATGTTCGACGACCCCGAGCGGGTGGAGGACGGGCAGCGGGTGCTGGCGCACGGCAACCGGTGGCCGGTGGTGTGCCTGATCGGGGTCCTCTGGGTGACCGGGTTGGGCCTGGTGCTGCTGGCGGGCGGGCGGTCGGCCGGGTGGTGGGCGGCGGTCGCCGGCAAGGCGGTGCTGCTGGCCGCCGCGACCGGCCTGTTCTGGTGGGTCTCCTGGCGGGGCTGGCCGCGCCGGGTCTTCGCCCTGCCGGCCGAGCTGCCCGGGTTGGCCCGCCGGTTCCGTCGGGTCGCGGTGCTGATGCTCACCCTGGTCGCCACCGCCTACGCCCTCGGCATCCTCACCGCGCATCCCGGGGCCGGCTGAACCGTGGCGTCCGGCCGAGGCGGGCGGGCCGGGCGCCACGGGGATCACCGGGGCGTCACGGGGTGAGGCGCCACAGCCAGACGTCGGCGACCCGCTCCGGGGGGCCGAGCAGCGCGGTGGTGACCTCGCGCAGCGCGTCGGTGTGGATCGGGAACTTCGCCCCGTGCGCCCGGTCGGTGAGCACCACCGCCTCGACCTGCCAGTGGCGCAGGTCGGCCCGGGCGGCCGCCCGGTCGGCGTCGGTGATCACCGGCCGTTCGCCGGTCTCGGCGACCCGCATCAGGAGTGCGTCGGTGGCCCGGGGAACCGGCCCGATCCGGCCCCGGCCGTCCGGCCCACCGGGGCCGAGGAAGAAGCCGGACGGGATGCGGAACTCGCCCTGCCGGTGGCTCAGCGCGTACGCCTGCCAGCGTTGCCCGTCCGGGGCTAGGTCGAGGGTGAGCGGCAGCGGGGTCAGCACCCCGCCCGGCGAGACGTACTGCCGCCAGGTGCCGGCGGTGACGAACTCCGGGATCGGTTCCCGGGCGATGGTGAGCAGCGGCACCGGCAGCAGCGGCAGCAGTGCCACGGCGAACCCGGCGGTCCAGCCGGCCCCGGCCCGCCGGGAGACCGGGGCGGCCCGGAGCAGGTCGACGGTGTGCGCCAGCAGCAGTCCGACCAGCGGGGCCACCACCAGGGCAAGTCGGGACGGCAGGGCGGCGTTGAAGACCGGCAGGTGACCGAGCAGGGCGTACGGCAGCGGGACGTCGGTGTGGGCACCGAAGATCTTCACCCGGGGGCCCCAGGAGAGTACGGCGAAGACCAGCGCGGTCACCCCGATCGCCCGTACCGTGGCCCGGCGCTCCAGGCCGGCACGCCGCCAGAGCACGACGAAGCAGAGCACGGCGAGCACCAGCAGCGGCAGCCCGAGGAAGGAGTTCTCCTCGGTCGGGTTCGGCGCCAGCGAGGTGCCCAGCCCGGCCTCCCCGGCCAGGGTCCGCTGCGGGTACGCCCCGTACGCGGCGATGTCCTCGGCGTGGATCACCGGATCGAATCCGGTGCCGTGGAACCGCTGCGGCCCGAGGAAGTGCAGCCACAGCGGGTACGCCAGCAGCCCGAACGCCACCAGCGCGGTGACGCCGAGCCCGCGCAGGAAGTCCGGCAGCGCGGCCCGCGCCTCGGCCCGGCGGTGCCGGTCGAGTGCCCAGGTGCCGAAGAAGACCGCGCAGGCCAGTGCGGTGAAGAAGAGCCCCTCGGCGGCGATCGAGAAGGCGACCGCCACCAGCACTCCGAGCAGCAGCCCGTTGCGGAGCCACCGGCCGGGCCGGCGCAGCCGGAGTACGCCCCAGAGCAGCATCGGGACCACCCAGCCGGCGCTCCAGTTCAGGTGGGCGTTGGCGTGCGCGACCATGCCGGGGGCGAAGCCGATGAAGAGCCCGCCGAGTACCGCCGCCGGGGTGCTCCGGACGAGTTCCTGGGAGAGCAGCCAGTACCAGCCGAACGCCGTGGCGGCGATGTTGCCGGTGAGGATCACCAGGAAGGTGGCCGGGGCGCCGACGGTGTAGGTGAGCGGGGCGAAGACGGCGGCATAGACCGTGACCGAGGTGTTGACGGCGAGGTTGACCCCGTCCGGGACGTTCACCAGCTCGGTGAAGAACGGGTTCTGGCCGTGGGTGAGCGCGTGCGCGCCGTACGCGAGCAGCCACTCGAAGAGGGCCTGGTCGCTGGAGTTGACGGTGATCGCCCGCCCGTTGGGGTCGAGCCAGAGTCCGCTGGTGACCCAGCCCGCTCCGACGATCGCGACCAGCGCGACGAGCAGGTCGGTCCGGCGGCTCCGCCGGGCGCCCGGGGGCGTGGGCGACGGGGGCGACGGGGGCGAGGTCGGCCCGACGAGCGCGGGCGGGGAGTGCGGCACGGGCCGGAGGTTACCAACCCCGGCCCGACACGCCGAGGAAGCGGGCCGCTTGACGGATTCAATGGAAATGATTTCCAATTGGATTAACTTCGCAGAGTGCACCGGAGGATCCGTACCGTGAAAATCTCGTTCGTCGGCAAGGGTGGCAGCGGCAAGACCACCCTGGCCGCCCTCTTCGCCCGGCACCTCGCCGCGTCCGGCCCGACCGGCGGCTCCCCGCCGCTGCTCGCCATCGACGCCGACATCAACCAGCACCTCGGGACCGCGCTCGGCGCCACCGAGGCGGAGGCGGCCCGGCTGCCGACGCTCGGTGACCACCTGCCGCAGATCAAGGAGTACCTGCGCGGCGAGAACCCGCGGATCTCCTCGGTCGCGGCGATGGTCAAGACCACCCCGCCGGGGCGCGGTTCCCGGCTGCTGCCGGTCGACGGCGACAACCCGCTCTACGCGGCGGTGGTCCGCGAGGTGGCCGGCGTCCGGCTCGCGGTGACCGGCCCGTTCGGCGCCGACGACCTCGGGGTCTCCTGCTACCACGCCAAGGTCGGCGCGGTGGAACTGCTGCTCAACCACCTGGCCGACGGCCCGGGGGAGTACGTGGTGGTGGACATGACCGCCGGGGCCGACTCGTTCGCCTCCGGGCTCTTCACCCGGTTCGACGCCACCTTCCTGGTCTGCGAGCCGACCCTGCGCAGCGTCGGCGTCTACCGGCAGTACGTCGGCTACGCCCGGGAGTACGGCGTCCGGGTGCACGTCGTCGGCAACAAGGTCGACGACGCGGACGACGTGGAGTTCCTGCGCCAGCACGTCGGTGCCGACCTGCTCACCTGGCTGACCCGCTCCGACTACGTGCGCAGCGCCGAACGGGGCGTACCGGCACCGGTGCACGCGCTGGAGCCGGGCAACCGGGCCGCGCTCGACCTGCTCCGGGCCACCGTCGACGAGCAGGTGCAGGACTGGGCGACCTTCCAGCGGCACGCGGTGGAGTTCCACCTGCGCAACGCGGCCGCCTGGGCGAACGACCGGGTCGGCGAGGACCTGGCCGGCCAGGTGGACCCCGACTACCTGCCCGGACCGCAGGCGGTGGACGGGTCGCGGGCGGTGGCCGGGTCGCGGGCGGTGGTTCGCTGACCGACCCGGTGGCCGGCACCCCGAACGGTGCCGGTCGGAGATGAGCCGCCGGTCCGGGCCAGCCAGCCCGGGTCGGGTCGAATCCACGACAGGAGGAGAAAGATGTCCCTGGACGTACCCGCCGCACTGCTGGAGCGGGCCGAGGCCGGCCGGGTCGACGACGAGGAGTTCGTCGACTGTGTCCGGCGGTCCCTGCCGTACGCCTGGGCGGTGGTCGCCGAGGTGTCGGCCCGGGTCCACGCGACCACGGCCGACTACGCCGACCACGCCGTACCGCCGCCGAGCGAGGCGGAGCGGGGCCAACTGCTCCGCGCACTGGCCAGCGACGCCATCCGGGGCGGGCTCGAACGCCACTTCGGGGTACGCCTGGCGTTCCAGAACTGCCACCGGGTGGCCGCGTTCCGGCCCGGGGCGGTGGGCGGTACGACGTACCAGCGGTTCGTCTCGCCGCTCGCCCAGATCCGCAACCAGTCGCCGGAGCTGCGCGACTGCTGACCCGCTGACCGCCCGGCGCGGGGCCCGGCCGGCTATCCGGTGGGTCCCGCGCCGCCGGGGCGGCGGGACCGGCGGGCGACCACGACGGTCACGGCACCGGTCAGCACCAGCATGGCGCCGAGCGCCGGCAGCCAACCGGGTGTCGGATTACCGCCGCCGGTGACCGGAAGGTGGTCCGAGGGAGCCGGCCGGGGAGTGGGCGGCTGCGGCGTCGGTGCCGCGGTCGTCGGCACGGGCACCACCCGGAAGGTGACGGTGCCGGGCTCCCCGGGTTCCGCCGCCGCGACGGTGATGCCGGTCGGGCTGCCCGGCCAACCGGCTGTCGCGATCGTCGTAGCGCCGACGGCCAGGCCGGCGGAGAGCGCGAGTGCGGCGGCGACCACCCGGCGCGGTGGCGGCGGGACGGCCGGTCGGCCGGTCCGGTCCTCGGCGGTCATCGAGCCTCCAGCCTGGCGGCGCCGCTCGCGGCGCGGATCGCCTTCCCGGCCGGACCGCCACGACGGTGTCCGGATGCCAGATGCTTTGTCCGGTACGGAAGGTGAAACTACCTTTACACACCTTCTCGCCCTTGTCGGCTGTTTCGCGGCTCCCGCATGCCTCGATCCGGATTCGGCAGGGTGGCTCAGCGGCCCGGCAACGCCGCCTCCAGTGCGCTGGGCAGGTCCGGATGCCGATAGGTGAAACCGGCCCGGTTCAGCACCCCGGGCAGCACCCGCAGGCTGCGCAGCGACTCGATCGACAGCTCACCGAGCAGGATCCGCAGCGCGATCCCGGGTACCGGCATCACGGTCGGCCGGTGCAACGCCCGACCCAGCGCCCGGGTGAACTCGGCGTTGGTCACCGGCGCCGGTCCGACCACGTTGACGGGCCCGGCAATGTCCTCGCGGTCCAGCAGGAACGTCATCGCGGCCAGCCAGTCGGCCATCGAGATCCACGGGATCCACTGCCGCCCGCTGCCGAACCTGCCCGCGATGCCGAGCCGGTACGGCAGCAGTTGCGGCTTGAGCAGCCCGCCGGTGTGCTCCAGCGGCAGGCCGATGCGCAGGCGTACCACCCGTACCCCGGCCTGCTCGGCCGGCCCGGTCGCCGCCTCCCAGACCCGGCACAGGTCCGCCATGAAGCCGTCGCCGGCCGGCTCGTCCTCCTCGACCGGGCGGTCGCCGGTGTCGCCGTACCAGCCGATCGCCGAGCCGTTCAGCAGGGTCCGGGGACGCTGCTCGGCCGGCAGTGCGGCGATCGCCCGGGCCAGCGTCCCGGTGCTGTCGACCCGGCTGGCCCGGAGCACCTCCTTGAAGCCGGGAGTCCAGCGCCGGTCGCCGATGTTGGCACCGGCCAGGTTGACCACCGCGTCGACGTCGGCCAGGGTCGCCGGGTCGAGCTGACCGGCGGCCGGATCCCACCGCACCTCGTCCGGGCCCTGCGTCCGGCGCCGGACCAGCCGGACGACGTCGTGGCCCGTGGCCCGGAGCCGATCGGTCAGGTGGGTGCCGAGCCAACCGGACGCGCCGGCGATCAGGATACGCATCCCTGTATCTTCGCCCACTGCGTCCGGATCGGCCGAGGTCGGCTAGGTCCCGTCGGAACGGCGGGGGCGGATAGGGGCGGAAATGGCGGCGGGGCGCCCGGCCGATGGCCGGACGCCCCGTACGAGACGCTGGTGCGGTCAGGAGAGCCCGAGTTCGGCCTCGAACTGGGCAGCCTCCAGCCGCTCCTTGATCGCGGAGAGGAACCGGGCGGCGTCCGCCCCGTCGATCAGCCGGTGGTCGTAGGAGAGCGCCAGGTAGACCATCGAGCGCGGCACGATCACCTCGCCGAGCTGCGGGTCGGTGACCACCATCGGACGCTTGACCACCGCGCCGGTGCCGAGCATCGCCGACTGCGGCGCCGGCACGATCGGGGTGTCGAAGAGCGCACCCCGGCTGCCGGTGTTGGTCAGCGTGAAGGTGGCCCCGGCGATCTCGTCCGGGCTGATCTTGTTGGTCCGGGTCCGCTCGGCGAGGTCGGCGACCCGGCGGGCGATCCCGGCCAGGTTCAGGTCACCCGCGTTGTGGATCACCGGCACCATCAGGCCGCGCTCGGTGTCGACGGCGATGCCCAGGTGCTCCGCCTCCGGATAGGTGATCGTCCCCGCCTCGAGGTCCATCCGGGCGTTGACCACCGGGTAGGTCTGCAACGCCTCGACGGCGGCCAGCGCGAAGAACGGCAGGAACGACAGCTTGGTCCCGTGCCGCTGCAGGAACGTGTCCTTGGCCTTGGCCCGCAGCCGGGCCACCTTGGTCACGTCCACCTCGACGACGGTGGTGAGCTGCGCCATCTCGTGCAGCGACTCCTGCATCCGCTTGGCGATGACCGCGCGGATCCGGGGCAGCTTCTGGGTGCTGCCCCGCAGCGGGCTCGGTGCCGCCTTCGGCGCCGGTGCGGCGGCCTCCGCGGCCGGCTGGGCGGCCGGGGCCTGCGCGGCCGCCCGGGCCCGCTCCGCCGCCTCGAGTACGTCCTGCTTGCGGATCCGGCCACCGACCCCGGTACCGCTGACGGTGGAGAGGTCGACGCCCTGGTCGCTGGCGAGCTTGCGTACCAGCGGGGTGACGTACCCGGCACCGTTCTCCCCGGAGGGCGCCGGAGCCGGCGCGGGCCGGGTACCCGTCGGGGCGGGCTGGGCCGCCCGCTCGGTCCGGGACGGCTGCTCGGAACGCTCGGTCTCCGGCGCCGGGGTCTGGTACGACGCACCGGCCGCCGGTGCCGCCTCCGCCGCCGGCTTGGCGGGCTCCGGCTTGGCTGCCTCGGGCTCGGGCTTGGCTGCCTCGGGCTCGGGCGCCGGCTTCGCGGCCTCCGGTGCCGGCTTCGCCGGTTCGGCGGCCGGGGCGGCACCTCCGGCGGCACCGATCACCGCCAGGTCGGCACCGACCGGCGCGGTCTCGTCCTGGTTGACCCGGATCTCGAGCAGGGTGCCGGCGACCGGGGAGGGGATCTCGGTGTCCACCTTGTCGGTGGAGACCTCGACCAGCGGCTCGTCGACCTCGACGGTGTCGCCGACCTCCTTCAGCCAGCGGGTCACCGTGCCCTCGGTGACGCTCTCGCCCAGCGCCGGCATCTTGAGTACGGTGCCCGAGTCGCCGGCCGGCGCGGCCTGCGCCGGCGCCGGCTCGCCCTGCTCCTGCTCCTCGGCCTCTTCCTGCTGCTCGGCCTGCTCCTGCTGGCCGGCCGGCTCCGCGGCATCGGCAGACGGGACGGCATCGGCCGGGCCCGCTTCGGCCTCGGCCGGCTCGGACTGGGCCTCGCCGCCCGCCTCACCGTCGCCGTCGATCACCGCCAGCTCGCTGCCGACCTCGGCGGTCTCGTCCTCGCTCACCACGATCCGGGCCAGCACGCCGGCCGCCGGGGAGGGGATCTCGGTGTCGACCTTGTCGGTGGAAACCTCGAGCAGGGGCTCGTCGACCTCGACGCGGTCGCCCTCCTGCTTCAGCCACCGGGTTACGGTGCCCTCAGTGACGCTCTCGCCCAGCCGGGGCATGGTGACCGATACCGGCATCTTTCAAGACTCCTTCGTGGCCTGTTGCGTTCCTGGCCCGGTTGGTGCCGGGCGGGCGCGGAGATTCTGTGGTCAGGCGTGTGCGTGCAGCGGCTTGCCGGCCAGGGCCAGGTGCGCCTCGCCGAGCGCCTCGCTCTGGGTGGGGTGGGCGTGGATGAGCTGCGCCACCTCGGCCGGGTACGCCTCCCAGTTGAAGATGAGCTGCGCCTCGCCGACCAGCTCGCCGACCCGGGCCCCCACCATGTGCAGGCCGACCACGGGACCGTCGTCGACCCGGACCAGCTTGACGAAGCCGGCGGTCTTGAGGATCTGGCTCTTGCCGTTGCCACCGAGGTTGTAGTTGTAGGTCTTCACCTTGTCGGCGCCGTACTGCTCCTTGGCGCGGGCCTCGGTGAGCCCGACCGAGGCCAGCTCCGGGTCGGAGTAGGTGACCCGGGGGATGCCGTTCTCGTCGATCACCGCGGGGTTGCGGCCGGCGATCTCCTCGGCCACGAAGATGCCCTGCTGGAAGCCCCGGTGCGCGAGCTGGAGGCCGGGCACGATGTCGCCGACCGCGTAGACGTTCGGCACGCCGGTACGCAGCCGCTCGTCAGTGATCACGAAGCCACGGTCGATCTTGACGCCCTGCTCCTCGTAACCGAGGTTGGCGGTGTTCGGCCCACGGCCGACCGCGACCAGCAGCACCTCGGCCTCGAAGGTCTCGCCCCCCTCGATGGTGACCTTGACGCCCTTCTCGGTGTGCTCCACCTTCTCGAACCGCTTGCCGGTCTTGAACCCGATGCCGCGCTTGCGGAACGCCCGCTCCAGCGCCTTGGACGACTCCTCGTCCTCGGCCGCCACCAGCCGGGGCAGCGCCTCGATGATCGTCACGTCGACGCCGAAGGACTTCCAGACGCTGGCGAACTCGACGCCGATCACGCCGCCGCCGAGCACGATCGCCGAGGTCGGCACCCGGTCCAGGGTCAGCGCGTGGTCGCTGGTGATCACCCGCTCGCCGTCGACCTCCAGGCCGGGCAGGGTCCGGGCGTACGAGCCGGTGGCCAGGATGACGTTACGGCCGGTGTAGCGGGCCCCGTTCGCCTCGACGGTGTCGGCGGAGACGAGCTTGCCCTCGCCCTCGACCAGGGTGATCTTGGCGCCCTTGATCAGCCCTTGCAGGCCCTTGTAGAGCCGCGAGATCACGCCGTCCTTGTACGAGTTGACGCCGGCCATGTCGATGCCGACCAGTTCGGCCTTGACCCCGAACTGCTCCGACTCGCGGGTCTGGTCGGCGATCTCGGCCGCATGCAGCAGCGCCTTCGTGGGGATGCAGCCGTTGTGCAGGCAGGTGCCGCCGACCTTGCCCTTCTCGATCATCGCGACCGAGAGGTCCAGTTGGGCGGCGCGCAGCGCCGCCGCGTACCCGCCGCTGCCACCTCCGAGGATGACGACATCGAACGTTCCGCCGTTCGGCTCGCTCACAGTTAACTCCCAGGTCGCGTCGCTGCTACGAGGGTGATGCCGGTCAACCGGGCATACCGCCACCCCGGTCGGGTTCTCCGGCCGGTGTGGCGTGGACTTTCTCCGGAACTGACAGTCGCCGACCGGGGAGCGCCCACCTCGGTCATCTTGTCACTAGTGGAAGCGGGCCGCGTACCGAGGTGCCCAAGGACACGTCGTCGGGACGTACGCTTGCCGGAAGTCGCCAGTTTCGTCGCGGGGCGGCCATGCCGGGGAGGAGAGGGTCGGGTTGGCCTGGTTTCGCCGACGCAAGAAGGCCGTTGTCACGGCGGGTGACCGTCCCGCCAGCCGTGCCGATCTTGACCATCTTGAACAGTTCGTCCGGTCGAAGCGCGGTGTCGAGGCGTTCATCGAGCCCCGGACGACCGTGACCGAGACCACCGTCATGCTGATCGCGCACGACGGCGAATGGACCCGGCGCCGGATCGACGGCCCGGACGGCGCCCGGCGGTTCGCCCACAAGATGGCGATCCCGGTCTACGACGTCCGGCTGGTCGGCTATCCGCAGCGGATGCGCGACTTCAACGAGCGTCGCAAGCGGCGGCCCACGACCTGACCGCCCGGCGACCGCCGACCCCAATCCCGGGGCCGGCGGCGCGCCGGCTCAGTCGTTCGCGGCGATGTCGTCGACCAGCTCCAGCAGGGTACGCACCGGCACTCCGGTGCCGCCCTTGGTCCAGTACCCGGTCGGCTCGCCCGAGTGGTAGCTCGGCCCGGCGATGTCGATGTGCGCCCACGGCACCTCGTCGGCGACGAACTCGCGCAGGAAGACGCCGCCCTGGAGCATGTGACCGGCCCGGTCCATCGACGCGTTCACCTGGGAGATGTCCGCGACCTCGGAGTCCATGCCCTTGCGGACGTCGTCCGGCAGCGGCATCGGCCAGGTCGGCTCGCCGGCCGCGTCGCCGGCCTGCTGGACCCGCTGGCAGAGGTCGGTGCTGCCCATCACCCCGGCCACCCGCTTGCCCAGCGCCACCACCTGGCCGCCGGTCAGCGTCGAGGTCTCGACCAGGTAGTCGCAGCCGTCCTCGCAGGCCCGGGCCATCGCGTCACCGAGGACCATCCGCCCCTCGGCGTCGGTGTTGAGCACCTCGACCCGCTTGCCGTTGTACATCGTCACCACGTCGCCCGGCCGGTACGCGGTCGCCGACGGCATGTTCTCGGCCATCGGCAGGTACGCCGTCACCGCCACCGCCGGCTTCAACTCGGCGATCGCCAGCATCGTGGCGGCGACCGCCGCCGCGCCGGCCATGTCGGACTTCATCTCCCACATGCCCTGGGCCGGCTTGATCGAGACACCCCCGGTGTCGAAGGTGATGCCCTTGCCCACCAGCGCGAGCCGCTTCACCGACCCGGCGGCACCGGCGGCGGCCGGGTCGTAGCTGAGCTTCACCAGTCGGGGCGGCGCCTCCGAGCCGAGCCCGACGGCGAGGATGCCGCCGTAGCCGCCGGCGGCCAGCGCCTGCTCGTCGAGGACCTCCACGCCGAGCCCCGCCTCCCGGGCAGCGGCGGCCACCGAGTCGGCGAAGGAGGGCGGGCGCAGCTCGTTCGGCGCCGTGTTCACCCAGTCCCGGGTACGGGTGACCGCCCCGGCGACCACACCGGCCCGGGTGATCTCCGCCTGGGCCCGGTCGTCACCGGCGTCCGGCACGTGCACCGCGATCGCGGCGACCGGCGAGCGGCGGGTCGGCTGCGGCCGGGTCTTGTAGCCGGCGAACCGGTACGCCCCGAGCAGCGCGCCCTCGGCGGTGGCGCGCAGTGCGGCCGGGCCGTCCTCGTCGTCGGGCAGCGGAAGGGTCAGCGCCACCCGCTCGGCGCCGGCCAGCGCCCGGACGGCCGAGGCGGCCGCCCGGCGCAGCGTCTCCGGTGCCGGTGCCGCGCCGGTGGGCTCGGGACCGAGCCCCACGGCGACGACCAGCGGCGCCGTGATGGTGCCCAGGGTGGCCAGCTTGATCACCTCACCCGGGCCGCCGGTGGCGCCCAGCAGTGCCAGGGTCTCCGTCAGCCGGCCGTCGAACGCCGCGGCGATGCTCTCCGCGCCGGTCGCGAGGAGCAGGGCCCCGGCGGCGTCGGCGCCAGAGCCCGGGTCTTCCGCCGTCTGGCTGTGCAACCCGATGACGATGGCGTCGACGGCGAGTTCGGCGGGGTCGGTGTCGACCAGGCTGAGGCTGGTGCTGGGCGATGTCACTGCGCGGCTCCGGACGGGCGTGGCCGGCCGCCTGGTTGCGGCCGGGCGTTGTGGTCTCCGGCGCAACCTACCCGCCGGACGAAGGGGCTGTCCCGCCGACGGTCCGCCGGAGGGGTCCCGCCGATGCTAACCATCAGCCGGATCGCAGGTAGGTTGCGACCCATGACCGACCCGACGCAGGTGACCGGCGAGGCCCCGGAACCTTCCGCCGACGTACTCCGCCAGTCGCCGCTGCACGAGCGGCACGCCGCGCTCGGCGCCAAGTTCGCCGCCTTCGGCGGCTGGTCCATGCCGCTGGAGTACACCGGCGGCGGGGTCCTCCGGGAGCACACCGCGGTGCGTACCGGGGTGGGTGTGTTCGACGTCTCCCACCTCGGCAAGGCCCGGGTCACCGGCCCGGGGGCGGCCGACTTCGTCAACGCCTGCCTCAGCAACGACCTCGGCCGGATCGGGCCGGGGCGGGCGCAGTACACGCTCTGCTGCGACGAGGCCACCGGCGGCGTGGTGGACGACATCATCGCCTACCTGCACGGCCCCGAGCACGTCTTCCTGATCCCGAACGCCGCCAACACCGCCGAGGTGGTACGCCGGCTCCGCGCCGCCGCCCCGGACGGGATCACCGTGACGGACGAGCACGAGGCGTACGCCGTACTGGCGGTGCAGGGGCCGCGCTCGGCCGAACTGCTCGGCACCCTCGGACTGCCGACCGGACACGACTACATGAGCTTCTCCACCGCCGAACTCGGCTTCTCCACCGCCGGGGCGCCCACTCCGGCCGGTGACCTGGTGTCGCTGGTGGTCTGCCGGACCGGTTACACCGGCGAGCACGGGTACGAGCTGGTGGTCCCGGCCGAGGCGGCGACCACGGTCTGGGACGCGCTGCTGGCGGCCGGCGAGCCGTACGGGATCCGCGCCTGCGGGCTCGGCGCCCGGGACACCCTGCGGACCGAGATGGGCTACCCGCTGCACGGCCAGGACCTCTCCCCGGAGATCACCCCGGTGCAGGCCCGGGCGGGCTGGGCGGTCGGCTGGGACAAGCCGGCGTTCTGGGGCCGGGACGCGCTGCTCGCCGAGAAGGCGGCCGGGCCGCGCCGTACCCTCTGGGGACTGCTGGCGCTGGACCGGGGCATCCCGCGGCCGGGCATGGCGGTGCTCTCCGCCGCCGACGGCACGCCGGTCGGCACGGTCACCAGCGGCACCTTCTCGCCGACCCGGAAGGCCGGCATCGCCCTCGCCCTGCTGGACAGCGCCGCCGGGCTGGGCCAGGACGACGAGGTCGTGGTCGACGTCCGGGGCCGCCGCGCGACGATGCGGGTGGTCCGGCCCCCGTTCGTGCAGCCCTCCGTCAGGTAACGCCCGCGGGGTCGGCGCTGGGAGCAGGGTCAGCGCTGGGAGCGGTCGCCGGCGTCGAGTACGGCCTGCGTCCAGCCGCCCTCGATCACCCCGCTGCCGTCCAGCAGGGCCCAGTCGACCACGTCGACGGCGTCGACCACGACCGGCCGGCCGATCCGGACCGCCGGATCGGCCGTGGCGTCGCTGGCGCTGGCCCCGACGATCCGTTCCGGTGTCGCCCACGAGGTCACCCCGGCCCAGACGAACTCCGGCCCCTCGTCGGTCGGCAGGCCGTACTTGACCAGCAGCTGCACCCCCTCCGGCAGCGTGCCGGCGAGGAACCGCTCCCGGATGCCGGGCAGCCCGTCCCGGGCGGTGGCGATCGCCCGGGCCATCGCGTCGTCCGGCCGGGCGTACCGGACGTCGGACTGGGCGGCGGCGCCGAAGAGGGCGGCGCAGACCGCGGCGAAGTACCGCCCGGCCGGGCCGGGATGGCCGGTCGGCGGCAGCAGGGTCAGGAACGAGTCGGCGTCCGGGTCGGTGGCGGGGTCGAGTTCCAGCCGCAGTGCCGCCGGGCCGGTGGTGTCGTGCTGCTGCGGGTTGCCGTACGCCACCGCGATGTCGTGGCCGGTGACCGAGGTGACCACCGGCAACTGGACGAAGGCCGGCACCTCGCTGTCGGTGAGCCCGTCGGTCCAGGCCCGGAGCAGTCGCCGGGCCGCCCCGGTCATCACCGCGCCCCAGGCCCGGGTCAGGTGCGTCGGCACCCCCTGGGCCTGCAACTCCAGCAGCCCGAACCGGCGCAGTCCCTTGGTGGTGAACCAGAGCCCGCCGTCGTCGGACGAGTACGGCACCAGGACCCAGTCGATCAGACGTACCCGGCCCTCGGCGTCCGGCAGCGAGCGCAGCGCGGTGGCCGGGTCGAGGAACTGCAACGCGAAGACGTCCACCAGGTCGGCGCCGAGGGACTCGGCGACGGCGCAGGCGACGGTCCGGGCCGCCCACTCGTGCGCGGGTGGCCAGCCCGGCCGGTAGCTGGCCTGCACCACCACCAGGTCGGTGGCGGCGTCGAGCCGGGCCAACTGGGTGTCGGTGGCCCCGAACGCGGTGAGCAGGTCCGGCGGCAGGTGCGGGAACTCGGCGATCGGCCGGGTGTCGACCGTCATCAGCGGGCTGTCCAGCATCTGCCGGGCCAGGTCGTGCACCGGTCCGGAGAGCCGGCCGCCCAGCGCGGCCACCGCCTCGGCCGGGGCCGGGTCGACCTGGCCGGTGGTGGGCACCAGGTAGGTCGCGGTCAACGACTCCGGGACCGGCACGGGCAGGAAATCGTCCGTGATGAGCATAACGTCCCCCGCTCGACCGCCTGTCGGCCTGAAACTCGTGCTGGTGTCCTTTTCGCGAACGCTACCCGCGAACGCCTGCCCGGTCAGCCGGTCAGCACCACCCCGAGGTAGAACAGCGTGCCGCCGAGTTCGACGCTGGCGCCGAGCACGTCGCCGGTGATGCCGCCGATCCGGCGTACCACGTGCCGGACCAGCAGCAGCGTGCCGGCCAGCGCCACGGCGACCGCGAGCGGGCCCTGCCAGGGGCGGTCCGGCACCGCCGGCACGGCGAGCAGCGCCACCCCGGCCGAGAGCCCGAACAGCGCCGCCGGGCCGACGGTGCCGGCGACCAGCGCGCCGAGCCCCTCCGGGCGGGCCGCCGGGACACCGCGCCGGCAGGCCCAGCTCACCGCCAGCCGGCCGGTCGCGGCACCGGCGGCCAGCGCCGCGAGCAGCGCGGTCCACGGCCGGGCCGCCAGCGCCGCGAACGACGCGGCCTGGAGCAGGAGTACCAGGAGCAGCGCGGTCACCCCGAACGGGCCGACGTCCGGCTGCCGCATGATCCGCAGCGCCGCCTCCCCGGAGCGGTACGAGCCGAGCGCGTCCACGGTGTCGGCCAGCCCGTCCAGGTGCAGTCCCCGGGTCAGCAGCGCCGCCGCGGCCACGGTCACCCCAGCGGCGACCAGTGGCGGGGCGATCGCCGCCAGTCCGCCGAGCAGCCCGGCGAGGATCAGCCCGAGCAGGGCGCCGACCAGCGGGGCCAGGGTCATCGCCGTACCGGCGGTGGCGCGGTCGACCCGACCGGCCCGCAGCGGCGCGACGGTGAAGGTGGTCAGGGCCAGCCGGCCGCCGGCCGCGAACCGGCCCTCAGACACCCGGTGGCACGGTGGCGCCGCCCACCCGCCCGGCGTCCCGGTCGCCGGCCGACCCGGCGTCCCGGTCGTCCACCGACCCGGTGCCGCCGGTCGACGGCTGTCCGGGTGGCGGCGTCCCGGTCGTCGGCTGTCCCGGCAGTGCCGGGGTGTCGGACGTCGGCTGTCCGGATGGCGGCGCGTCCGTCGACGGCTGCCCGGTGGCGTCGTCGGGCCCGGTGGCGTCGTCGGGCCCGGTGGCGTCCTTCGGGACGGTGGTCGGGCCGGGGCCGGCCGGCGGAGGCTCGATGAACTCCTGGTCGTCGTCGGGGCTGTCGTCGCCCTGCCCCGGCCGGTCGCCGGCCGGGCCGGGCGCCCACGGCTCGGCCGGGTCCGGCACCGGCGGAAGCGACTCGTCGGCTGGCCCGGTCCCACCGCCCTCCGCCGGGTCGGCCGGGTCGGCGGTCGCCAGGCTCGGATGCACCGGCAGGGTGCCGGCGAGGGTCAGCGCCGAGCGCAGCAGCGGCAGCGCGGCCAGCGCGGCGGCGCCCTCACCGAGGCCGAGTCGCAGGTCGAGCAGCGGGGTCAGGTCGAGCACGTCGGCGCCGAGCTTGACCGCCGGGTGGTCGCCGTGGTCCGGCAGCAGGCACCAGTGCCGGGCCTGGCCGGCGAGGTCCCGGCTGACCAGCCCGGCCGCCACCCCGACCGGCCCGTCCAGCAGCACCGGGGTACGCCGGGCGGTCGCGCCGAGCAGCACGCCGGTGGCGATCGCCAGGTCGCCGCCGCCGAGTTCGGCGAGTACGTCCTTGGCGTCCCGCGGGCTGCGCCGGGTGCGGTGCATCGCGTCCCGTACCGCCGCGCAGCGCAGCATCCACGCCTCGTCGTCCACCCGTCCGCCGAGGGTCACCACCCGGCCGAGCACCGCCGCGGGTTCGGCGCCGGCCGTGGCCGCCAGTACGGCCGAAGCGGCGGCCTCGGTACCGGCACCGCAGGCGGCGAGGACCAGCAGGTCCACCCCGGCGTCCACCGCCTCCTCGGCGAGCCGCCAGCCGTAGCGCAGCGCCGCGTCGACCTCGTCGGCGGTCAGCGCCGGACCCTCCTCGATCGCCCGGGACAGCGGTGCCTCGACCACCTGGAGGGTGGCACCGGACTCGGCCGCCAGCCGGGCGATCGGCCCGGTGCCCTGCCGGGCCTGTTCGGCGCGGCGGGCCGACTCACCGGGTACCGCGCCGGCGGCGGCACCGCCGGAGTGGTCGCCGTGCAGCAGCAGTACCCGGACCGAGCGCCAGGGCTGCGGAGTCGCCGTACCCTGCGTGGCGGCGGCGAACGAGACCACCCGCTCCAGGTGACCGAGGCCGGCGCCGGGCAGGTCGAGCGTGCCGAGCCGGTCGACGGCGGCGGGTCCGGCGTACTCGTCCGGCATCGGCAGGTCCATCCCGGGCTGGATGACCAGGCCGGTGGCGACCATCGGCAGCGCCATGGTCGGCGCGGTCCAGCCCCTCGCGTTCTCCGGCCCGCTCGGTGGCGCCGATTCGGCCGCCGGGGCCGGGATCACGGTCGGACGGAGGACCTGCGGCACCGCGCCCAGTACCTCGGTCCAGGCCGACGGGGCCGGGGTGGCCCGGTCGGCGGCGGCCCGGTCGGCCTGCGCCGGTACGCCAGGCTGGCCGGCGCCGTCCGGAGCCGGCAGCGCCTGGTCCGCCCCGGCCTTCAACCAGGCCGGCTGTCCGGCGATCACCAGCACCACCGCGTCACAGGCGTCCGCGACCGTCTGGTTGGTGGTGCCGAGCGCGTCGGCGAAGGCCCGCCCGAGCGGGGTGACCGGCACCGTCGAGAGCCCCACCTCGGGGCTGACCAGCACCAGTCGGGCCGGGCAGTCCCGGATCGCCGCACCGAGTTCGCCGATGGTGGCGACGTCGTCGGCGGGCTGGTGCGCCGGGTCGAGCAGCACGGTCACCCAGCCGCCGAGGTCCTCGACGAGCAGCGTGTCGCCGGGTCCGGCGTCGGCGATCAGTCCGGCGAGCCGGGACGGGTCGGCGTTGGCCTCCTCGGTCGTCCAGCCCGCCGGACGGCGCAGCCGGTGTGTGTCGATCCGGGCCGTCCACTCCGGGTCGTCCGGGGCGGTCACGGCTGTCGCGACATAACGGACAACCGGTACGTCCTTCAGCAGCGACTCGGCGAACTCGGACTTGCCGGAGCGGATCCCGCCCAGCACCAGGAGCCTGCTCCACCCGTCTACGGACATGCCCGTACCTTAGAGCGCTCGGCTGGGCAGTTCGCGGTGAGGTACGGGTGCGCAACCCGCTCCGGACCGCTCTGACTGGCTGGCACCGGCCGGCCGACTAGGCTGGCGGAGGTTTGTCGGCGCGAAGATCGGCGAGGGGAGACGCGACATGCCGTGGAGCTGGCGGTACGAGGGCGCGGACGGCGATCCGGTGAACGGACCGGCCGAGGCGTTCAGCAGCCAGGCCGACGCCGAGTCCTGGATCGGCCAGACCTGGCGTGAGCTCGCCGCCTCGGGTGTCGCCTCGGTGCTGCTGGTCGAGGACGACCGGGTGGAATACCGGATGAGCCTGCTGCCCGCGGCCGAGTGATGCCGATGGACTTCGACCAACGCGGCCGGGACCGGCTGGTCCTCGGCGTGCCCCGGGAGGCGTTCCGGCCCAGCCCGATCTTCCTGGCCCTGGTCGCGCTCTTCGTGACCAGCGGCGCGATGGCGTGGAACGGGTTCGGCAACCTCCGGCTCGACGTCTTCCTCTTCGTCGTCTCGGGCTGGCTGGTCTCGCTCTGCCTGCACGAGTACGCGCACGCCGTGGTGGCGTACCGGTCCGGTGACCGTTCGGTGGCGCACCGCGGCTACCTGACCCTCAACCCGTTGAAATACAGCCACCCGCTGTTGTCGATCATCCTGCCGGTGGCGGTGGTGCTGCTCGGCGGCATCGGCCTGCCCGGCGGTGCCGTCTGGGTGGACCGGCACCAGATCCCCGGCCGGCTCCGGCACTCGCTGGTCAGCCTCGCCGGTCCGGCCACCAACGTGCTCTTCGCGCTGCTGCTGGTCATCCCGTTCGCGATCGGGGTGGACGTCTTCGCCCGGCCGGAGTTCTGGTCCGGCGTCGCGCTGCTCGCCTTCCTCCAGTTGACCGCGAGCGTGCTCAACCTGCTGCCGGTACCGGGTCTGGACGGCGGCAACGTCGTCCAGCCCTGGCTGAACGCACAGTGGCGGCGCGGCTACGACCTGATGGCGCCGTTCGGCTTCATCCTGCTCTTCGCCCTGCTCTGGAACCCGCGCGTCGGCGGCTGGTTCTTCGACGGGGTCTTCGCGGTCGGCGACGTGATCGGTCTACCCGACTACCTCTACGTCGAGGGCCTGCGCCTGATCCGCTTCTGGCAGGGCTGAGGTGTAAGGAAGGGCCCCCGCTTATCGCTTTTTGTATAAGCGGGGGCCCTTCCTTACACCGCCGCTACGGGCGCTGGGCCGGGCTCTGCGTCTTGGCCGGGTCCCGCTCGGTGATCGGGTCGACGATCTCGTCGATCGCCTTGAGCAGTTCGGCGTCGAGCTTCACCCCGGCCGCCTTGACGTTGTCGCGCACCTGCTCCGGCCGGGAGGCGCCGATGATCGCCGAGGAGACGTTCGGGTTCTGCAGCACCCAGGCGACCGCGAGCTGGGCCATGCTGAGGCCGGCCTGCTCGGCGAGCGGCTTGAGCCGCTGTACCCGGGTCAGCACCTCGTCGGACATGAACCGGGCGATGAAGCCCGCCCCGCCGGAGGTGTCGGTCGCCCGCGAGCCGGCCGGCGGCTCCTGGCCGGGCAGGTACTTGCCGGTCAGCACGCCCTGGCCGATCGG
This sequence comes from Plantactinospora veratri, assembly GCF_036421995.1. Taxonomy (NCBI): domain Bacteria; kingdom Bacillati; phylum Actinomycetota; class Actinomycetes; order Micromonosporales; family Micromonosporaceae; genus Plantactinospora; species Plantactinospora veratri. The sequence continues at coordinate 167,189 of NZ_JAZGQL010000006.1, forward strand.
CGAGAAGACGATCTGGCCGACGCCGAGTTCCTGGCTGGTCGGTACGACCTCGCCCTCGATGACCCGCCACAGCATCGAGTACTGCGGCTGGTTCGAGACGAGCTGGATCTTCAGCTCGCGGGCCAGCGCGTGCGCGGCCCGGATCTCCGACGCCTTCCACTCCGAGACGCCGATGTAGTGCGCCTTGCCGGAGTGCACGACGTCGGCGAACGCCTCCATCGTCTCCTCCAGCGGGGTGGAGTAGTCGTACCGGTGCGCCTGGTAGACGTCGACGTAGTCGGTCTGGAGCCGGCGCAGCGAGCCGTTGATCGACTCCATGATGTGCTTGCGGGACAGGCCCCGGTCGTTGCGGCCCTCGCCGGTCGGCCAGTAGACCTTGGTGAGGATCTCCAGGCCCTCCCGGCGCTCGCCCTTCAGGGCCCGGCCCAGCACCGACTCCGCCTTCGTGCCGGCGTAGACGTCGGCGGTGTCGAAGGTGGTGATCCCGACCTCCAGAGCCGCGCGTACGCACTCCAGCGCGGCCTCCTCCTCGATCTGGGAGCCGTGGGTGATCCAGTTTCCGTACGAGATCTCGCTGATCAGCAGGCCCGAGCGGCCAAGGTGTCGGAATTCCATACCTACGACCCTAGTCCTCGTACCCCGAGTGGATCAGGTTGGGCGAGGGGGTGAGGAACGCAGATCACAGCGCGGGCCCGGCGCCCTACAGCACGGGGCCTGGCGCCCTACAGCACGGGCTTGGTGTCGGCGAGCAGCCGGTCGATCTCCTCCATCACGTCGTTCCGGCTCGGGTGCACCGGGTCGATCAACGGCTCGCCCCGGCGGTCCAGCGCACCCCACTGCCCGGTGCCGTTGCCGATCAGGAAAGCGACCGGGTGGATCACCAGCGCCGGGTGGGCCGGCGCGACCAGTACCTGCCCGGACCGGTCCACCACGCCCTTGCGACCGCCCGCGTCGACGATCGCCAGCCCCTCGTCGGTGAAACCGTCGACGTACCGCCCGTCGGTGAGGGCGGTGGTGAAGCCGGTGTAGCGGGTCGGCAGCACCACCTTGCCGGTCCGGTCGACCGCACCCCAGCCGCCCCGCCGGACGGCGGCGACACCGCGCCGGAACGGGCGTACGTCCTCGAAGCCGGCCGGGATGACCACCTTGTTGGCCTTGTCGATCGCGATCCAGCCGCCGGTGCCGTCCCGGGACACCCAGGCCAGCCCGTCGGAGAAGGAGCCGACGCCCAGGTAACCGGTGGACGCCTCGATCAACAGCTCACCGGTCTCGTCGATCAGCTCCCAGGTGCGGGTCTCCGGCCGGCGTACCCAGGCCACCCCGTCCCGGAACGGCTGCACGTCCGCGTAGCTCGGCGCGATCGCGAGCTGGCCGTCGGGGTCGGCGTACCCCCAGCGCTGCACCTTCTCGCTGAACTTCGGCACCGGTGGCTTGTGCACCTGGAGGATCTCGTCGCGGTCGCGCGGGTACGGGCCCCAGCCGTTCTGCGCGACCTTGTTGAAGACCGCGTCGAGTGCGAGTTCGGTCCGGGCGATCAGGTCCGGGTCCTCGACCTTGCGCAGCTCCAGCGCCTTCTCGAAGTGGTTGCAGGCTTCCATGTAGCGGCCCTGGTCGTAGCAGGACCGTCCGGCGTGTTCGTGCATGGTGGCCCGCAACCGGTCCGGCAGTTCGGAGGAGTTCGCCTCGGCGAAGAGGCGGTCCGCCTCGGCGAAGTCCCCCCGCCACTGGAGTACGTGCGCCAACCGGGCCTGCGCGATCGCGATCCGTCGCAACTGGCCGGTCGCCTCCGCGTGGGCCAGCGCCAGCTTGCCGTCCGAGAGCGCCTTGCCCAGCTCGCCGAGGATGCGGGAGACGACCGCGCGCAGGCTCAGCAGGCGGGCCCGGGTGCCGTTGTCCTTCGCCGGTTCGAGCTTCTCCGTCAACCGGTCCCGGATCGCCCGTAGCGACTCGGGGTCCTCGACCAGCTCGCGCAGGGTCTCGTGGTGGAACCGCCACTCGTACGACGCCAATACCTGTTCGGGGTCGGTGGCGGCCGGTTCTGGCGTCTCGTCGGCGGGTTCCGGCTCGGCCGGCCCGCGTTTCCCGCCGGGCCGGATGATCGGGGTGAGCATGGTGGGCGCGCTCAGCGCGGTCGCCGCCCCGGCGGCCGGCCCGGTCGGCAGCACCGTGTCCGGGCTCGCCTCGGCGACCGGCGAGCCGGGCGGCGAGGTGGCCAGTGGGGGCCCGGAGGTGGGTGCCTCGGCCGGCGGCCCGGAGACGGGCGCCTCGGCCGCCGCTCCGGAGACCGCTGCCGGGGAGGCCGGTGGTCCCGAGGTGGGCGCGGGGGCGGGTGGCCCGGAGGTGGGCCCGGAGGTGGGCCCGGAGGCGGGGGTGCCGGAGCCGTGCGCCAACTCCTCCGGAGCGGCTGCGGCGACCGGCGACACGCTCTGCGCCGCCGCGTCCGTCGGAGTTTCCGGACCCGGTGTGGCCCCGGGCGCGGGGTCGTCCGCCGGGGACGCCGGTGCCCCGGCGTCGACCGTCAGCTCGGGGTCGCCGCCGCGCGGCTGGTCCGCCGCGCCGGCACCTTCGTCGGCGGCCGAGGACGGGTCGCTCTCCGGCTCGGTGGGGGAGGGGGCCGCCGGGGCGGCATCGGTGAGCGGTCCGACTGGAGCACGGTCCGCGACAGGTCCGGTCTTTGGCATGGAGGGTACGGAAGTCTCACTCAGATCGGTGGCCCGTCCGGCCTCCGGTACGGGCCCGGCACCGGCCGGTTCGATCGGAGGACCGGACGAGGGGACGGGCGAGGCGGGTTCGATGGCGGTACCCGCCGCCGGGGTGGCGGCGGCTGGTTCGACCGGTCCGCCGGTCTCCGCTTCGACCGCCGAGCCCGGGTCCGGGCTGGCGGGCGGCGTCGACTCGACGGGTGTGGTCGGGGACGGTGTGCCGGCGGGCGTCGGCGCGGGCAGGAACTCCAGCCGTAGGCCGGTGGTCGGGGGTGGCGTGACCGGAGGGCGCTCGCCGGTCTCCTCCGCCGACGGCTGGCGGGGCGGCTTGGGGGCCGGATCCGAGGGTGCGGCCGGGGTCAGCCAGCCAGCAGGCCGGTCGCGCGGCGGCTCCGCCGGCTCGACCGGTTCGACGGGCCGGGCCGGCTCGACCGGTCGCGGTGCCTGCGCGGCCCGGGCCGCCTCGACGGGCCGAGGCGGCTCGACGGGCCGAGGCGGCTCGACGGGCCGAGGTGGCTCGACGGGGCGTGCCGGTTCGACGGGCCGGGGTGGCGTGACGGGACGCGGTGGTTCCACCGGCCGGGGTGGCTCGACGGGGCGGGCCGGCTCCACCGGGCGCGGTGCCTCCACCGGTCGGGTCGACTCGGCCGCGCGGGCGGGCTCGACGGGGCGGGGCGGTTCCACCGGGCGTCCGGAGTCGACCGGGCGGGGCTCGATCGGCCGGGACTGCTCGACCCGGCGTACCGGCTCGACCGGGTGCGCCGGTTCGATCCGGCGGGCGGGCTCGACCGGGCGAGGCTGCTCGGCGGCGCGGGCGGGTTCCCCGGTCCGGGGCGGCTCGCCGGTCCGGGGCGGTACGGCCGGACCTACCCGATCCGTCGGAGGGCTCGCCGGCCCGGCGGCGACGACCGGATATCCGGCGACCCGGTCCGGGCGGACCGGCGCGTCGTCGGGCTGGCCGCTGCGTGGCGGGACCCGGTCGGTACCCGAGACCGGCGTCCGCTCCGGGCGGCCGTATCCAGGGGCCAGTTCGGCGGCGGGCCGGTCGACGCCGGGCGGAGTCGGCGGCCCCACCCGGTCGCCCCGGGGCACCGGGCCAGGCCGGAGGGCCGGATCGCTGCCGCGCGGGTCGCGTACCGGTGGACGGCCGGAGCCCAGATCGGGGAAGCGCCGACCCTCGCGCGGCTCCTGGGCCGGACCGCGCTGCGCCGGCCAACTGGGTGCACCGGACGGTCCGGCGGCGGGGCGCCGGACCGGAGGCTCGGCGCCGGGCCGATCGGGCCGGGCCCGGGGTGGCGTGCGGCCCGGCGGCATCTCGCGGCCCGGTGGTACCTCGCGGCCCGGCGGTACCTCGCGGCTGCCCGGATACGCCGGGCCACCGGAGCGCGCCGCCCAACCGTCGGCGCGGTCCTGCCCGGGAGCGCCCCGCTCCGGGCCGGGGGAGCCGTCGAACGCCGCCGGCATGGCCGGGCGGCCGCCCGGCCCGACCCGCCCCCGGCCGTCCCGTGGTCCGGGCCGGCCGTCGGCGGGCATGGGGCGCCGGTCCGACAGCGGCTGGGTCTCCTCGGACGCCGGTCCGGTGAGCCACCGCCCGCGCCGCTCGGGCGCAGCGCCGGAGCGGCCCGGACGGTCGTCGTCGGAGCGGTGCGGGTCGTGCTGTGAGGCCGCCCGGCCACCGGCGAAGCCGCTCTCGCCGCGACCTCCGCGCGGTCCGGGCTCGCCGCCGGGCGGCCGCCGGTCGTCCCGGCCGACCGGCACCGTGCCGCCACTGCGGTATTCCGCCGGTGGCCGGCCACGTCCGTTCGACGGTTGGTCCCGGGAGTCCGGGCCGTCGTCCCGGGAGTCCGGCGGCGGGTTCCAGCCGGGGGACCGGCTGTCCCAGCGGTCGAGCCGTCCGGTACGCGTCTCGCGCGGCGGCCCCTCCCCCCGGGCCGACGGGTGTGCGCCGGCCGGCTGCCCGGGACGCCCGTTCGGCAGCGGTTCGGGACGCCCGTTCGGCAGAGTGTCGGGGCGCCCGCTCGGCAGCGGTTCCCCGCGGCCGGCAGAAGTCGGTTCGGGGCGCCCGTTCGATACCGGCTCGGGGCGGCCGAACGTCTCCGGCTCGCCGGGGCGGGCACCCGGCGGCGGCACCTTGGCCCGGCCGGTCGGCACCGGTGCCCGGCCGGCCGGCCGGGGGCGTCGCCGCTGGTGGCCGATGTCGCCGGGATAGCGCTGACCGGGGAACTGCGGCTCCCACTCCGCGGTCGGTTCGACCACCCAGGACGGTTCGGCCGGCTCGCCCCAGCGGCCCGAGTACCGGCCGCTCACCGCAGCACTCCCGGACCTACGCCGCCAGTGCGGCCGGGCGGGGCGACGGTGTCGTGAGCGGTGAGCCCCACCGCGCGCGACGCGGCCGGGGAAGCCGGCTCGCGTCGCTCACTCACGGGGTGTCACCTCGTCGAAAAATCTCGCTGGGCAGCCGGGCGTTCCGGGTAAAGTCACCCGGCTCGGTGCAGCGTGGTCGCGGAAGGAGGGTAACGGCGTGGGCTCGGTCACCGCCACTGTGGCACCACCCATCAGCCGAAACATCATCCCATGGTTCCGGACATTTGCTGCCATAACCGGATCGGGGTTTCGTCGATACTCTACCTATCGGCAAGCTACCGTTGCCGGCGCCTTCACCAACACCGTCTTCGGCTTCCTCCGTTGCTACGTCCTGCTGGCCGTGGCGAGCGGTGCCGGTGGCGACGCCGCCGGCTACAGCCCGGCCCAGTTGGCCACCTTCGTCTGGGTGGGACAGGGACTACTCGCCGTGGTGCTGCTCTGGCGCTGGACCGAGCTGGCCGACCGGATCCGCACCGGCGAGGTCGCCAGCGACCTGCTCCGCCCGGTGCACCCGGTGGTCAGCTACCTCGCCACCGACCTCGGCCGGGCCGGGTACGCCCTGCTGACCCGCTTCCTCCCGCCGGTCCTCACCGGGCTGCTCTTCTTCGACCTCTCGCTGCCGACCCGGTGGCAGACGGTGCCGCTCTTCGCGTTCTCCGTCGGGCTGGCGGTGGTGATCTGCTTCGGCTGCCGGTTCCTGGTCAACGCGACCGCGTACTGGCTGCACGACGCCCGAGGGGCGATGATCCTCTGGACCCTCAGCTCCGGCGTACTGGCCGGGCTCTACTTCCCGCTGCGGTTCATGCCGGACTGGATCGCCGTGCCGCTCTGGCTGGCCACCCCGTTCCCGAGTCTGTTGCAGACCCCGCTGGACGTACTCGTGGAGCGGGACGGGGCGGGGATCCAGGCCGGCATGGTGGGCGTGCAACTCCTCTGGGTCGGGCTGCTCCTGCTGACCTGCCGTACGGTGCAGCGCCGGGCCGAGCGCAGGCTGGTGGTGCAGGGTGGCTGAGTGGACGTACCGGCTGCGCCGGACACCGGCCTACCTGGCGCTGCTGCGCGGGCAGGCCCGGTCGCAGGCGTCGTACCGCACCTCGTTCGTGGTGGACCTGGTCAGCAACGTCGGCGCCACCGGCCTCGACGTGCTCACCGTGCTGGTGCTGTTCCGGGTCACCCGGGAGTTGGGCGGCTTCGACCGGACCGAGGCGATGGTGATGGTGGGCCTCTCGTCGGCGGCCTTCGCCACCGCCGACCTCGCGGTCGGCAACGTGGAGACGCTGCGCCAGTACGTCCGGACCGGCCTGCTGGACGCGGTGCTGGTCCGCCCGCTCGGCGCGCTGCCCCAACTGCTGCTGATGGATCTGCCGCTGCGCAAGGCGGCCCGGGCGGTGTTCGGGGCGGGTGTACTGGTGGTCGCGCTGGTCACCGCCGATCTGGCCTGGACGCCGGGCCGGGTGGCGCTGGCCGTGCTGACCCCGCTGGCCGGTGCGGTCTTCTTCGCCGCGATCTTCGTGGCCACCGCGTCGCTGTCGTTCTGGTGGATCGACTCCGGCGAGGTCGGCTCGGCGTTCACCTACGGCGGCCGGGACTTCACCACGTACCCGATGACTGTCTATAGTGGCTGGTTCCGAGCGGCTTTCGCGTACGGGATGGGGTTCGGTTTCGTGGCCTACTACCCGGCACTGGCGCTGCTCGGCCGGGCCGACCCGCTGGGCCTGCCGGCCTGGGTGGGCTGGGCCGCGCCGGGCGTGGCGCTGCCGGCCGCCGCGATCGCCGCCGCGGTGTGGCGGCTCGGGGTACGCCACTACCGGAGCACCGGCTCGTGACCGCGACCCCGCCGGACGTGCCGGTGATCGAGACCCGCGACCTGCGCAAGGAGTTCGTGGTACGCGTCCGGGCCGGCCGGTTCCGCCGGACGAAGCGGGTGGTCGGCGCGGTCGACGGGATCGACCTGACGGTCCGGCGCGGCGAGATGGTCGGCTACATCGGGCCGAACGGTGCCGGCAAGTCGACCACGCTCAAGATGCTGACCGGGGTGCTGAGCCCCTCGTCCGGGCAGGTACGCGTCTGCGGGCTGCTGCCGGTGGCCCAGCGCACCCGGCTGGCGCTGCGCATCGGGGTGGTCTTCGGGCAGCGTTCGCAGCTCTGGTGGGACCTGCCGCTGCGGGACTCCTTCGACCTGCTCCGGCACGTCTACCGGGTGCCGGCGGCCGAGCACGCCGCCCGGCTGCGCCGCTGCCGGGTCGAACTCGACCTGGACGGGTTCCTGGACGTGCCGGTGCGGCAGCTCTCGCTGGGGCAGCGGATGCGGGGCGAGTTGACGGCCGCGCTGCTGCACGGGCCGGAGGTGCTCTTCCTGGACGAGCCGACGATCGGGCTCGACGTGGTGAGCCGGCAGGCGGTCCGGGCCTTCCTGGCCGAACTCGGCGCGGCCGGCGACACCACGTTGGTGCTGACCACGCACGACCTGGCCGACATCGAGCGGCTCTGCCGGCGGCTGGTGGTGATCGACCACGGCCGGGTGGTGCACGACGGGTCGATCGAGGCGCTGCACGCGCGGTACGGCTCGCGCCGGCAGGTGGTCGCCGACCTCGACGAGCCACTGGCCGAGCCGCCGGTGCTGCCGGGTGCGCCGCTGCTGCGTGCCGGGGCGGACGGGCGGCGGCTGGTCTTCGCCTGCGAGTCGGCGACCGCCTCGGAGGTGGTGGCCGGGCTGGCCCGGGTCGCCGCGCTGCGGGACATCGCCATCGTGGAGCCGGACATCGAGGAGGTCGTCGCCCGGCTCTACCGGGCGCCGGCTCCGGCCGACGTCGCCGGGCGCTGACGGGCCGGCCCGGCGTGCGCTACGGGTGCTCCATCACCAGTACGGCGAAGGTGCCGGGGGCAAGCGCCTCGTACCGGTGCGGGACGTCGCCCGGGAAGCTGACGTAGTCGCCCGGGCCGAGTTCGACCGGGTCGCTCGCCGGTCCGGTACGCAGCCGGCCGGCGGCCAGCACCAGGTGTTCCACGCTGCCGGGGATGTGCGGGTCGGCGTCGCGCGGCTGGCCGGGTTCGAGTTCGATCAGGTAGATGTCCCGGCGTACCTGCGGTGCGCCGGCCGCGAGCAGGGTGCCGGTGAACTCGGCCTGCTGCGACCGGAATCCGGGAGCCTGGCCGGCCCGGATCACCCGTACCGCCGGCTGGGGCTGCTCGACCAGCCGGCTGAACGGTACGCCGAGGGCGACCCCGAGTGCCCAGACCGTCTCCACGCTCGGGTTTCCGTTTCCGGCTTCGATTTGCGACAGGGTCGACTTGGCGATCCCGGCCCGGCGGGCCAGTTCGGCCAGCGAGATGCCGCTACGTTCCCGTTCCCGGCGCAGTGCGGCGGCGATCGCGGGCACCGGGGAGCCGCCGGAGCGGGACTGCGTTCGATCCATCGGTCCATCCGTTCGGGTTGACGAACAGGCGTCGGGTGTTCATTATTCTGAACTATGCGTACGGCAGACCGAACAGCGACCTCCGGGACGGTGTCAACCCGGGCCCTGCTGCGCGACGTCGGGGCCATCGGGATCGCGATGCTGGCGGTGGGCGCCTCCTTCGGTGCCGTCGCGCTCGCCGCCGGTCTCCCGATCCCGGCGATCGTCGCGATGTCCACGCTGCTGTACGCCGGTGGTGCCCAGTTCGTCGCGGTCGGCTTGGTCGCGGCCGGCAGCCCCGTCGCGGCGGTCTTCGCCGGGCTGCTGCTCAACGCCCGGCACCTGCCGTTCGGGCTGGCCCTCGCTGACGTGCTCGGGCGGCGCTGGCGGCACCGGCTGGTCGGCAGCCACCTGATGACCGACGAGGTCACCGCGTTCACGCTGGCCCAACCCGACCCGGCGGGCCGGCGACGCGCCTTCTGGCTGGCCGGAATCCTGCTCTTCCTGGCCTGGAACGTCGGCACGCTGCTCGGGGTGCTGCTGGCCAGTCGGGTCGGCGACCCGCTCCGGCTCGGGCTGGACGCCGCGTTCCCGGCCGGGCTGCTCGCCCTGCTGCTGCCCGCGCTGCGTGACCCGCAGACCCGCCGGGTGGCCCTGGTCGGCGCGGCGATCGCCCTGCTGGTCACTCCCGTGCTGCCGGCCGGCCTGCCGGTGCTGCTGGCGCTGACCGGACTCGCCGTACTGCTGCTGCCCCGGCGACCTCGGACGCGGCCGTGCTGAGCCGTAGCCGTAGCCGTACCGGCGGGTGCGGGTCGCCCCGACCGGACCGTCGAGCTGGGGAGTGGAGATGCTGATCGCGGTGATCTTGGCGCTGGCCCTGGGCACGTACGCCTTCCGGCTCTCCGGAGTGGTGCTGCGGGACCGGCTGGCCCTGCCCGACGGGGTGAACCGGCTGCTGCCGATGGCGGCGGCGGCCCTGCTCGCGGCGCTGGCGGTGACGGCGGCGCTGACCGAGGCCGGCGCGTTCGCCGGCTTCGCCCGCCCGACCGGGGTACTCGTCGGCGCCGTGCTGGCCTGGCGCCGTGCCCCGTTCGTCGCGGTGGTGGTCGCGGCGGCCGGTACGGCGGCCCTGCTCCGCCTGCTCGGCGTCCCCTGAACGGCCGCGCGCCACCCGTTCGCCCACACCGTGCGCCGCTCGGCGCGGTGGCTGCGGTGCGCCGCTCGGCGCGGGTGACTCAGATCTTGTCGCCGAGGTTGACCCGGGGGACCGGAGCGCGCATTCGGCGGAACGTGATGGAACGCATGATCGCGTAGAGGTAGAGCGAGCCCATCCGCTGGTCGGTCTTGGGGAACCGCTGCCGGACCAGCTTTTTGATCTTCCGGGAGATCAGCACCGAGTCGATCACCAGGGCGATCGCCAGCAGCCCCCAGAGCAGGTTGGAGGCGAACCGCACCACCGGCGGCATCGTGTTCGCCGAACCGATCAGCACCACCAGGGCGCCGCCGAAGAACCAGGTCCCGACGGTACGCCGGGAATCCACCACGTCCCGGGCGAGCCCGCGCTCCGGAGCCCGGTCCCGGGGACCGCCCTCCCGGCGGAACTCGGCCGCCGACTCCGCCCGCAACTGCCGGCGCCGCTCCCGGGCCTCCTGCTTGGTGAGCGGCTTGGCGTCGCCGGCGACCCGCCGACCGCTGCTCGGGCGCTTCGGAGTCTCCCTGCCCAGCTCCTTCTTGCTCGGGGTGTAACCCCGGGGGCGGGCGGACGCGGACTCCTCCTCGGGGGTCACCTCAGCGGTGGCCTCGACGAGGTCGGTGGGCTTGCGGCGAAACAGCGACGGCACGCGGCAAGGGTAGCCAACCGCCGGAGCGCCCCGCACCTCGCGGTACGCCGACGGCCCTCTGCCACCGCCGGAGCCGGGTGGGCGGCCTCTCACCCCGGCCTCTGTTGCCGCCCCCCAACCGGGGTGAGCGGCGTCTCACCGCCGGTTCCGGCCGGCCTCCACCCGGCAGCCGGCGCGCCGGCCACCGGGTGGAGGTGCGCAAGTTCAGGGGCGCTCGACGTGCGCGCCGAGGTCGGCGAGCTTCGCCTCGAAGTCCTCGTAACCCCGGTTGATCAGATCCACGCCGTAGACCCGCGAGGTGCCCTCCGCCGCCAGCGCGGCGATCAGGTGGCTGAAGCCGGCCCGCAGGTCGGGGATGACCAGGTCGGCGGCGTGCAGCTTCGACGGCCCGGCGATCACCGCCGAGTGCTTGAAGTTGCGGCGGCCGAACCGGCAGGGCGTACCGCCGAGGCAGTCCCGGTAGACCTGGATCGTCGCGCCCATCTTGTTCAGCGCCTCGGTGTAGCCCAGCCGCTGCTCGTACACCGTCTCGTGCACGATCGACAGGCCCCGGGCCTGGGTCAGCGCCACCACCAGCGGCTGCTGCCAGTCGGTCATGAACCCCGGGTGCACGTCGGTCTCCAGTGCCACCGCGCGCAGCTCGCCGCCGGGGTGCCAGAACCGGATCCCGCCCTCCTGGCCCGGGCTGCCCTGCCGGGGCGGCCGGGTGTCGGTGACCTCGTACGCCCCGCCGACCGAGCGGAACACGTTGAGGAAGGTCATCATGTCGGCCTGCTCGGCGCCGAGCACCTCGACCCGGCCGCCGGTGGCCAGCGCGGCGGCGGCCCAGCTCGCCGCCTCGATCCGGTCCGGGATCGGCCGGTGGGTGTAGCCACCCAGCCGGGCCACGCCCTGCACCTCGATCACCCGGTCGGTGTGCACCTTGATGATCGCGCCCATCTTCTGGAGTACGCAGATCAGGTCGATGATCTCCGGCTCGACGGCCGCGTTGCGCAGCTCGGTGACGCCCTCGGCGAGTACCGCGGTCAGCAGCACCTGCTCGGTGGCGCCGACGCTCGGGTACGGCAGCTCGAACTTGGTGCCGTGCAGGCCGCTCGGTGCGGTCAGGTGCATCCCCTCGGGCGTCTTGTCCACCACCGCGCCGAACTGCCGCAGCGCCTGGATGTGGAAGTCGATCGGCCGAGGGCCGATGTGGCAGCCGCCCAGGTCGGGGATGAACGCGTGGCCGAGCCGGTGCAGCAGCGGACCGCAGAACAGGATCGGGATCCGGCTCGATCCGGCGTGCACGTTGATCTCGTCCGTGCTGGCGCTCTCGACGTTGGCCGGGTCGAAGACCAGTTCGCCGTCGTCGACGCCGTCGGTGACCTTCACGCCGTGCAGTTCGAGCAGGCCCCGGACCACCTCGACGTCGCGGATCCGCGGCACGTCGAAGAGCCGGCTCGGCTCGTCGCCGAGCAGGGCCGCGACCATCGCCTTGGAGACGAGATTCTTCGCGCCGCGCACTCGGATCTGCCCGGAAAGGGGCGTACCTCCGTGTACGACCAGGACGTCGTCGGTCAACGGAACCTCCAGCGGGTTGATGCTGCTCTACGTCGATGCTCTCCGCGAGGGTGAACCATCCGGTCCACACAGCCGTCGCCCCGTGGCCCGGCCGGCACGGCGCGGCCGCGCCCTCCGGCCCGGACTCTTGTCACGGCCCCGGGCAGCATAGCGCTCGGTTACGAAAAAAGAGCGGTCACAGCGCAACGGATGGCACGAAACGGGGACAGCGGCAGGAATCCGTACCTCGCCGGTTACTTAGAGTAGTTGTATGCGTCCGCTACGGCAGGGCCAGCATCTGGTCCAGCGCCACCCGGGCGTGGTGCGCGGTGTCCCGGTCCACGGTGATCTGGTTCGGCACCCGGCCGGCGACCAACTCCTCCAGCGACCAGACCAGGTGCGGCAGGTCGATCCGGTTCATCGTGGAGCAGTAGCAGACGGTCCGGTCCAGGAACATGACCTGCTTGTCCGGGTGGGCGTTGGCCAGCCGGCGGACCAGGTTCAGTTCGGTACCGACCGCCCAGGCCGAGCCGGCCGGCGCCGCCTCGATCGTGTTGATGATGTATTCGGTCGAACCGACGTGGTCGGCCGCGGTCACCACGTCGTACCGGCACTCGGGGTGGACCAGCACGTTCACCCCGGGCACCCGCATCCGGACCTCGTCGACGCTGCTCTTCGTGAACCGGCCGTGCACCGAGCAGTGCCCCCGCCAGAGGATCATCTTGGCTTCCCGGAGCTGCTTCGCGGTCAGCCCGCCACCCGGCTTGTGCGGGTCGTAGAGCACGCAGTCGTCGGCGTCCAGCCCCATCTTGAGCACCGCCGTGTTGCGGCCGAGGTGCTGGTCGGGGAGGAAGAGCACCCGCTGGCCGCGCTCGAACGCCCAGCGCAGCGCCCGCTCGGCGTTCGACGAGGTGCAGACCACCCCGCCGTTGCGCCCGACGAAGCCCTTGATGTCGGCGGAGGAGTTCATGTAGGTGACCGGCACGGTCGAACCGGCCACACCGAGTTCCTCCAGCGCCTCCCAGGCGGCCTCGACCTGCGGCAGCGCCGCCATGTCCGCCATAGAGCAGCCGGCGGCCAGGTCGGGCAGGACCACCCGCTGGGCGTCGGTGGTGAGGATGTCGGCGCTCTCGGCCATGAAGTGCACGCCGCAGAAGACGATGTACTCCGCGTCCGGCCGGGCCGCCGCCTCGCGGGCGAGCTTGAACGAGTCGCCGGTCACGTCGGCGAACTGGATGACCTCGTCGCGCTGGTAGTGGTGGCCGAGCACGAACACCCGCTCGCCGAGGGCCGCCTTCGCCGCCCTGGCCCGGGCGACCAGATTCGGGTCGCTCGGCGGCGGCAGCTCGCCGGGACAGTCGACCCCACGCTCGCTGGCCGGGTCGGCGCCCCGGCCGAGCAGCAGCAGGGCGGTTGCGGTGCTGGACGGCTCTACCCACGTCGAAGTCACGTTCCCCATGCTTCCACAGCCGGGGCCGCTTTCCGGCCGCCCCGATGTGGGCTGCCACACTCGTGATCCATGCGGATCCTGATCTGTCCGGACAAGTTCGCCGGCACCCTCTCCGCGGCCGAGGTGGCCGAGGCGGTCCGGGACGGCTGGCGTGAGGTGGCCCCCGGCGACGATCTGGTGGTGCGGCCGCTCTCCGACGGCGGGCCGGGTTTCGTCGAGGTGCTCGCCGCGGCCCTGCGGGGACGTCGGGTGCCGGTGCCGACCGTCGACCCGCTGGGCCGGCCGGCCGCCGGGGAGATCCTGCTCACCGCCGACGGCGGCACCGCGTACGTGGAGAGCGCCCAGGCATGCGGCCTGCACCTGCTCGCCCCGGAGGAGCGCGACCCGAAACGGACCACCTCGTACGGCCTCGGCGCGCTGCTCGCCACCGCCGCCGAGGCGGGAGCCCGGCGTGCCGTGGTCGGGCTGGGCGGCTCGGCCGTGAACGACGCGGGTGCGGGGCTGCTGGCCGCGCTGAACGCCGTACCGGTGGACGCCTCCGGGATGGCCCTGCCGTACGGCGGAGCCGCGCTGCTCGCCGTCGCCGGGCTGACCGGACGGCCCCAGTTGCGTGCCATGGAGCTGGTCGCGGCGACCGACGTCGACAACCCGCTGACCGGGTTGACCGGCGCGTCGAACGTCTTCGGGCCGCAGAAGGGTGCGACCCGCGAGGACGTACTCCTGCTCGACGACGCGCTGGGGCGGTTCGCCGAGGTGCTGGAGCGCGACCTGCCCGGCTGCCCGCCCGGGCTGGCCGGGCTGCCGGGGACCGGCGCGGCGGGCGGGCTCGGTGCGGCACTGCTCGCCCTGGGCGGCCGGTGCGAGTCGGGTATCGAGCTGGTCACCCGGTTGACCGGGCTGGACGCCGCCTACGACGAGGCCGACCTGGTGATCACCGGGGAGGGTTCCTTCGACCACCAGTCGCTGCGCGGCAAGGTGGTGGCCGGGGTGGCCGGGGCGGCCCGGGACCGGGGGGTGCCCTGCGTGGTGCTGGCCGGCCGGGTCAGCGCGGGGCGGCGCGAGTCGGCGGCGGCCGGGGTGACCGAGACGCACAGCCTGGTCGACCACTTCGGCGGGGAGCCGCACGGCGGCGTCGAGCGGGCGATGAGCCGGCCGGCCGAGGGCCTGCGGGCGCTGGCGGCCCGGCTGGCCGGGCAGTGGAGCCGGTGATCGGGCCCACCGCGGCCCGGTGGGGGTGCCGGGGGTGCGCAAGACCTGGCCGCGACCCCTGCGCCGGCTCTGGGGTGTTCGTCACATCCGGTCGCGGCGCGGCACCGAGGTGCCCCGATCGGCGGGTCGGAACGATCTCGCCCGAGGGGCCGGTTCCGGCCGAGCCTGGGTGACCTGCGTCGCCCCGGCCTAGAATCGATTTTGTACGCGCATTGGGAATCACCGGCCAGCCGGCTAGCGTTGGCCAGTACGGATAAACATCGCACCGGCGCAGGGGAGACTTTCATCGTGACAACGCCAGCGCAAGCCGAGTCGAACGCGGCAACCGCTCCGAGCACCGTCGTCCTGACCGACGTCGCGGCGGAGAAGGTGAAGGCCCTGATCGAGCAGGAGGGCCGCGACGACCTGCGGCTGCGGGTCGCGGTGCAGCCGGGTGGCTGCTCCGGCCTGCGTTACCAGCTCTTCTTCGACGAGCGTTCGCTCGACGGTGACGTGGTCAGTGACTTCGGCGGGGTCGAGGTCGTCGTCGACCGGATGAGCGCGCCGTACCTGACCGGCGCCACCATCGACTTCGCCGACCGGATCGACGCCCAGGGCTTCACCATCGACAACCCGAACGCGCAGAACTCCTGCGCGTGCGGTGATTCGTTCCACTGATCGGTGCTTTGTCCCGGTTTAGCCGGTACATCCCCGATCTACTGCTCCATACTGGTTACCTGAGCGGGTCGCCCCGCGCGGGCGGCGTGACGTTACCCGGAGAGTCCGTCACGCCACCGCGCCGGGAGCGGCCCGTTCGGCGTTCCAGGCGCATCTTCGCCGTACCCGTGCGGCTGCCGGCGATCCGCAGGAATCGCAACCGCAACCGCGCCTCGGCACCCGGCGACGTTGCCGGGCGGTGAGTCGCAGGTGACGTCCGGTTGGCCGGTACCCGATCGATCGGGGACGTGGCCGTCGACGGACCGGTAGGCTGACCCGGCCGTAATCCCGTCTCCGACTCCGAGGGCCGACATGAAGATCGCCGTCACCGGCTCGATCGCCACCGACCACCTGATGCACTTCCCGGGCCGGTTCGCCGATCAGTTCATCGCCGACCAGCTGCACAAGGTCTCACTCTCGTTCCTCGTCGACGAGCTGGTGCTCCGCCGGGGCGGGGTCGCCGCCAACATCGCCTTCGGGATGGCGCAGCTCGGCCTGCGGCCGGTGCTGCTCGGCGCGGTCGGCGCCGACTTCGACGACTACCGGTCCTGGCTGGAGCGGCACGGCGTCGACTGCGCCTCGGTGCACATCAGCGAGGTGGCCCACACGGCCCGGTTCGTCTGCACCACCGACACCGAGATGTGCCAGATCGCCTCCTTCTACGCCGGGGCGATGAGCGAGGCCCGCAACATCGAGCTGGCCCCGGTCGCCGACCGGGTCGGCGGGCTCGACCTGGTGCTGGTCAGCGCCAACGACCCGGACGCGATGCTGCGGCACTCCGAGGAGTGCCGCCAGCGGGGGTACGCCTTCGCCGCCGACCCGTCGCAGCAGCTCGCCCGGATGGACGGCTCCGCCGTACTCGGCCTGATCGACGGCGCCGACTACCTGCTGACCAACGACTACGAGAAGTCGCTGCTCCAGAGCAAGGCCGGGCTGACCGACGACCAGTTGCTGGAGCGGGTCAAGATCCGGGTCACCACGCTGGGCAAGGACGGTGTCGAGATCGTCGGCCGGGACGTCGAGCGGATCCACGTGCCGATCGCCCGCGAGCTGCACGTCGCCGACCCGACCGGGGTGGGCGACGGCTTCCGGGCCGGATTCTTCGCCGGCCTCTCCTGGGGACTGGGTCTGGAGCGGTCCGCCCAGATCGGCTCGCTCCTCGCCACGCTGGTGCTGGAGACCGTCGGCACCCAGGAGTACGAGGTCCGGGGCGACCTCTTCGTCAAGCGCCTCGCCGAGTCGTACGGCGACCAGGCCGCCGAGGAGGTCCGGCAGCACCTGGGCTGAGGCGGGGCGCGCGGCCGGCGTTCAGTGCGCGCGGCGGATGTCGTACGCGGGGGAGCCGTCGACGGTCGAGGTCTCGACCAGCTCCTGTCCTCGCATCCGGCACCAGGCCGGAATGTCGATCGCCGCGGCCGGGTCGTCGGCGAGCACCCGGAGCACGCCGCCGACCGGCAGCTGGGGCAGCCGCCGGGCCGCCGCGATGACCGGCAGCGGGCAGCGCTGGCCGAGACAGTCGACGACCTCGTCCGGAGCGTTCACCGCTGACCTCCCGGCACTCGCGTACGTCCCTTCCGATCGTCGTCGGGCCTCCGGCGATTGTCCGACGTCGGGCGGGGGCGAGCCAACCCGCCCGCCGGGGCTGGTCTCAGAGTCCGACCACCCCGGCCTCGGCGCGCAGCCCGGCCACGATCCCCGGCAGCTCGGCGAGGAACCGCCGCACCTCCGCCTCGGTGCTCTCCCGGTGCAGCGAGATCCGGACGTTGCCGTGCGAGAGCACCCCCATCGCCTCCAGCACGTGCGACGGGCGCAGCGTGGAGGAGGTGCAGGACGAGCCGGACGAGACCGCGAAGCCGCGCCGGTCAAGGGCGTGCAGCAGCGCCTCGCCGTCGACGTAGAGACAGGAGAAGGTGACCAGGTGCGGCAGCCGGTGCACCGGGTCGCCGACCACCTCCACGTCCGGCACCGTCGCCGCCACGGTGGCGCGGATCCGGTCGACCAGCGGGCCGAGCCGGGCGGCCTCGGCCGCGGCCTCCGCGTGCACCGCGCGCAGCGCGGCCGCCGCCGCCACGATCGCGGGCAGGTTCCCGACCCCGGGGGTACGACCGGCCTCCCGCTCGTCCGCCGGGTACGGCGACTCCCAGCGGGTGCCCTTGCGGACCACCAGCAGCCCGACGCCGGGCGGCCCGCCCCACTTGTGCGCGCTGGCCGACAGCATCGACCAGCCCTCCGGCACCGGCAGCCGGCCCACCGACTGGGCGGCGTCGACGTGCAGCGGCACCCCGACGGCCGCGCAGGCCCGGGCGGCTTCGGCGACCGGCTGGAGGGTACCCACCTCGTGGCTCGCGCTGATCAACGTGCCGAGCGCCACCCCGGGGCCGGCCACCGCCGACGACCAGGCGTCGAGGTCGAGCCGTCCGGACCGGTCCACCGGTACCGGGACGGCGTGGCCGCCGGCCGCCACGTGCCGTTCCGCCGCGTGCAGCACCGCGGAGTGCTCGATCGCCGAGTGCACCAGGGTGCCGCCCGCCCGGCGGCGACCGCCCAGCCCGCCCAGCACGGCGGCGTGCGCCGCGGCCGTGCCGCTGGGGGTGAAGGAAAGCTCGTCGGGGCGTACCCCGAGGACCTCGGCGGTGGCCGCCCGCGCCGCGTCGAGGAGCTGGCGGGCCCGGCGGGCCGGCGCGTAGAGCCGGGCCGGATCGGCCCAGCCGTCCTCCAGGGCGGCGAGCATCGCCTGCCGGGCTACCGGGTGTAACGGTGCCGCGGCGGCCGCGTCGAAGTAGACCGGAGGCTCGCTCACCAGCAAACCGTAACGCGGAGCTGGATCGGGCAAGATCCCCCGGCAGAGTGGGGACGCGGACCCCAAGGCCGTCCAGCCGACGCAGGTCGAGTAATCTGCGACCGTCGGTGACGCCTTTGCCGCCGGTGTCGACAACTCCGACGCCGCGGCGCGCTAGGGAGGCAGGACCAGGTGGTCGCAAGGGGTTCGGAGGTACGGCCGTCGGCCGTACGGCAGAGCAGTCCCCGGGACGCCCGAGGGCGCGGCCCGCGCCCGTCGGTGGGCCGGTTGGCCGCGCTCGGAGCCGGTGGCGCCGTGCTGCTCGCCCTGCTGACCGGTTGTGACGTCGGCCGGACGTTCGACGGGTTCGGGTGGCCGCAGGGCGGCATCAGCCCCGAGTCCCACCGCATGTACGACCTCTGGATCGGTTCCTCCATCGCCGCCCTGGCGGTCGGCGTCTTCGTGTGGGGCCTGATCTTCTGGTGCATCATCCGCTACCGCAAGCGGGGCGAGGCGCTGCCGGTGCAGACCCGGTTCAACATGCCGATGGAGTTCCTCTACACCATCGCGCCGATCCTGGTCGTCGCCGTGCTCTTCTACTACACGGCGATCGTGCAGACCGGAGTGAACAAGGTCACCAGCAACCCCGACGTGACCGTCGAGGTGGTCGCCTTCAAGTGGAACTGGCAGTTCAACTACCGGGACGAGCCGGGCGAGGAGGCCAACACGGTGGCCTCGACGCTGGGCACCAGCGAGGTGATCCCGATCCTGGTGCTGCCGACCGGCCGCAGCATCCGGTTCGAGGAGACCAGCCGGGACGTCATCCACTCGTTCTGGGTGCCGGAGCTGCTCTTCAAGCGGGACGTCTTCCCCGGTAACGTCCGAAACGTCTTCGAGGTCAGCAGCCTCGACACCGAGGGCGCGTACGTCGGCCGTTGCGCCGAGCTGTGCGGCACGTACCACTCGATGATGAACTTCGAGCTGCGGGTCGTCTCGCCGGACGAGTACGACCGGTTCATCGAGGCGAAGCGGGCCGGCCAGTCGACGCAGGACGCCCTGGTCGCCATCGGCGAGGAGCCGCTGGCCCAGACCACCCGGCCGTTCGAGACCCGGCGGGACGTCAACAACTTCGGTAACGCGAGCGCGGGAAGCTGAGGAGCGCCCAAATGAAGACCGAGTGGAAGCTTTTCAGCATCGTCTCGATCTTCCTGGCCCTCGCGGCCGTCGTCTACGGGGTGTGGACGGCTGGCGAGTCGGGCCGGGTGGAGTGGATCGGTACGGTCGCGCTGGCCCTGTCGTTCCTGCTCACCGCGATGTGCGGCGGCTTCTTCTGGTTCGTGTCGCGGCGGATCGACCCGCGTCCGGAGGACCGGGCGGACGCCGAGATCTCCGACGGCGCCGGTGAGGTCGGCTTCTTCAGCCCCGGCAGCTACTGGCCGGTCGGGCTGGCCGCCGCCGCCACCGTGACCGGGCTCGGCCTGGTGTTCTGGCAGTGGTGGCTGATCGGCGCCGGTCTGATCGCGGTGATCTTCGGCGCCTGCGGCCTGCTCTTCGAGTACTACTCCGGTACCCGACGTACCGCGGAGCACTGACCGGCACCAACAGCGTTTCCGACGACCCGTGGCCCTCTGGGCTGCGGGTCGTCGTCGTTGATGCCCGGTCAGCCGCCCTGAGCGGCCCGTCTGGCGAAGATCTGGTCCAGGGGGTACCCGAAAACAAGGCCCGGCCTCCGACGCATCCAGCAGGCCCGCCAGGGCGCTGCCGGTGTGGCCGGTCGGTCGCCAGCGCGGGCAGGTCGCCGGCCTCCGTCCGGGTCCCGCACCGGTGCCGGTTCACCGGCCCGGCCGTCTGATCGAGCCGCGGTCGGGCGAAGGGGGCGCTCCGGCTCGCGTGCCGGGTACGACTGCCGGGCATCGGGCAGGGCCTGCCGTCCCCTGGCATGGGCGTGCCGTCCGCTGGCATGGGCCTGCGGCGCGCTGACACGGGCCTGCCGATGGAGCGGGCCGGCGTGGGTGAACCGCTCATCCTCGACTCCGCCGAGACGCACACGCAGCCTCGACTCCGCCGAGACGCACACGCAGTCACGTCCGCCCCGTGACAGCGCAGACACCGTCCGGCCCTCTGACGGCCGACCCGGCGTTTCCGACCCTGGAACGACAGTGGCGCCCGCCGGAGAACTCCGGCGGACGCCACTGGGGTGGTGCGGGTGGTTCAGCGGCGGTCGCCGCTGCCGATCTCCTCGCGCTCGGGGCGCGGCTCGACCGGCGGGTGACCGGGCGAGACCGGCGCCTCGGCCGGCTTCTCGATCGGGTAGAAGAAGCCCCGGATCGCCGGGCCGAGCGCACCGAGCCGGTTCATCTTCTTCGGTACGACCCAGCCGACGTACTCCAGCTCGCTGTGTCCGTGCTCGTCGGTCCGGCCGAGCGGCTGGTGCACCTCCACGAACTGCCCGTTCGGCAGCCTGCGGATGATGCCGGTCTCGACACCGTGTGCCAGCACCTCCCGGTCGTGCTGCTGGAGGCCCAGGCAGATCCGGTAGGTGATGTAGTAGGCGAGCGGCGGTAGGACGATCAAGCCGATCCGGCCGGCCCAGGTCATCGCGTTCAGGCTGATCCAGAACTTCTCCGCGATCACGTCGTTGGCGCCGGAGAGGGTCAGCACCAGCCAGAACGTCACCGCCATGGCGCCCAGGGCGGTCCGCCCCGGCACGTCGCGGGGACGCTGGAGGAGGTGGTGGCTCCGGCGGTCCTTGTTGATCCGGGCCTCGATGAACGGGTAGAGCAGCGGGACCACGGTCAGGATCCCGGGTAGCACCACGGTGGGCCAGAAGAGCGGCGGGATCACGTAGCCGTCGCCGATCGGGATGGAGATCTCCCACGGCGGCATCAACCGGGTCGAGCCGTCGAGGAACATGACGTACCAGTCGGGCTGGCTCGCCGCGGAGACCACCCCGGCCTCGTACGGGCCGAAGAGCCAGATCGGGTTGATCTGCGCCACGCCGCCGAGCACGGCGATCACCCCGAAGACGATCATGAAGAAGCCGCCCTGCTTGAGCGCGTAGCGCGGGAACATCCGTTCACCGACCACGTTCGCGTTGGTCCGGCCGGGGCCGGGCCACTGGGTGTGCTTCTGCTTGAAGATCAGACCGAGGTGCACGCTGATCAGGGCCACCAGCAGGGCGGGGATCAGCAGCACGTGCGCGATGAAGAACCGGCTGATGATGATCTCACCCGGGAACTCCCCGGCGAAGATCGACGAGGTGACCCAGGTGCCGATCACCGGGATGGAGAGCATGATCGCGGAAGCGATCCGCAGACCGGTACCGGAGAGGCCGTCGTCCGGCAGCGAGTATCCGGTGAAGCCGGCCAGGAAGCCGACCCAGAAGAGCAGGTACCCGATCATCCAGTTCAGCTCGCGCGGCTTGCGGAACGCTCCGGTGAAGAAGATCCGCATCATGTGCACGATGATCGAGGCCATGAACAGCAGCGCCGCCCAGTGGTGCATCTGCCGCATGATCAGGCCGCCGCGGATGTCGAACGAGATGTCCAACGACGAGGAGTACGCGGCGGACATGTGGGTGCCCTGCAACGGCCGGTAGCTGCCCTCGTAGGTCACCTCGCGCAGCGACGGCTCGAAGAACAGCGTCAGGTAGACGCCGGTCAGCAGCAGTACGACGAACGAGAAGAGCGCGATCTCGCCGAGCAGGAACGACCAGTGGTCCGGAAAGACCTTGTTCAGCAGCGAACGTAGCGGGGTCGCCACGTGCAATCTGTCATCGACCTCGCGGGCGGCCTTGCCGGGCACCGCCGCCATGTCGAACCTTCGACGCTTCATGGCCGCTCCCAGAAGTCTGGCCCTACGGTCTCGGTGAAGTCGGACTTCGCCACGAAGAAGCCGCCCTCGAGGTCGAGGGGCAGTTGGGGAAGCCGCCGGTTCGCCGGACCGAAGATCGGGCGGGCGTTGTC
Source organism: Plantactinospora veratri (assembly GCF_036421995.1). Lineage (NCBI taxonomy): Bacteria > Bacillati > Actinomycetota > Actinomycetes > Micromonosporales > Micromonosporaceae > Plantactinospora > Plantactinospora veratri. The sequence continues at coordinate 189,129 of NZ_JAZGQL010000006.1, forward strand.
GGTGATCAGGAACTGGGACTGGTGGCAGGGGCAGAGCAGCCGGTTGGTCTGCTGCTCGTAGAGGCTGGCGGGGCAGCCCGCGTGGGTGCAGATCTTGGAGTACGCGATGTAGTTGCCCCACATGTAGTCGGGCTTGTCCTCCCGGGCGTTCGCCTCGCGGGCCTCGCGCGCGTCCTGCTCCCGCAGGTGGATCAGCAGCACCGGGGAGTCCGCGTACCTGTTGGTCGCGCCCCCCGGAATGCCGGGGAAGACGGTGATCTGACCGCCGGGGCTGACGTCCTCGGGGCGTACCGGTGTGCCGTCGTGGTGGGCTAGGTGGATCCGCTTGTCGTCCTGCGGCTTCCAGCCGGTGGTGAACATCTGGTTGTTCCTGTGCGGCTGCTCGATCATCCCGCCGATCAGCGGCGCCGCGGCGACCGCACCCACCGGGGCGAGACCGGCCAGCAGGGAGACGCCGAGCAGCGGCCGACGCCGTACGCCCATCTCGTCGGCGAGGTAGAGCATCGTGTTGCCGGTGAGCTTGCGCTCGTCCTCGTCGACATCCTCGTCGTGCCGGCCCTGGATCGACACCTCCTTGGGCAGCAGCTTCTTACCCCAGGCCAGGAGCCCGAAGCCGACCAGGAGCAGCGCGAGGCCGAGGGTGAGGCCGAGCAGCGGGGTGTAGAGCACCCCGAGACCGCTGGTGGTGGCCTCGTAGTCCCAGGGCCACCAGATGTAGACCACCAGGAAGGCGGTCGCCAGCAGGCCGACCAGGAGGAACATCAGCGTGATCGTCCGGCTCAGCCGGCGCTCCGCCTTGGTGCCCGGCACCGGGAACTGCGCCTCGTAGTGGACGATCTCGATGTCGTCGCGCCGGGCGCCCTCGCGGACGATGTCGAACCGGGACAACCTCGGGTCGCTCAGGTCGACCGGCTCCTGTCCGGCCCCGTGCGGCTGTACCTCGTTGGAAGTGCTCACGACTTACCCGCAATCCACAGAGCGGCGAAGATCAACGCCACGATGCCGACCAGGAAGACCACCAACGCCTCGGTGGACGGCCCGTACCGGCCGAGGTTGAGCCCGCCCGGGTCGGCGTTGCTCTGCACCGTCTCGTTCAGGTACGCGATGATGTCGGCCTTCTGCTCCGGCCGTAGCTGGTTGTCGCCGAAGACCGGCATGTTCTGCGGACCGGTCAGCATCGCCCCGTAGATCTGCCGGTCGGTCGCGTCCCGCAGGCTCGGCGCGAACTTCCCGGAGGAGAGGGCGCCGCCGCCACCGCCGAAGGCGTGGCAGGAGGAGCAGTTGATCCGGAAGAGCCGGCCGCCCTCGGCCGCGTCGCCGCCCTCGTGCAGGTTCTCACCCTCGGGGAGCTGCGGCCCACCGCCGAGTTCCTGCACGTACTGCGCCAGTTGGGTCGTCTGGTCGTCGGTGAAGACCGGGGGCTTCTCCTCGGCCTGGACCTCCTGCCGGGCCAGCGGCATCCGGCCGGTGCCCACCTGGAACTCCACCGAGGCGGCGCCGACGCCGATCAGGCTCGGCCCGCGTCCCTCGACGCCCTGGGCGTTGCGGCCGTGACAACTCACGCAGCTCGTGTCGAAGAGCGCCTTGCCCTCCTGCGCCGCCGAGGTGAGCTGCGGAGTGTCCTGCGCCGCAAGGCCCGGCGCGAAGACGGTGTAGGCGCCGCCGGCCAGCGTGAGTGCGGCCAGCAACCGGACCGCGGCGCCCAGTCGACGCCGGGCCTTGCCGCGCGGCCTCGACCGCGCGCGGCGCAGCCGCGAGAGCAGCCCGCGGGAGCGGTCGCCGCCGGGGGTGTCAGAAGTCATGGCCTGTGTCCTTAACGGTTTTCTCGACCTTGTCTCAGGGACGGGGCAACGGGGCGGAACGTGACATGACCAAGATCACTGAAGCCAGTAGATCATGCCGTACAGAGCGATCCAGACCACATCGACGAAGTGCCAGTAATACGAGACGACGATCGCCGAGGTCGCCTGGGCCGGGGTGAACCGGCCCATGGTGGTCCGGATCATGAAGATGATGAAGGCCACCAGACCGCCGGTCACGTGCAGCGCGTGGAAGCCGGTGGTCAGGTAGAAGACCGACCCGTACCCGTCTCCGTTGATCTTGACGCCGTGGTGCACCAGCTCGCGGTACTCGTTGAGCTGACCCAGGACGAAGATCAGGCCCATCACGAACGTGAGCGTGAACCAGCGGCGCAGCGCGTGCACGTCACCCCGCTCGGCGGCGAAGACGCCGATCTGGCAGGTGACCGAGGAGAGCACCAGGATCACCGTGAACGTCGTCGCGTACGGGATGTTCAGCACCTCGGTGTGCTTCTCCCACTGCTCGGGCGCCGCCGCCCGGATGGAGAAGTACATCGCGAACAACGCCGCGAAGAACATGAGTTCGCTCGAGAGCCACACGATCGTCCCGACGCTGACCATGTTGGGACGCGTCAGCGAGTGGATCCGGCTCTTGTCAATGGCTGAGGCCGCAGTCACGCGGTCATTATTGCCCCTGATCGGCATCGGCCATCGTCGGGGTGGCCTAACTGCCTCGTCGGACGGGGTGACATCCCCCGCCCGGTTCGTCTGGCCTAGCCTGAAAACGTGCTGCACCTCGATCCCGGTACCGCCTCGGCGGTGCCCCCGGCACCGGCCGTTCTCGCCGCTGGGGGCGCCGAGACGGCACCGTTCACCGTCTCGACCATCTTCACCGAGGCCACGCTGAACAGCTGGCTCGCCGTCGGCCTGGTGCTGGCCGCCGCCTGCTACCTGTACGGCGTACACCGGCTGCGGGTGCGCGGCCACTCCTGGCCGGTACTGCGCACCGTGCTCTTCCTCGGGCCGGGGCTGGGCGGGATCGCCGCCGTGACGCTCACCGGGCTGGGCGCCTACGACACCACGCTGCTCTCGGTGCACATGGTCCAGCACATGGTGCTGTCGATGGTCGCGCCGATCTTCCTCGCGCTCGGCGCGCCGGTGACGCTGGCGCTGCGTACCCTCGGCAAGGCGCCCCGGCGGCGACTCCTCGCGGTGCTGCACAGCCGGGTGGCGAAGGTGCTCTCCTTCCCGCTCTTCGCCTACGCGGTCTTCGTGGTCAACCCCTTCGTGCTCTACTTCTCCGGGCTCTACCGGTGGACCCTGGAGAACCCGTTCGGCCACGAGCTGGTGCACGCGCACTTCATCCTCACCGGCTGCCTCTTCTTCTGGCCGCTGGTCGGGTTCGACCCGCTGCCCGGCCGCTGGCCGTACCCGGCCCGGGCCCTGCTGATGGTGCTCTCGGTGCCGTTCCACACCGTGCTCGGGCTCACCGTCATGCAGAGCACCACGCTCTTCGGCGGCGACTGGTACCCGTCGCTGGCGCTGGCCTGGTCCGATCCGTGGAACGACCAGAAGGTCGCCGGCGGCATCCTCTGGGCCGGCGGCGAATTCGTCAGCGTCACCATGCTGGGCGTGCTGGTGGTGCAGTGGGTGCGGCAGTCCGAGCGGGAGGCCCGCCGGACGGACCGGGAACTGGACCGCCAGGAGGCCCGGGAACGCGCCGCCGGCAGCCCGGTGTAACGGGCCGGGCCGGGTACGGCGGCCGGCGTACCCGATGTCCCGGGATTCGGGCGGTGCCGGCCCCGAACGCCGGGCGGGCCGGCCGGGCTCCGGAGCCGACCGGTACGATCGGCGGGCAGCTACGAGGTGGGAGCCCAGCGACCGATGAGCGATCGTCAATACACCGTCCTGCTCTACAGCGACGACCCGGAGGTCCGGGACCGGATGCGGCTCGCCGTCGGCACCCGGCCGGCGGCCGACCTGACCGTCGAGTTCGTCGAGGCGGCCAGCTACGACGAGTGCATCCGGCTGGTCGACGACTACGAGATCGACCTGCTGCTGCTCGACGGCGAGGCGAGCCCGACCGGTGGGCTCGGCATCGCCCGGCAGGTCAAGGACGACCGGGACGACGCCCCGCCGACCTGCCTGGTGATCGCCCGGGCCGCCGACCGCTGGCTCGCGGCCTACGCCCAGGTCGACGCCACCCTGGTGTACCCGCTCGACCCGGTGACCACCGGCCAGACCGTGGCCGGCCTGCTCCGCGCCCGCGCCAGCGGGGCGAGCGCGCGCTCCTAGGGCTCCGGGTCACGCACCACCACACACCGCCCACCACCCCGCCCCGCCCGGGAGGCCCGCATGGGGGAACGGACCTGGCCCAACCTGCTCGCCGCGCTGCTGCGCAACGAGGAGCTCTCCACCGCCGACACCGCGTGGGCGATGGGGGAGATCATGTCGGGGTCGGCGACCCCGGTCCAGATCGCCGGGTTCGCCACGGCGCTGCGGGCCAAGGGCGAGACCCCGGCCGAACTGGCCGGCCTGGTCGAGGCGATGCTGGGCCGGGCGACCCTGGTGGAGCTGCCGGAGGCGCTCCGGGCCGACGCCCTGGACGTGGTCGGCACCGGTGGTGACCGGGCGCACACCGTCAACATCTCCACCATGACCGCGATGGTGGTGGCCGGCGCCGGGGTACGCGTCGTCAAGCACGGCAACCGGGCCGCCTCCTCCTCGTGCGGCGCCGCCGACCTGCTCGAATTCCTCGGCGTACCGCTCGACCTGGGCCCGGCCGGGGTGGCCCGCTGCGTGACCGAGGTCGGGATCGGGTTCTGTTTCGCCGCCCGCTTCCACCCGGGGATGCGGCACACTGCCGTGCCGCGCCGCGAGATGGGCGTGCCGACGGTCTTCAACTTCCTCGGCCCGCTGACCAACCCGGCCCGCCCCCGCTCCGGCGCGGTCGGCTGCTTCGACTCCCGGATGGCACCGGTGGTGGCCGAGGTCTTCGCCCAGCGCGGCGACTCGGTGCTGGTGATGCGCGGCGAGGACGGACTCGACGAGTTCAGCACCGCCGCGCCGACCCGGCTGTGGATCGCGCACGAGGGTCGGGTCACCGAGACCCTGGCCGACGCCGCCGACCTCGGCCTGCCCCGCTCGGCCCCCGGCGACCTGCGCGGCGGTGACGCCGCGTTCAACGCCGACGTGACCCGGCGGCTGCTGGCCGGCGAGCGCGGCCCGGTCCGCGACGCGGTGCTGCTCAACGCCGCCGCCGCCCTGGCCGCCCACGGCGGCTTTCCCGGCGGCCTCCTCCCGGCAATGCGCGACGGCCTGGTCCGGGCGGCCGAGTCGATCGACTCCGGCGCCGCCGCCCGCACCCTCGACACCTGGGTCGACCTCGCCAAGACCGCCAAGGCCGCCGAGCTGTAACTCGGGCACCCCCGCGTTTTCCGGGAAAGAGTGGCCTCGTCGTCGGTCGAGGCACTCTTCCGGGCAAAGAGCGCCACGCTGCCGAAACGGGCGGGGTGGCAGGCGTTGGGGGTGGGTCTGCGAGCTTGGCGGCGTTGGGCCGCGTGTGTGTGGGTGGACCGGGTACTCCCGAAGTTCAACGACGGAGGGGGGAACAAACATGTTGGTCGTCAAACGCTTGGGCGTGCTCGTCTCGATGGCGCTGCTCGGCCTCGTACCGGCGGGTGCCGCGTACGGCGCCGCTGCCGCACCGTCGGGGACGCCGTCGGCCACGCCGTCCGCTTCGCTGTCGGCGCAGGACAGGCAGTTCCTGCAGTCGATCCACCAGGTGAACCTCGCGGAGATCGCGACCGGCAACCTGGCGAAGCAGAAGGGTGCCAGCCAGGAGGTCAAGGACCTCGGCGGTCGGTTGGTGACGGACCACACCCAGCTCGACCAGAAGGTGCAGAGCGTCGCCTCGGCGGCCTCCCTGACGCTGCCGAACAAGGTGACCAGCGAGCAGCAGGCGGTCATCAACCAGTTGCAAAATGTCACGGGTGCGGATTTCGACACGCAGTGGGTCACTGCGCAGCTGACCGCGCACACCCAGGCGATGCAGCTCGTGCAGGCCGAATTGACCCAGGGTTCCGACCCGTCGGCCAAGCAGGTGGCGCAGCAGGCGGCTCCGGTGCTCCAGGCGCACCACCACGCGCTGGTGGCGGTGGCCCAGAGTCTGGGCATCCCGATCCCCGGTGGCACCACGGTGGCACCGAGTCCGGGAGTCAGCTCCGGCGCTCCGACGCCGGGCGGCACGGTGACGCCGAGCCCGACCATCAGTTGATCCACCGCCGCGACGCCGCGGCATGACGGGTCCTCCGGCCGCCACGCCGGGGGACCCGTCGTCGGACCGGTGCGCCGGTGCCCGTGGCGGCGGCGGAGGCTACCGGTGCGGCAGCTCCGCGGCGAACGCCGCCACCCGGGCGGCGACCGGCGCCGACGCGCGTACCCAGGTGAAGTGGTCGAGCCGGGTGCCGCTCTCGGCGAGCGTGTAACGGGTACGCCGGATCGGGGCGGCGACCAGCTTGTCGCAGAGGTAGTCGAGGGTCTCGTGCGGCGAGTACTGGTCGTGGTCGACGCTGACCGCCAGCACCGGGGCACGCACCTCCCGTACGGCCGCCTCGACGTCCACCCCGTCCAGCCGGGGAAAGCGCCCCGTCCGGGCGGTGTGGGCCCAGTCCCGGATCACCCCGCGCGCCTGCCGGCCGCCGAAGCCCCATCCCGGCCAACTGCCGAGGGTGGCCGCGCAGCCGTGGATGAACTGGGTGCCGGCGAGGATCGCCAGACGGCGGCCCGGGTAGGCCCGCCAGTACGGCAGTCCCACCGCGACCAGCGCCAACCCGTCGACCTGGGTGGTGGGTTCGAGCGCCAGATGCAGCAGTGCGGCCTGCCCGCCGAGCGAGTGGCCGAGCAGGATCCGCTTCCGGCCGTCGAGCCGCGGCTTCAGGCTCTCCAGTACCGCGCCGACGTCACCGGCCAGCTCCGCGTAGCCGTACCGGGAGGCGCGGCTCGGTGCCGGGGTGCTGGCGCCGGTGCCCCGCAGGTCCGCCACGACCACGGCCAGACCGGCGTCGCGCAGCGCGGCGGCGAACGGCGCGTAGTAGCTGGCCCGCACCCCCATCGCCGGCCAGACCAGCACGACCGGTGCGTCCGGCGCGCCGGCCGGGTCCGGATAGCTGCGCAGGGCGATCCGGTCGCCGTCACGGTCGACGAAGGACTCCTGGTAGCTCGGAGTCGGCTCCTGGCCCGACCCGGAAGATCGCTCCGAACGCGGGTCCTGGCCAGATCCGGTGGCCTGCTCCGGACGAGGGGGCTGGGCCGGCTGCGGCGACTGGTCCGGATTGGTCGTCATCCGGCGAGCGTAGCGGGTTCAGGTTACCGCTCGGTAACCCGCGTTCGAGTCCGGCGCGGGATGAGCCGGGGCGGACCTCGGGCGGCGTCAGTCCGGGTCGGGGAGGCCGATCGCGAACGCCTCCTCCAGGTCGTGCTGGGAGTACGCCCGGAAGGCGATGTGCGACTCCGTACCCAGCACGCCGGGGACCTTCGAGATCCGTCCGGCGATCACCTCGGCGATCTGCTCGAACTCGCGTACCCGGACGACGGCGATCAGGTCGACGTGGCCGGCGACCGAGTAGACCTCGCTGACGCCGGGCACCGCCGCCAGCGTCTCGGCCACCTCGGGGATCGAGTCGGTGGCGCAGTCGATCAGGACGATCGCGGTGATCACCGGTGGGCTCCTCTCGTCGACGTGCTCGCTGGCGCAGTTCGCGGCGGGCGGAGATCGGGTGCCGTGTCGCGGCTGCCCGCCCATGCTAGAGCTTCGGTCGGTGGGCGGCGGCTACCGGCCCGAGGTGGGGGCGGCCGGCGCCGGGACCGTCAGGGTGTCGCCGACCCGGATCGCGTCGCAGAGGTGCTCGTCGGCCCGGACCCGGCCGCCGGGCCAGACCACGCAGCGTTCGAGGCTGCCCCGTACCACGGCGCCGGCGCCGACCACCGCCGCCCGGACCTTGCCGGTCACCTCGGCGGTCGGGTCGACCAGGCTGCCGCCGCCCGCCGCGTGCAGGTTCGCCGCCAGGTAGTCGGCGGGCGTGCCGGTGTCGAGGTACCGGCCGGCGAACTCGACCACCTCCAGTTCACCGGCCTGCTCGGCGGGACGCCAGACGGTGTGCACCAGTTCCGCCGGCTCGACGGGCAGGTCGCGGAGCCGGGCCCAGGGCAGCAGCGAGAAGCCGGCGAACCGGTGCCGGCCGAAGTCGCCGGGACGGGACGGTCCGTCGACCGGCTGGCCGAGCAGCCGTACCGTCGTGCCGTCCCAGCCGGCGAGCAGCGCGGCGACGTCCGGCCCGGGAGGCGTGTCGGACGCGGCCAGGTAGGCGTCGGCGTTTCCGACGAGTACGCCCCGGCCGTCGATCCAGTTCCGCAGGTTGGCGACCCCGCCGGAGGTGCCGAGCGGGTCACCGGGCTCGACCGAGAGGGCGGCCCGGCCGTCCACGTGCCGAACCACCTGGTCACCGAGGTAGCAGGCGTTCACCGCGACCGTCGCCGGGTTGTCGAAGCCGAGTGCGGTCGTCCGGGCGAGCGCCCGGTCCAGCAGCGGTACGTTCCCGACCGGACAGAGCGCCTTCGGCAGGTGTTCGGTGAGCGGGCGGAGCCGACGGCCCTCTCCGGCGGCCAGCACCACGGCACAGACCTCGACGCGGGCGGGGGAGCCGCTGGCACCGGGCGTGCCGGCGGCGAGCGCACCGGCACCGGGCGTGCCGGCGGCGATCCGTGTCGGGTCGGCGTGCGGCCCCGGGTCGGGAGCGGTGGTCACGACGGTGGCGGGGCGCCGGCCGGGTCGGTCTCGGCGAGCGGGCCGATCCGGTAGTGGGCGAGCAGCCGGGCGGTCGCGGTGCTGAGCGGAGGCAGCTCGTCGAGCCGGTGCCAGGCGGCCTCGAACACCTCGGCACCGTCGACCACCAGTTCGGTGGTCGAGGCCGGGACGCGCACCTGGAAGACCATGTCGACCCAGCCCTTGAGGTGCACCACCGCGTTCGGCACGGCCGGCTCGAACTCCGTCAACGGCAGCTTGATGCCGGTCTCCTCGTGCAGTTCGCGGGCGGCGCCGACCAGCGGGGACTCGCGGCGCTGGAGCAGCCCGGCCGGCAGGGTCCACTTCCGACCCGGCGGCTGGCGCAGCAGCAGGATCCGGCCCGGTGCCGCCGCCTCGGCGTCGTGGACCAGGGTGACCGCGCCGACGATGTACTTCGGCACCGCCAGCCGGACCAACCGGCGACGCACCCCGATGGGCAGGCGATAGAAGATTTTGTAGCCGACGGCGCGCGTCGACGAGCGGCGGGAGATCACCGGACCAGGCTAGAGGGCTTACCGTCCCGGTGGGTGGCCCGGGGCAGGCCCTTTCACTCCTGGTGGTCCACCATCGCGATCAACTGTTCGACCACCGTGTCCGGCTCGACCGTCCGGTCGACCACCGCGACCAGCAGGGTTTCCAGGTCGGGATAGCCCTGCTCCTCGGCGAGCCGGCGCAGCGGCAGGTCGTTGGCGAGCCCCCGGTCGTGCTTGCGCAGCGTCAGCCCGATGGTGGCCCGACCCAGCCGTACCTTGTCGGAGATCGAGATCGCCGGCTCCTGGTGGTCGGCGAACCAGCGGTTGATCTGCATCTGCGCCTGCGGCGACTTGACGAAGCCGAGCCACTCCTTGCGCGGCCCCGGTGGGGCGACCGCCAGGTCGAACTCGCCCTGCGCGTCGGTCTCGCTGAAGATCTCGACCACGTCGCCCTCGTCCAGTTCCGACGAGAGCGGGGCCAGCCGGCCGTTGATCTTCGCGGCAAGGCAGTGGTCGCCCCGGTGCGGGCCCAGCTCGTACGCCAGGTCGACCGGGGTGGAGCCGGCCGGCAGGACGATCTGCCGCCCCTCGGCGAAGACCTGGATCTGGGTCTCGGCGAGGTCGCAGCGCAGCGACTGGAGGAACTGCGCCGGGTCGGCGGTGTCCCGTTCCCAGTTGAGCACCCGCTGCAACCAGTCGAGCTGTTCGGCGCTGCCCGCCGCGCCCACGCCGGGCTTGGGGAAGCGGAAGTCGGCGGCGACGCCGTACTCGGCGGACTGGTCCATCGTCTTGGTCCGGATCAGCACCTCGACGGTCCGCTCGTCCGGCCCGATGACGGTGGTGTGCAGGGACTTGTAGAGGTTGTTCTTCGGCGCGGCGATGAAGTCCTTGAACCGCCCGGCGACCGGCCGCCACAGCCCGTGGATCGAGCCGAGCGCGGCGTAGCAGTCGGTGTCCGGCCCGTCCACCACGATGGCGATCCGGGGCAGGTCGAACGGGGTGGTCTGGTCCCGGACGACCGTGTCCTTCCAGATCGAGTAGTAGTGCCGGTCCCGGCGCCGTACCGTCGAGATGATCTTGTCGCGCCGGAGTACCACCTTGGCCTGGGCCACCACGTCGTCGAGATAGCCGGCCCACTCCGGCCGGTTCTGCACGTACTCGTCGATCCGGGCGTACGCCTCGGGTTCGAGGTGGCGCAGCACCACGTCGTCCAGGTCGCGCTTGAGTGCCTGGATGCCGAGCCGGTCGCAGAGCGGGACCAGCACCTCCTGGGTGGCGCGGGCGATCCGGGCCCGGGAGGCGAGCGAGCGGGCGTCGAGGGTACGCATGTTGTGCAGCCGGTCGGCGAGCTTGATGATCAGCACCCGGACGTCCTTGCCCGCGGCGATGATCATTTTGCGGATCGTCTCGGCCTCGGCGGCCTTGCCGTAGAACGCCTTGTCGAACTTGGTCACCCCGTCGACCAGGTGCGCCACCTCGCGTCCGAAGTCGCCGGTGAGCGCCTGGAGGGTGTAGCGGGTGTCCTCCACGGTGTCGTGCAGCAGCGCGGCGACCAGGGTGACGGTGTCCATCCCCAACTCGGCGCAGATCTGCGCCACCGCCAGCGGATGCGTGATGTACGGCTCGCCGCTCTTGCGGAACTGCCCCCGGTGCATGCTCTCGGCAATGGCGTAGCTGCGGCGCAGCACCCCGACGTCGGCGCTGGGGTGCACGCTGCGGTGTGCCCGGACCAGTTGGGTGACCGGATCGTCCTCAGCGGACGGCCAGGACAGCAACGAGCGCAGCCTTCTGCTCAGCGTGATCTCCGTCGGGCGGGCGCTTCCGAAGGCAGCGCCGTGACCGGCTTCGAGGTCCACGCGGAGCCACCTCCTCACTCACCGCCACGTCCGGTGCCGACGGACGCGCGGAAGACCAGTGCGCACGCAAGCCCCGAAATCGGGCAGGACTGCACTTCTCTAACAGCCTAAAGGAGTGAAGGTCGTCCGATCGGTCACTTGCTTATGTGCGTTCGGTCGGGAGTTGCCTCGACGATGCCGCCTCGGCCCGGACCAGCAGGTCACGGAACCGCCCCGCGCCCCTGGCCGGGGAGGCCCAACCAGCGGATGTCTCGACCAGCCGCGTGTCGGGCCGTTCCAACCAGGACAGGATGCGTTCGGACTCCTCGGCCGAGGCGTTCGGGACCGGACCGTGCCCGGGCAGCACCGTCTCGGCGGTGGCCCGGACCAGGTCGAGCACCTTCCGGGGCGGCACACCCGGCGCGGCGGTGCCGGCCCCGGCCAGCCGGCCGTGCCGGACCACCGCGATCTCCCAACCGCCGTCGGCGGTCCGCCGGGCGGCGGCCAGCTCGCCGATCCGGGTCAGCCCGACCAGGCGTTGCATCCGGACGGTGGCCCGGAGCACCGCCGCCAACCGGCTCCGGAGCACCGCCGCCTCCTCGTAGCGCTGGGCGTCGGAGAGCACCCCGATCCGGGCCAGCAGCGCGTCGACCAGCACCTGCGGGTCGTCGACCAGTGCCGAGCGGACCGGCTCGACCGCGCGCTGCGCGTACTCGTCGACCGAGATCCGGTGCTCGCAGGGTGCCGGGCAGCGACCCAGCTCGGCCAGGGCGCAGGCCGGGCTGGTGGTCCGGACCGAGAGCCTGGGCGTGCACTGGCGCAGTGGCACCGCGTCGTGCACCCCGGCCGCGGCGAGCTCGGCGGAGCGGCGGGAGCTGAACGGGCCCAGATAGGCCGCGTCGTCCGGGCCCAACGAGCGGACCAGGGACAACCTCGGGTACGGCTCCGAGGTCAACTTGAGCCAGACCACCCGCTCCGGGAACTTCGACCGGCGGTTGTACGGCGGGGCGTGCGCCCCGATCAGCCGCAGCTCGCGCACCTCCGCCTCCAGCGGATGGGCGCACTCGATCGCCTCGACCCGCTCGGCGGCGGCCAGCATCTCCGAGATCCGGGCGCGCTTCTCCGCGGCGGTGAAGTAGCTGCGGACCCGGGTGGCGATGTCCCCGGAGGTGCCGACGTAGAGCGGCCGGTCGTCGGCGGCCCGGAAGATGTAGACCCCGGGCACCCTGGGCAGCCCTTCGGCCAGGTGCCGCTTGCGGCGCTGGGTCGGGGTGACCGCCTTGGCGAACTCGATCGCCTCGCCGAGGGTCTCCACCCGGTGCCCGCCGAGCCGGGCGATCAACCCGTGCAGCACGTCCACGGTGGCCTTGGCGTCGGCCAGCGCCCGGTGGCTCGGCTGGTGCGGGGTGCGGAAGTAGGCCGCCAGGGTGCCGAGCTTGCGGTTGGGCACCTCGTCCCGGGTGAGCACCCGGCGGGCCAGCGCCGCCGTGTCCAGCACCCGGGGGTTCGGCCAGGCGTAGCCGTGCCGGGCGCAGGCCGCCTTGAGGAAACCCACGTCGTACGGGGCGTTGTGCGCCACCAGCACCGCACCCCGGAGGAACTCCAGCAGGCTGGGCAGCACCTCCTCGACCGGCGGGGCGGGCAGCAGCATCGCCTGGGTGATCCCGGTCAGCACCGTGATGAACGGTGGAATCGGCTCACCCGGGTTGACCAGGGTGGCGAGCACCCCCAGCTCCTCGCCGCCGCGCACCTTCACCGCGCCGATCTCGGTGATCCCGCCGCCGTCCGGGGCGCCTCCGGTGGTCTCCAGGTCGAGCACCACGAAGGTGGTCCGGCGCAGTGACGTCGCCTCGTCGGGCCAGCCGTCCGCGCCGGGAGTGCCGTCCGGCAGGCCGTCCAGCGTGCCCTGGACATATTGAGGTGAGACCACGGCGGGCAGGTTAGGCGGCACGTACGACACTTCCGTATCATCCGTACCAGTCGTTACCGGGGGCCGACGGGGCGAGATCATCTGAGGTGTTGGGCGATCGGTAGGGTGTCGGTGGGAGACTGGCGGCATGCCCCGCGCCGAACCGTCCGACGACCGCCTCCCGGAGGAGGCGGCGCAGCTCGCACGCGCTGAGCGTGCTGGCGATCCCGGGCGGGACGGCGGCACCGACGAGCCGCGTCCGGCCGCACCCGGCACCGACGAGGCGGAATCGACGCTGGTCACCGACACATCGCCCGGTCCGGGAGGCGGAGCGGCCGTGCCGCCCGCCGGCCCGCTGACGGAGCCGACCGGCGACGACCCGATCGACACCGAGTCGCCTGGTGCCGAGTCGGGCGCCGGTGGGTGGGGCGACGGCGACCCCCTCGGTGCCGGATCGGCCGGTACCGGATCGGCTGGTACCGAGTCGGGCGACGGTGGACCTGCGGATCGCGAGCTGGAGCCGACCCTGCCGGAGCCGGTGCGGGCCCGGATCGTCAGCCTGGCCGCCGCCGCGTTGCCGACGCTGCCCACCGACGAACTGCCGCCGCCGCTGCGCCGGGTCGCCAAGTTCGCGCCGAACCGGCGGGCCCGGCTCGGCGGCGGACCGATCGCCACCCAGCTCGCCGCCGATCCGCTGTTTCGGCAGCGGGTCGCCAGCCGGGTCCTCGCCGAGGCCGGGGAACTCGGTTCCGTGGTGGTCTCCGGTGCGAGTCCGGCCGCCGCCGATCCGGTGGAGGTCGCCGCGCTCGCCTACCTGACCCGGCCGCCGGGCTGGCGTGACCTGGTCGAGGACGCCGGTGCGGCGGTCCGGGCCGAGGCCGACAGCGCGGTCGTCGCCGAACTGGTCCGCGAGGCCGAGCAGCGGGCCACCCGGGCCGAGCACGACCGTGCGGTGGCGAAGGTGGAGGCCGACAAGCTGCGCGACGAGGTGGCCCGGCTCCGGGAGGAGTTGGGACAGCTCCGGGAGGAGAACCGGGTGCTGGGCCGGACCCTGCGGGAGGCCCAGGCCGGGCAGCGCCGGGCGGCCGAGTTGCTGGCCACCGAGAAGGGGCGGGCCAGCCGGGCGGCGGCCGACCACGAGGCGGAGCTGCGCAGGGTACGAGCCCGGCTGGCCGAGGCCGAGGCGGCCGCCGGTGCGGTCCGGCAGACCGCCAAGGAGGCTCGGTCGGTCGACGACGCCCGGCTCTGGCTGCTGCTGGAGACGATCGGCCGGGCTGCGGTCGGACTCCGCCGGGAACTCGCCCTCGATCCCGCCGACCGGTTGCCGGCCGACTACGTCGCCGACGCGTTCGCCGAGCGTCCGGCGACGGCCAACTCGGCCCGGGCGCTGGACGCCGACGACCCGGTCCGGCTGGACGAGCTGCTGGCCCTGCCCCGCGCGCACCTGGTGGTGGACGGTTACAACGTCACCAAGCGCGGCTTCGGGGACATGTCCCTGGAGCAGCAGCGCAAGCGTCTGATCACCGGTCTGGGCGGCATCGCGGCGCAGACCGGTGACGAGGTGACGGTCGTCTTCGACGGCGCCGAGCGGATGCACGGGCTGCCGCCCGCACCGCGCGGGGTGCGGGTGCTCTTCTCCCGGAAGGGCGAGACCGCCGACGACCTGATCCGCCGGCTGGTCCGGGCGGAGCCGGCCGGGCGGCCGGTGGTGGTGGTCTCCTCCGACCGCGAGGTCGCCGACGGGGTACGCCGGCACGGCGCCTACCCGCTCGGCGCGGACTCGCTGCTTCGCCGGCTCGCCCGGTCCTGACCAGCACCTCCGGCTCGACCTGTCCACGACGTGCGAATGGTCGGTGCCCCGCCGTGGCCCGGCCGCCGCCGCTTTGTCCGTTGATCATCTGGATGGGGGCGTTGGGCGGCAACGGAGGTTTTGTCGTACCCCTGTTCTACGGTGGGTGTCACGGACGGTGGCCGCGTCACGACAACACCGTCTCCCGCTGCTTTGAGGAGTGAGCAGATGCTCATCGACTGCGACAGTTGCACCCTCCTCCGGGGTGCGGCCTGTTCCGGGTGCCTGGTGAGTGCCCTGCTGGACCAGCCGCCAGGGCAGGCTTCGTTGACCGCCGACGAGATGCACGCGATCGAGGTCTTCACCAGGGCCGGATTCGACGTCGAGATCCTCGACGCCCCGGTCTCGGCGCCGACCCGGCTCGCCAGCCGGCGCCGGGGTCGCCGGGTCGCATAGTCCGCCCCGGCGCGGTCCTGCCGGCGCAGCTCGCCCGGCACACTCCGCCCGGCAGGGGATTCCGGCCGGCGGGTCCGGCATAGGATTGGCCGCGCGATCGGGCCGGCGAAAGGGCGGAGCGGATGACCCAGTGGGTACGGACGACGGCATGACGCCGCGTGCCTGGGCCGGGCTGACCCTCGTCGCCCTCGTGCTGCTGCTCGTCGCCGCCACCGCGCTGCTGGTGCCGTGGCACCGCCCACCCGCGCCCCGCGCCGACCAGCTCGCCGCGCTCGACGAGCTGGATCCGGCCGAGGTGGCCCGGGGGAGGGCCTTCGCCGCCGCGCTGCGCCCCGGTGGCTACGCCGCGCTGGCCGTCGGGCTGGTGATCGCCCTGCTGCTCGGCCTCACCCCGCTGGGCGCGAAGCTGATCGCCCTGGTCGGGCGCCCCTTCGGCGACAACTGGATCGCCCAGGCCGTGCTCGGCGGCCTGGCCGTGGTGCTGGTGGCCGACCTGGTCACCCTGCCGTTCGCCGCCTGGCGGCACGCGGTGGTGGCCCGCTACGGGCTCTCCACCCAGGGCTGGGGCGGGTGGACCGTCGACCTGCTCAAGTCGTACGCGGTCAGTGCCGTGATCGGCGCGGTGGCGCTGCTCGGCTTCTACACGGTGACCCGACTGGCCCCGAGGTGGTGGTGGGCGTTCGGGGCGGCCGGTGCGGCGGCGCTGGTCACGCTCCTCTCCTTCATCCTGCCGGTGCTGGTGGAGCCGATCTTCAACCGGTTCACCCCGATGGAGCCGGGGCCGCTGCGCACCCAGCTGATGGCGCTGGCCGACGCCGACGGCGTACCGGTGCAGGACGTGCTGGTCGCGGATGCCTCCCGGCGCACCCGGGCGGTCAACGCGTACGTCTCCGGGTTCGGTCCGACCCGGCGGATCGTCGTCTACGACACCCTGCTGCGTGAGGCGCCGCCCGCCGAGGTGGCGAGCGTGGTCGCGCACGAGCTGGGCCACGCGAAGGACCGGGACGTGCTGACCGGCACCCTCACCGGAGCGCTCGGCGCGGCGGCGGCGGTCGTCGCGCTCTACCTGCTCGGCTCGTCGACCGCGCTGCTGCGGGCCGCCGGAGTCGACTCGGTGGCCGAGCCACGGGCGTTTCCGCTGCTGCTGGCCCTGGTGACGGTGGCCGGGCTGGTGGCGACGCCGGCACAGGCCTGGGTCTCCCGGCAGGTCGAGGCGCGGGCCGACGCGCACGCCCTGGCGCTGACCGGTGACCCGGGTTCGTTCGAGTCGATGCAGCGGCGGCTCTCCAGCGTCAACCTCGCCGACCCCGACCCGCCCCAGTGGGAGTACCTCTTCCGGGCGAGTCATCCATCCACAGTGGAGCGCATGGCCGCGGCCCGCGCGTACGCCCGAGGAGCCGGCGGTTGACCAGGACTCTGCTCGTCACCAACGACTTTCCGCCGCGCCCCGGCGGGATCCAGTCCTTCGTGCACGGTCTGGCGGTACGGCAGCCGGTCGGATCCGTGCTGGTCTACGCCTCCACCTGGCGCGGCGCCGACAAGTTCGACGCCGACCAACCGTTCGAGGTGGTCCGCGAGCCGACCGGGGTACTGCTGCCGACCCGGCACGTGGCGCGGCGGGCGGCGGAGCTGGCCCGGTCCTACGACTGCGACACCGTCTGGTTCGGTGCGGCGGCCCCGTTGGGGCTGCTCGCCGCCGGACTGCGCCGCCGCGCCGGGATCGGCCGGGCGGTGGCCCAGACGCACGGTCACGAGGTCGGCTGGGCGGCGCTGCCGGGTGCCCGGTCGGCGCTGCGCCGGATCGGTGACGGTGTCGACGTCACCACCTACCTGGGGGAATACACCCGGGTACGGCTGGATCGGGTGCTGGGTGGCCGCACCGAGCTGCGCCGCTTGGCTCCCGGGGTGGACGTCGACGTCTACCACCCGGACGTGGACGGGGCCGAGGTCCGGGCCCGGCACGGCCTGGCCGACCGGCCGGTGGTGGTCTGCGTCTCCCGGCTGGTGCCGCGCAAGGGACAGGACGCGCTGATCAGGGCGCTGCCGGAGATCCGTCGCCGGGTGCCGGGGGCGGCACTGCTGGTGGTCGGCGGCGGACCGTACCGGGCGACGCTCGCGAAGCTCGCCCGGCGGGCCGGAGTCGCCGGCGAGGTGGTCTTCACCGGCTCGGTGCCGACCGCCGAACTGCCGGCGCACTACGCCGCGGGGGACGTCTACGCGATGCCGTGCCGGACCCGCAACGGCGGGCTGGACGTGGAGGGCCTGGGCATCGTCTATCTGGAGGCCTCCGCGACCGGGCTGCCGGTGGTGGCCGGGAACTCCGGTGGCGCCCCGGACGCGGTCCTGGAGGGCGAGACCGGGTACGTCGTCGACGGCCGGGACGTCGGCCAGCTCGCCGACCGGGTGGCGACGCTGCTAGCCGACCCGGAGCTGGCCCGCCGGATGGGTGCCGCCGGTCGCGCCTGGGTGGAGCGGGAGTGGCGCTGGGAGCGGCAGGCGCGGCGGATGACGGAACTGCTGACCGGCTGACCGGCTCCCCGCCCCGGTAGGCCCCCATCAGTACCGCCCGCACCGGGAACGTACGCCGGTTTCCCCGTCCGGCGATGAGGCCGGCCCGGGGAACAGGTGACATGCAACGATGGTCATCGACGCCTGGGCATGGCAGTCTGTAGTGGTGCAGAACGCCGCATTGAGCGGTTCCGTCGCGGCGGTGGCCACCCTGCTGCTGGCCGCCGGCTACGGTCTGTGGCGCCGCCACCTCGACGGACGATTCCGGCGGCAGTCGCCGACCACCCCGCTCTCCCGGCCCGGCTCCGCGCCGCGGTCGGACGATGTCTCCGATCCGGCTGTCGACCTCCGGGGCCGGCCTCCTGCGGCGCCACCACCGCCGGGCGCGGACCCGGCCGCTGACAACGGCTCCACGCCGGGCGTCGGGGTCGGACTGCCGGTCGACCCCGGACTGCTGGCCGCGCTCGGGATCCGGCCGGGCGCTTCCGCCACCCTGCTCCAGTTCTCGTCGGCGTTCTGCGCGCCGTGCCGGGCCACCCGGCAGGTACTGGCCGACGTCACCGACACCCTGGACGGGGTACGACACGTGGAGGTCGACGCGGAGAGCCAGTTGCCGGCGGTACGGGCCCTGGGCATCTGGCGTACCCCCACCGTGCTAGTGGTCGACGCCGACGGGCGGATCGTGCAGCGTGCCGCCGGAGTGCCGGCCAGGGCCCAGGTCCTCGCGGCGGTGGCGCCACTGCTGCGCCGGGGGCCGTCATGACCCGGTGGACCGCCGGGAGTGTCGGGGTGGGCGTACCGTCCCGGCACCGGAAGGTCGGCCCCGGCCGGCCGGCCTCCCCGCTCCGCTACTGACCAGCTAGACGACCCGGCGGCAATCCCGCGTCCACGTCCCGACGGGCGCCGTGCCGATGACCGGCGCCGTCCCTGCCCACCGAGGTGAACATGTTGCTCGACCCCCGTGGACCGCGCTTTGCCGCGGTAGTCACCACGCTCGTCCTGGTCGTGGTACTCGTCACCGGCTCGGGTTGGCTGGCGCTGGCCCAGGCGGTGGTGTTCGCGATCGCCGCCGTCGACCCGCGCCGCAGCCCGTACGGTCTGCTGTTCCGGGCCGTGCTGGCGCCTCGGCTGGCCCGTCCCGCCGAGTTGGAGCCCGTGGCGCCGGTACGCTTCGCCCAGCTTCTCGGGCTCGGTTTCATGCTGGTGGCCGCCGCCGGCTATCTCTCCGGCGTGACCTGGCTGGGGCTGCTCGTCTCCTGCCTGGCGTTGGCCGCCGCCTTCCTCAACGGGGCGTTCGGGCTCTGCCTGGGCTGTGAGACCTATCTGGCGTTCCGCCGGATGACCGGCCGGGCGATCCCCGCCCGGGTACCCAATCCCTCGAACTGACCACGTCGGGGACCCCGCCGACCCGGTCACCGGCTGCGGCAGTGCGTGGTGTGCCGGCTGTGCCTGCGGTGACTGCCGTGGCAGGTGCGGCGGGGCGCCGGGGCTGCCCGGAGACCAGCGGCCGTACCGCTGGCATCCGGCCCCCGGCGGGCCCGCCGCCGACGATCAGAGCTGCCGACGATCAGAACTTCGGGGCGTCCGGCGCTTCGAGCAGGCCCAGCCGGAGCGCGGTCATCAGGGCCTGGGCCCGGTTGGCCGCGCCGAGCTTCTCGTAGAGCTTCGAGATGTGCGTCTTGGCCGTCGACTCGCTGACGAAGAGCTGCTTCGCGATGCCGGCGACGCTCATCCCGTCGGCCAGCAGGCGCAGCACCTGGCCCTCCCGGGGCGAGAGCTGCGGGCCGGACGGGGCGAGGCGGCGCTTCATCGCCTCGGCCAGATCCGCGGCGGTGAACGCACTCGGCGAGGAGGCCGCGTGCCGGGCGGCGGCGACGACCTCGTCGGCGGGGGCGGTCTTCGGCACGAAGGCGCTGGCACCGGCTTCGAGGGCGCCGAAGAGCTGGTCGTCGCCCGCGTACATGGTGAGCACCACGATTCCCATCGTGGCGCTGGACTTGCGCAGTGCCCGGGTCGCCTCCAGCCCGCTCCCGTCGGGAAGGCGGAGATCCATGATCACTACATCGGGTTGCAGGGCGCCGGCCTGGCGGACCCCCTCGGCGGCAGTGGCGGCCTCGCCGACGACCTCGAACTGCCGGTCCCGCTCGAACGCGTGCCGCAGGCCCTTACGAATCAGGTCATGATCGTCGACGAGCAGGACCTTGGTCCGAGTGGTCGGCATGGGGCTGGTGGTCATGCTCGGGTTACTCCCCTTCTGATGCGGTGACGCTATCGCGCACGTTATCGCGCCGGGACGAGGTTCCGAGCACCACTGCCACCGTCGTGCCGCTGGGGTGTCGCGGACTGATCTCTAGCCGGCCCCGGATACGTTCCGCCCTCTCCGCCATGATCGCAAGACCATACCTGCCATCGGGCCGCTGGTCAGCGATGCCCTGACCATCATCCGACACTTCAATTTGGGCGAATGGGGGGTCCACGGCACAGGTGACCCAGAGATTCGACGCCCCGGCGTGCTTGCGGGCGTTCGTGATCGCCTCCTGCGCGATGCGCAGCAGCTCCGCTTCGGTGGCCGCCGGCAGCCGGGCGGTGGACTCGTCGAGGGTGTAGTGCACCCGCAGGCCGGCGGAGGCACCGACGGTGCGGGCGTACTCGGCGATGGCGGCGGCGAGCCCGCCGTGCCGGTCGACCTCGCTGCGCAGCTCGAAGAGGCTCAGCCGCAGTTCGGTGATCACCCGGGTCACCTCGCCGCGCAGCGTACGCAGCTCCTCGGCGGTCTCCTCGGCCTCCGGCGGGAGGGTGGCCAGGGCGTTGTCGATGCCGTACCCGACCATCACGAGTTCCTGGGCCACCCCGTCGTGGATCTCCCGGGCCAGTCGCTGCCGCTCCTCGTTGGTGGCCAGCGACCGTACCTCGTCGAAGAGGAGCGCCGCCTCCAGCCGGAGCGCCGCCGGCCGGGTCAGTGCGGTCACCTGGGCCACCACCGGGGGCGGATAGGCGCCCGAGACGTCGGCCTCCAGGGTGACCAGGCCGACCGTCCGTACCCCGGCGACCAGCGGTACGACCAGCGCCGACACCTCGCCGCCGGAGTGCGAGCGGGCCTGTGACCGGTGTGCCGTCTGGGGCTGCTGGCTGGCCCAGGCGTCGGCGATCGCCGAGTCGGCGTCCAGCGTCGTCTCCCAGTCGACCCGGTCCACCCCGGCCTGGGCGAGTACGACCAGCCGGCCGCCGCCGCTGGCGGAGAGCACGGCGGCCCGGTCCGCCCGGGTCACCCCGCGCAACTCCTCGATCAGGTGCTCGGAGATGCTGCCCGGATCGAGGGTTGCTCCGGGCAGTTGTCGGGCGACACTGCGTAACTGGGTCAGCAGTCGGGTCGCCTCGGTGTACGGCTGCGGCCGGGGCTCGCCGCGGGCCTGGACTATCCGTTGCAGCGAACCCGCCGCGAAGAGCCCGAGCGCGGCCAGGATCACCCACTGGGCAGCCACGGTCAGATAGCCGACCTGGCTGATCTGCGGCCCGCCGTCCCCGACGGTGAGGGCCCCGCTGACCACCAGCGTCACCGCGGCGACCACGATCAGCGCGATGCCCTCCCGGATCCGCCGCTGCAGGGCCGCCACGGTGAGGGGTACGGCGAGGTAGGGCAGGATCGCCGACGCTCCGACCCCGGGCATCGGGGTACCGATGTTCGCCGCCGCGGCGACCTGGCCGGCGGCCAGCCCGACCAGGACGACCTCGGCGAACCGGCCCAGCGGGGCCAGTACCCGGTGCCCGGGGGCGACCACGGCGGGGATGCCGGCGACGGCGAGCAGGGCGACCCAGCGGAGTTGCCCGGGCTCCCGGGTGGCGATCAGGGTGAGGACCGCGACGAGCGCGAGCATGATGACCCGCGCCGCCGCCGCGAGCGGGTGCGGACGGGGAAGGCCGGAGGTCGAGGCGGGCACCTGACGGATGGTAGTCAGTTGCCGTATATCTCGGCGATTTCCGCCGAGTATGTCTTCTCCACGACGCTCCGCTTGACCTTCATCGACGGAGTCAACTCGCCGGTCGCCTCCGCGAAGTCGCGGGGCAGGATCCGGAACTGCCGGACCGACTCGGCCCGGGACACCGCCCGGTTCGCCTCGTCCACGGCCCGCTGGATCTCGGCGCGCAGGTCGGGGTCGTCGCGAAGCTCCCCGACCGGGGTGCCGTCCGGCCGGCCGTGCTCGCGCAGCCAGGCCGGCAGCGCCTCCTCGTCGATGGTGACCAGCGCGGCGACGAAGGGCCGTCGGTCGCCGACCACCATGCACTGGCTGATCAGCCGGTGCGCCCGGATCCCGTCCTCCAGTACGGCCGGGGCGATGTTCTTGCCGGCGGCGGTGACGATGATCTCCTTTTTCCGCCCGGTGATGCAGAGAAAGCCGTCGTCGTCCAGTTCGCCGAGGTCGCCGCTGCGGAACCAGCCGTCCGAGGTGAGCACCTCGGCGCTCGCCTCGGGGTTGTTCCAGTAACCCTGGAAGACCACGTCACCGGAGATCAGGATCTCTCCGTCGTCGGCGATCCGGACGGTCACCCCCGGCAGCGGCCGGCCGACGGTGCCGATCCGGATGGCCCCGGGCAGGTTCACCGCGACCGCCGGGGAGGTCTCGGTCAACCCGTACCCCTCGTAGACCACCACCCCGACGCCCCGGAAGAAGTGCCCGAGCCGGGCGCCGAGCGGTGCTCCTCCGGAGATGGCGTTCTGGCAGCGTCCGCCGAGCGCGGCCCGGAGCTTGCGGTAGACCAGTCGGTCGAAGACCCGGTGCCGCAGCCGCAGGCCCAGGCTCGGTCCGGACGGCGTGTCCAGGGCTTGGCTGTACGCGATCGCCACCTGCTCGGCGGTGGCGAAGATCTTGGCCTTCCCCTCGTCGGTCGCCTTCTGCACCGCGCCGGTGTGGACCTTCTCGAAGACCCGGGGTACCGAGAGCACGAAGCTGGGCTTGAACTCCTTCAGCTCGTCGACCAGGTTCTTCGTGTCGGCGCTGTGCGCCACGGTGGCCCTGGCCCGGACCGTGCCGATCTGGATCAGCCGGGCGAACGAGTGGGCCAGCGGCAGGAAGAGCAGGGTCGAGGCGCCCTCGTTGAAGAGGTTCGGCAGCACCGGGATGGCGTTGCAGATGTCGGAGAGCATGTTCCGGTGGGTCAGTACGCAGCCCTTGGGGCGTCCGGTGGTGCCACTGGTGTAGATGATGGTGGCGATGTCGGCCGCCTTGACCGCCTTGCGTCGTACGTCGACCTCGGCCGGGTCGACCCGGCCACCGAGCGCCACCAACTCGTCGATGCCGCCGAGTTCGATCTGCCAGACCTGCTCCAGGCCGGGTAGCCGGTCCCGGACTCCGGCCAGCGTCATCGCGTGCCCGTTCGTCTCCAGTACGCAGGCCACCGCCCCGGAGTCGGAGAGGATCCAGGCGACCTGTTCGGGGCTGGAGGTGTCGTAGATCGGTACGGTCACCCCGCCGGCCGCCCAGATCGCGTAGTCGATCAGGGTCCACTCGTAGCGGGTGCGGCTCATCAGCCCGACCCGGTCGCCCGGGTTGATCCCGGCGGCGATCAGTCCCCGGGCCACCGCGACCACCTCGTCGCGGAACTGCCGGCAGGTCACGTCCGTCCAGCCGTCCTGCTGTCCGGCGGCGTCGACGGCCCGCCGGACGAACTGCACGCTCTCCGGGGCCTCCTCGGCGTTGTCCCAGACCGGGTCGGTGAGGTTGGCCGCGTCCCCGATCGTGACCGCTGGGGGAACCGAGAACTCGCGCACCTGCACTCCCTCGTGCTCGTATCGACCCGGCCAGCCCGGCCGGTCGGACTACCCGCAACCTACCTTCGAGCGAACCGGACCGCCCGACCAGGTGGGTCGAGTCGGAACGAATGGGTCGAGGCGGTCAGTCGGAGTCGCCCCGCTGCGCGGTAGCCTGCCGGGCATGGCGGATTCCTCCACCCAGTCCATCGTCATAGCCGCGCCGCCGGCTCGGGTAACGGCGGTGATCTGCGACTTTCCGCGCTATCCGGAATGGGCCGACGCGGTGAAGCGGGTCGAGGTGCTCGAGGAGTACGAGGACGGTTACCCGGCTCAAGTGCGGTTCGTGCTCGACGCCTCGGTGATGACCGACGAGTACACCCTGGCCTACGAGTACGCCGAGGACGTCTCGCGGATCGAGTGGCACCTGGTGGAGCCCTCGCGGATGCAGAAGGTCCAGAACGGGTCCTACGACATCGAGGACAACGGGGACGGCACCTCGACGGTGACCTACACCCTGGAGGTCGAGCTCTCGGTCGGCATGTTGGGGATGTTCCGGCGCAAGGCCGAGAAGATGATCATGGATGCCGCCCTGACGCAGCTCAAACGGCGGGTGGAAACTCTTGACGGGACCCGGTGACGCTCCCGGGCGCGACGGCGACCCTGGGCGCGACGGTGGCCCGGAGGGCGGTGACGGCTCCGGGCCGGATACCGGGACCACCTCGGGCGGGGCGGGCGTAGAGGAGCCGATCATGGACGACAGTGGTTCGTACGGGGGAACACCCGATCCGGGTTCCGCCCGGGAGGAGGCCGAGCGGCTGGTCGCCGCGGCGCTGGCGATGGCCCGGTCGGCCGCGTCGGAGGCACGGGACCGGGCGGTGTCCTTCGGCCCGCTCGGCCAGATGATCTCCGAGGTGCTGGACCAGAGCGGTGTGGTGCCCCGAGCGGACCGCCCCGAGCCGGCCACCCCGGGTGCCCCGCCGACGGACGGCGCCGCGCGGAACCCCGCCGAACCGACCCAACCGACCCGTCCGACCCAACCGACCCGTCCGACCCAACCGACCCGTCCGACCCGGCCGCACGGCGCGACGGCGGAGTCCGGGCTGGCGGCCACCTCGGGACCTCCCGGCGACGCCACCTCGGGACCTCCCGGCGACGCCACCTCGGGACCTCCCGGCGACGTCATCCCACCACCTCTCGACGACACAGCGCCGCCGACCGGCGGGGTGCCGTCGCAATCGGGCCGGACCGCACCCGGGGCGCAATCGGGCCGGACAACAGCCGGAGCGCCGTCCGACGACGGAGGGGAGTCGCCGGCCGGAGCGCCCTCGGGGACCGGGGCGCCCTCGGGGACCGGAGCGTTCTCGGGGACCGGAGCGTTCTCGGGGACCGGAGCGTTCTCGGGGACCGGAGCGTTCTCGGGGACCGGGGCGCCCTCCGGGACCGGGGCGCGGTTCGGGGACGGTTTCGCCACCGGTGATCCCGAGTGCTGTGTCTGCCCGGTCTGCCGGTCGATCGCCGCGCTGCGCGACCCGAGTCCGAGCCTCGCCGAGCGGTTGGCCACCGGCGCCGGTGACTTCGCGGCCGGAGTGGCCAGCCTGCTGCGCGCCCTCTCCTCGGTCACCGCCCCCGCCGAACGCGGCACCGGTCCGGGCGGCGGTACCGCCGGTTCCGCGACCGGCGACGACACGACCGGGGACAGCTGGGCGACGACCGGGGACAGCTGGGCGGCAGCCACCCGCGCGAGCACCACCGACCCGGACGTCAGCGCCGGGAGCGGGGGCGCCGCGCAGCATTCCACGGCTCCCGGCGCCCCGCCCGGGGCCCCGTCGGCCGACGTGCCGGGGCCCCGGCACGACACGGTGTGGCGCGAGGCGACCAGTACCAGGCATGATTCGTGGCCGGCGGGCGAGCCGGACGACGTCTGGGCGGCCGCCACCCGTGCCGAGGCCGGAACCGGGGAGACCGGGACGACCGCCGGTCCGGACCGGGTGACCCCGGCCGGGGCGGAGCAGGCCCGGCCCGCCGCGCCGCCGGCCACCGGACGACCCCCGGTGCCCGCGTCGCGGCCCCCGGAGGGACCGGTCGCCGCCGGTCCCGGCGAGCAGGCCGCCCCCGGCGAGGACGGCTGACCGCCGGGACGGGTCCGCCGGTGGCGCCGGGTGGGAACGGCACGGTACGGCGGCAGTGGCGGGACAGTGACCGCGTGGGCGCGGTGTGGCAGAGGGGAGCGGCTCGGTGACGCTGACCATCGGAGTCGACGTCGGAGGTACCAAGGTGGCCGCCGGGGTCGTCGACGTCGACGGCAGGGTGCGGGCGCGGACACGCCGGGACACCCCCGCCGAGGACGTGGCCAGGACCCGGGACGTGATCGTCGAGGTGGTCAAGGAGCTGGCGGCCGAGCACGAGGTCGAGGCGGTGGGGATCGGCGCTGCCGGCTGGATCGACGCCGACCGGTCCACGGTGCTGTTCGCCCCGAACATCGCCTGGCGGGACGAACCGCTGCGCGACTTCGTCGGCAATGCCGTCGGGCTGCCGGTGATCGTGGAGAACGACGCCAACGTCGCCGCCTGGGCCGAGTTCCGGCACGGGGCCGCCCGGGACGCCGACGACTCGATGGTGCTCTTCACCATCGGTACCGGGGTGGGCGGCGGCATCGTGCTCGGCGGGGAGCTGCTGCGCGGCGCGCACGGCATCGCCGCCGAACTCGGGCACATGCTCTCGGTGCCGGACGGCCACCTCTGCGGCTGCGGCCGGCTCGGCTGCATCGAGCAGTACGCCAGCGGCAACGCCCTGGTCCGGTTCGCCCGGGCCGGAGCGCGGCAGGAGCCGGGCCGGGCCACCGTACTGCTCGACCTGGCCGGCGGTGACGTCGACGCGATCAACGGCCCGATGGTGACCGCCGCCGCCCGCTCCGGCGACCCGGTCTCCAGCACCGCGTTCGCGCAGATCGGGCACTGGCTCGGCATCGGGCTGGCCGACATGGCGCAGATCCTCGACCCGCAGGTGCTGGTGGTCGGGGGTGGCGTGGTGGAGGCCGGTGACCTGCTGATGGGCCCGACCCGCCGCTCCTTCACGGACGCTCTCGCCGCGCGTGCCAAGATTCCGGTGGCCGAGATCCGCCCCGCCGAGCTGGGCAACTCGGCCGGCATGGTCGGCGCCGCCGACCTGGCCCGGCGTCGCTAGCCCGGCGCGGGGCGGGAAGGAACGGACGAGCAAGGGGTACGGCGTGGGTCAGCAGCAGCAGTCCGTCGGTGCGGAGGCGGCACCGGTGCGCCTTCGGGTGCTCTCCTACAACGTGCACGGCCAGCGGGACGACACCGACGCGCTGGCCGGGGCGGTCCGGGCGTTGCAGCCGGACGTGGTGATCGTGCAGGAGGCGCCGCGCCGGTTCCGCTGGCGGCACAAGTCCGCCGCCCTGGCCGACCGGCTCGGTCTGGTGGTCGCGGGCGGCGGCCTGCCGGCCCTGGGGAACCTGCTGTTGACGAGCCTCCGGGTCCGGGTCTACCAGACCTGGTGCCGGCAGTTTCCGCTCACGCCGGGGCGGCACATGCGCGGCGCGGTCTTCGCCGAGTGCGGGGTCGGGGCTGCCCGGTTCACCCTGGCCGGCTCGCACCTCTCCACCGACCCGACCGAGCGCCCCGGTCAGGCGTACCTCTTCAAGCAGGAGCTGGCCGCGACGCGGTTGCCGGTGGTGGTCGGGGCTGACCTGAACGAGAACTCGGGCGGCGGCGCCTGGCGTACGGTGGCCGACGGGCTGACCGACGCGGCCGTGGTGGCCGGCGGCGAGTCCCGGTTCACGTTCCCGTGCCGGCAGCCGCGCGACCGGATCGACGCGCTCTTCGTCGACCCCCGGATCAGCGTGCTCGGCTACGACGTGGTGGACACCGAGCAGACCCGGCGGGCCAGCGACCACTTCCCGATCCGCGCCGACCTGCTGTTGCCGGCGGCCGGCTGAATCGCCGTGGCGCGGCGACGTCGACCGATCACGCGGAGCCGCGCAGTACCAGTCTGGTGGGGAGGATCAGGGAGGCGGTCTCCCGCCCCGCGATGAGTTCGATGAGCACCCGGGTCATCTCCTTGCCCAGGGACTGGATCGACTGATGGACCGTGCTCAGCGGTGGGTCGGTCCGTTCGGCGATTCCCAGGTTGTCGAAGCCCACGACCGCCACGTCCGCCGGTACGGACCGACCTCTCTCGCTCAGCACCCGCATGGCCCCGGCCGCCATGTTGTCGCTGCCGGCGAAGACGGCGTCGAGATCCGGGTGGTCGTCGAGCAGCCTTGTCATCGCCGCGGCGCCGCTGCCCTCGGTGAAGTCACCCTCCGCCATGCCGTACGGGGTCAGACCCGCCATGATCAACGCCTCGCGATAGCCGCGGTAGCGGGCCGTGCCGACTTCGGTGCCCAGTTCGCCCGTGATGGTGACGATGCGGGTTCGGCCGAGGCTGATGAGGTGCTCGGTAGCGAGTCGCGCCCCACCGAGGTTGTCGGAGTCGACGAACCACTGCGGCTTGAAGTGCAGCGGTCGACCGCCGTACACGGCCGGCAGGCCGGCTCGGCGCACGATGTGGGTCAGCGGGTCGTCTCCGCGCAGCGCCATCAACATGATGCCGTCGACGCCGCGCGTGTTGAGCAGGTTCGTGAGCCGTGACCGGCCCCGGCCGGGGCTGGCCAGGCACAACAGCAGGTGCAGGTCGGTGTCCTCGAGTGCCGAGGAGACACCGACGATGACCTGACCGAAGAACGGATCGGCGAACAACTCGGGGTCGTCGTGGGAGATGGCGAGGGCGACGATTCCGGTCTGCCGGGTGGCCAGGGCGCGAGCGGTGCGGTTGGGCCGGTACCCCAGTTCCTTGATGGCCCGCTCGACGGCGTCGCGGGTGGCGCGACTGACGTGCGGCGCCTTGTTGAGGACCCGGGACGCCGCAGAGCGGGACACCCCGGCGCGCGCGGCCACCTCGTCGAGCGTGGGCTGGCGCCGAGTCTCCATCTTGATGCCGCGTCCTTCCGGCCGAACGTCGGGACAGGCCGGCGACGGGGCACCCGGCGTGGCTCGATCGGCGCCAACCTCCGTACCGGCGGTGCTGACCTCGCCGCTAGATGGTATCGGCCTCCGGCGGCCAAGGTCGACACGACTGGAAGCGCTTCCAGTTTCGACCATCAGAGGGCGACGCACCGAAGCCGATGCCGTGGAGCAACCTTGACTTTTACTCGCTCGATCCCCACCATTAAATCGATGTTAATGGATAGGATCTCCCGGAAGCGCTTCCAGTATCGCCCACACCTCGGCCCGTAGGAGTGCGCCAGCGCCTCGACGCCGCCCCCACAGGGAGCCGGCCCGCAGCGCGGTGGTCAGGCCGGTGGAGGTCGATCGGTCAGCTTCGGGATCCGGACGTCCGCGCCGCGGCGCCTCCCTCGCCGGTCGCCCGCGAGCGACGTCCGGGCACCCAGCACCAGTTCATGTCGATGCACGTCCCAACGCTCTAGGAGACTCGCGATGAGACGACCCGCCCGTCCGTTGCTCGCGCTGGCAAGCGCGCTGGCAGTGGCGGTCCCGACGATCCTGTTCGGCTCGTCGGCCGCCCACGCCGACCCGGTCAGCCAGACCAGCGGCTTCTACGTCAATCCCAACTCCAGCCCCGCGACGTGGGCCGCCGCCAACTCCGGCGACGGACGCGCCAGCGCGATCAGGACCGAGATCGCCCAGAAACCGATGGCCTCCTGGTTCGGCAACTGGAGTGGCGACATCGGCGCCGCGGTCGGCAACTACGTCGGCGCCGCGGACGCCGTCGACAAACTCCCCCTGCTCGTGGCCTACAACCTGCCCGGCAGAGACGCCTGCGGCGGACACTCCGGTGGTGGTGCCGGCAGCGTCGCCGCCTACGACGCATGGATCTCGGCCTTCGCCGGCGCCATCGGCAACCGGCCCGCCGTCGTGGTCCTCGAACCGGACTCCCTCGGCGACTTCAACTGCATGAGCCAGGCACAGATCAACGACCGCGTCGGCATGCTCAGCCGGGCCGCCAACCAGTTCCGGTCCAAGGCGCCCAACACGTGGGCCTACCTCGACGCGGGCAACCCCGGCTGGGTCGCCGCGCAGACGATGGCACAACGCCTGAACATGGCCGGCGTTGCCAACGCCCACGGCTTCGCGCTCAACGTATCCAACTACTTCACCACCGGTGAGAACACCAACTACGGCAACTCGGTCGCCTCCACGCTGCGGAACAACTTCGGCTACACCAAGCCCTTCGTGATCGACACCAGCCGCAACGGCAACGGGTCCAACGGTGAGTGGTGCAACCCGGCCGGCCGCAGGATCGGCACACCGACCCAGCTCGGTGGCGGCGCCGAGATGCTGCTGTGGCTCAAGACGCCGGGCGAGTCCGACGGCAACTGCGGGGTCGGCGGCGGCTCCAGCGCCGGGCAGTTCCTGCCCGAGGTGGCCTACAGGATGATCTTCGGGTACTGAGCTGGGTGACGCTCGACGATCACCGGGCGAACCGGTTCGCCGGTGGTGTGCGGACAAAGCGACACCGCGCCTCCCGCAAGAGGAGACACCGCGCCTCCCGCAAGAGGAACGGACGGCACGATCCACCGAAACTCTTGCGGGAGGCGGCGCGGGTCGACCGCCGCCGACCAGCCGCAGCTCGTGCGGACCCGTACCCCGATTAGCGCAGAACGGTGCGCGTTGGGCTGGACAAGGGCGACGGCAGCCGAGAGGATTCCCCCGCACGTCGGCACTCGTGCCGGACAAAAGGAGATTTCTCGGTGTCCACCTTCAGCGACCAGGAGAGCAACGACCCGGCCGCGACCCTCTGGCGGGACGGACGACCGGTCTACGACCGGGGCGGCACCGTCTGCGTGATCGGCGCCGGGGCCAGCGGCCTCACCGCGACCAAGAACCTGAAGGAGTACGGCTTCGGCGTCGACTGTTACGAACGGGAGACCGGCGTCGGCGGGGCCTGGAACTGGCGGCACGACCGCAGTCCGGTCTACGCCAGCACCCACCTCATCTCGTCCCGCCCCCTGACCGAATACCCCGACTTCCCGATGCCGGACAGTTGGCCGGACTATCCGCACCACAGCCAGCTACTGTCCTATCTGGAGCGTTACGCCGACCACTTCGACCTGCGGCCGCACATCTGGTTCGGCACCGAGGTGGTCCGGGTCGAGCCGGCCGACGGGGAGCGCTGGGACGTCACCACCCGCAGCACCGGCGGCTACGGCGCCGAGCGCACCTCCCGGTACGCGGCCGTGGTGGTGGCCAACGGGCACAACTGGGCGCCGAAGATGCCGGCCTACGAAGGGCTGGACGAGTTCCGGGGCAAGGTGATCCACGCGTCGGCGTACAAGGACGCCACCCAGATACGCGGCAAGCGGGTACTCGTGGTCGGTGCCGGCAACACCGGCTGCGACATCGCGGTCGAGGCCGGTCAGCAGGCGGCGAAGTGCTGGCACTCCACCCGGCGCGGCTACTGGTACGCCCCGAAGTACGCCTTCGGTCGCCCGGCCGACCAGGTCAACGACTCCCTCGCCCCGTACCGGCTGCCGCTGCGGCTGCGGCAGTGGCTCTTCCACCGGGTGCTGAAGCTGACCGTGGGCGACCTGACCCGGTTCGGCCTGCCCCGCCCCGACCACCGGGTCTTCGAGACCCACCCGATCGTCAACAGCCACCTCGTCTACCAGCTCGGGCACGGATCGATCACCCCGGTGCCGGACGTCGGACGGTTCCGCCGCAACAGCGTCACCCTGGTCGACGGGCGGGAGATCGAGCCGGACCTGGTGGTCTTCGCCACCGGCTACCTCCCGCGCTTCGAGTTCCTCGCACCGGAGCTGCTCGGCACCGACGCGTCGGGCCGACCGGCCCTCTACCTCAACGCCTTCCCCCGGCGGCACCCGACGTTGGCCGTGGCCGGCCTGCTCCAGCCGGATTCCGGCCTGCTGCCGCTGGTGCACTGGCAGGCCGTGCTGATCGCCCGCTGGCTGCGGCTGCGCGAGGCGGCGCCGGAACGGGCCCGCTCCTTCGCCGCCCGGGTCGACGCCGAGGCCGGCAACCGGTGGCACTCCGCCCAGGTGAAGGAGAGCACCCGGCACTGGTTCGAGATCGGGCACATCGACTATCTGCGCGTGTTGCAGCGCACCCTGGACGAGCTGGAGGTGGCGGCGTGAAGACCCGGGTCGTACGGGTGCGGGACTGGACCCGCCCGGTGCCGGCGGTGTTCCGGGAGGTGCGCGCCGCCACGCCGGAGGCGCCGGAGGGCAAGCCGCCGCTGCTCTTCGTACCCGGGTTCGGGCACGGGGCGTGGGCGTTCGCCGAGCACTGGCTCGAACACGCGGCGTCGCGGGCGTTTCCGGCGCACGCGGTCAGCCTGCGCGGGCACGGCGGCAGCGGCCCGGCGCCGAAGGCGACGCTGCGGGCGTACGCGCACGACGTGGTCCAGGTGGCGACGAGCCTGGACCGGCGGGCGGTGCTGGTCGGGCACGGTGCCGGCGCGCTCGTGGTGGCACACGCGCTGGCCCGCTATCCGGCCCGGGCCGGCGTGCTGGTCGCGCCGGTCTTCGGCGGCTGGGGCACGCTCGGCACCGCGCTGCTGCGCAACCCCGCCGGTACGCTGCCGGCGGTCTTCGGCGGGCGGCTGCGGCTGCACCACCGCCAGCTGTTCAGCCGGGAGCTGCCGGACGCGGCGGCCCGGGAGTACGCCGCCCGGCTCGGCCGGGCCTCCGCCCGGGCGCAGTGGCAACTGCTCCGGCAGCGGCCGGTCGAGCCGGCGGTGGGCAACCCACCGATGCTGGTGGTCGGCAGCCCGGACGACCGGGTGGTGCCGCCGTCGGCGCTGACCCGGACGGCCGGCCGGTACGGCGTCGCCCCGCTGCTCTTTCCGGGCATGGGGCACGACATGATGCTGGACGCCCGGTGGCGGGAGCCGATCGACGCGATCCTCGACTGGCTGGACAAAGACCCCGCCGCCTAACCATCCACCCCGACGCACCGCATGATCCGGTAGCGTTCGGCACGCTCTGGCGAGCGGAACGCTACCGGATCATGACTCGCCTCGCTCGGCCGGTTAGTTGGTGGTGAGTTGTTGGGCGAGGCTGCCGCTCTGGTCCAGCGCGGTCAGGTAGGACCGGGCCCACGCCTGGATGTCGTTGACCCGGAGCTGCGCGCGCATCGCGGTCATCCTGGCCGTCAGGTCGGCCGGGATGGCCTGGAGCGCGTGCATCAGGGTCAGCTTGAGTCCCTCCAGGTCGTGCGGGTTGACCAGGAACGCCTCCGGGAACTCGGCGGCGGCACCGGCGAACTCGCTGAGCAGCAGCGCGCCGCCGTTGTCGACCCGGGCCGCGACATATTCCTTGGCGACCAGGTTCATCCCGTCCCGCAGCGGGGTCACCGCCATGATGTCGGCGGCCCGGTAGAGCGCGGCGAGTTCCGCCCGGTCGAAGGGCTGGGTGAGGTAGTGGATCGCCGGCTCGCCGACCCGGCCGAACTCGCCATTGATCCGGCCGACCTCGCGCTCGACCCGGTCGCGGAGGATCTGGTACTGCTCGACCCGCTCCCGACTCGGCACCGCCACCTGCACCATCACCGTGTCCCGCACCTTGACGTGCCCGGTGGCGAGCAGCTCGCTGTAGGCCTTCAACCGCTGCTCGATGCCCTTGGTGTAGTCCATCCGGTCGACGCTGAGCAGCACGTGCTGCGGGTCGCCGAGGTCCCGCCGGATCCGGGCGGCCCGGGTGACCACGTCCGGGCGCCCCGCCAGCGCTTCCATCTCGGCCATGTCGATGGAGACCGGGAACGCGCCGATCCGCACCACCCGGTCGTCCACGGCAATCCGCCGGTCGGTGGCGGCCAGCCCGAGCACCTTCGTCGCGAGTTGGGCGAAGTTGTGTGCCGCCTGCGGGCGCTGGAAGCCGACCAGGTCGGCGCCGAGCAGCCCGAGCAGCAGCTCGGAGCGGCGGGGGAGCTGCATGAACAGCTCCGGCGGCGGGAACGGCACGTGCATGAAGAAGCCGATCCGCAGGTCCGGGCGGATCGCCCGGAGCAGGCCGGGCACGAGTTGCAGGTGGTAGTCCTGCACCCAGACCACGGCGCCCGGCTCGGCCGCCTCCGCCGCCGCCTCGGCGAACCGCTGGTTGACCCGTTGGTACGCCTCCCACCAGCGGCGGTGGTAGACCGGCTGCTCCACCGCGTCGTGGTAGAGCGGCCAGAGCGTCGAGTTCGCGAAGCCCTCGTAGTGGTCCCGTACGTCGTTGCCGGCCAGTGGGACGGTGTGCATGCGTACCCGGTCGATGTCGGCGATCATCGGGGCGGGACCGGTGCCGCCGGCCCAGCCCACCCAGGTCGCCGGGGTGTGTTGGAGTAGGGGATGCAGGGCGCTGACCAGCCCGCCGGGGCTGCGGCGCCATTCACAGGCGCCGTCCGGCGCCACGCTGTCGTCGACGGGCAGCCGGTTGGCCACCACCACGAGGGAACTCTGTCGCAATCGGGCACCTCGTTCCGGGCGAGGCGACCACCGCGAATAGGAGCGATCGGGGTAGTCGTGAGGGGAAGGTAACTTACAGCAGTATTCCTACTGACGCGAAATTACGCGAGTGTTACGCCTTGCCTCCACGTGGTGATGAATCTCGCGATTTGGACGGCGAGGGTCAGACCACCGCTCCGTCGTCGGGGTCGTCGTCCTCCTCGTTGCCTGGCCGCAGCCGCCAGATCAGCGTCACGAAACCGCCGAGGATGCCGGCGAAGCCGAGCACGGTGACCAGGCCCCGGTCGATCGGGAGCAGGTGCGGGAAGAGGAAGAGCACGAAGCCGGTGACGATGGCGAGCACCCCGACGACGGCGTACTTCGAGAGTCGGGGCAGCGGCGGTGGCGGCGGCGGGACGTACCGTTCGTCCTGGTCGTCGGGAAGGTCGGCACCGAAGGTGTCCAGCCCGTCGAGCAGCGAGGGGTCGTCGGCCCGGCCGCCGACCGATATTCCGGAGATCTCGGTGGCCGACGGCAGCCGGCGTACGCCCTGGTCGGGCGGCCCGGACAGCTCCGTCCCCGGACGGCTGGTCGCGGTCCCGGTGGCCCGTTCCGTCGTCTCGCCGACCGCGACGTCCTCGGCGGCGGGCCAGGATCGGGAGTCCGCCGCGACCTCGGTGTGGTAGCCGGCGACGATCCGGGCCCACTCCGCCTCCACGTCGGGGTCCCGATCGGGATCGGGGCGCGGCGCGGGGGGCTGGCTCGGGGTCTCCTCGTCGGCGAGCTGGCTCAGGTAGTCCTTGGCGGTGGCCAGGAAGCTGCGGTCGACATAGAGCCGGTCCACCGGCCGGGACGGCACGGTGGTGGTCCGGGTCACCGGATTGAGATCGGCGGAGGGTTGCAGGTAGGCGGCGATGCCGCCCGCCGCCAGCACGTCGAGCAGATGCTCGCCAAGCCGCGGGTCCACGTCGCCGGCGACGGCGTACTCCGTCGCCTCCAGCCCGTTGTCCCGCCGTCCCCGGCGGGCGCCACCCGCTGACACCCCGACACCCTCCCTACCGGCCTGTGGCGCCCGGCCGTGTTGCCGACCGCCGGCTGCGCCGCATCTGCCGTGCAATGAATCGTGACACGGCGGGCACGGGTTGCGGGAGTGCGTTGTGGCGCGGCGTACCCGCTTCGTAGGCTTCTTGCCGACAGTTCCCGCCCGCGGCCGTCGACGGCGCCATCACGCGTACCCGTGCGTCGTGCCCGGTCGGCGGTCGACGTGGGGACGCGCGGGACGCTCGGGAAGGACACTGGTGCTGTACGGGCTGATGAAGTACGTCATCCTCGGGCCCTGGCTGAAGTTGATCTTCCGGCCGCAGGTCGAGGGGAGGGAGAACGTCCCCGAGTCCGGCCCGGCGATCATCGCCAGCAACCACCTGTCGTTCTCCGATTCGATCTTCATGCCACTGATGGTCAAGCGAAAAGTGACCTTCGTGGCGAAGGCCGAATACTTCACCGGCAAGGGGCTCAAGGGCGCTCTGGTGCGGATGTTCTTCGTGGGTACCGGCACGATCCCGGTCGACCGCTCCGGCGGGCGGGCCGCGCAGGCCGCGCTGGACACCCAACTCGAGGTGCTGCGGGCCGGCAACCTCGCCGGGATCTACCCGGAGGGCACCCGCTCGCCGGACGGCCGGCTCTATCGCGGCAAGACCGGGGTGGCCCGGCTCGCCCTGGAGAGCGGCGCCCCGGTCGTGCCGGTGGTGATGCTGAACGCCGACGAGATCCAGCCGCCCGGGAAGCTGCTGCCGAAGATCAAGCGAGTCAAGATCAGGTTCGGTCGACCGCTGGACTTCTCCCGGTACGCCGGCATGTCCGGCGACCGTTTCGTCGAGCGGGCGATCACCGACGAAATCATGTACGAGCTGATGGAACTCTCCGGCCGGGAGTACGTCGACATCTACGCCCAGAAGATCAAGAACCAGCAACTCAAGGCGGCGGCCGGCAAGGTGACCGCCGAGCCGCCCGCCGACTCGCTGGCCGCCTGAGACCCCGCGACGGCTGCCCGGAACTCCGCCGGCTGCCCGGAGCCTACGGCCGGTCCGTGGTCTGACGGCCGGTCCGTGGTCTGACGGCCGGTCCGTGGTTCGACGGCCGGTCCGGGGGAGCGGGCCGCCGTCCCGGCGGTGTGGCGCCAGCTCAGGAGGCGAGCACCGGGGTACTGGCACCGGGGGCGGGCGGCGCCTGGCCGAGCCGGAGCAGCCCCGGCACCCGGTTGCGCAGCGCGAAGGCGCGTACCTCGGCCAGCGCCACCTCGGCGGCGGAGTCGTCGCCGGCCAGCGCCAGTTCACCGGCGGCCAGGGCCAGTCCGAGCATCCGGTCGGTGACGTCCGGGATCTGGCCGTAGCTCTCCGCCGCCGCGAGATAGAGCTGCCCGGCCCGGGCGTGGTCGCCGTCCGTGCCGGCCAGTGCCGCCGTCACGGTACGCACCGCCGCCTCCACCCAGAGCGTCGAGTGGGTGACCGCGTCCAGCATGCCGCGGACGCAGACCGCCGATTCCCGGCCGGTGAGCGCGGCGGCGTACGAGGCGGCCGGGATCCACTCCCCGCTGGCCAGGGCCGGCACCTTGGCCCACGAGTCGGCCAGCTCGTCGAGCAGCTCCGCCGCCGCACCGGTACGCCCCTGCAGGGCCCGGCACAGCGCGCCCAGGCCCAGCATGTTCCAGTGCAGCCGGTGGAAGCCGCTGCGCCGGGCGGTCTCCAGGGCGTCCGTCACGTCGTCCACCTCGTCCGGGGTGGCCACCCCGGCGCGGCCGGCGGGCGTCGCCCCCGGCACCGGCTCGGCACGCAGCACCCGCAGGTACGCCCGCATGCCCCGGACCTGCATGTCCCAGCGACCGGCCGCGGTGTCCACGAAACCGTCGGCGACGGTCAGCAGCCGCCCGATGTCGCCCTCGTAGTACGCCCGCACCGCCTCCGCCGAGCCGCCGGTGGAGAGCGCCTCGGCCTGGGCCAGTGCCGAGTAGGACGCCACCAGCTCGTCGGCGCGGATCCAGTCGCCCTCCTCCCGCATCACGTGCGAGAGGTTGCGTACCACCCGGGGCAGCACGACGAGCTGGGAGTCCTGACAGAACCGCAGGATCGTGTGCAGCTCGTCCAGCCCGGCCCGGTCACCGGACTGGTAGCGGGCGGTCGCCACGGTGATCCGGGCGTCGGTCTGGGTCTCGACCAGGCCGAGGCGTTCGGCGATGTCGGCCGCCGCGCCCGCCGCCGCCACCGCCGGGTCGCGCTCGTAGTTCAGCATGTGCAGCCGGCCCAGCTCGGCGTAGGCGTCCGCCTTCTGCGCGGTGTCCGGCAGCGCGTCGAACAGCTCGACCGCGTGGTCCAGGCAGGACAGTGCCTCGGCGCGGTCGGCCCGCAGCCAGGCCGCCTTGCCGAGCAGTGTCCAGGCCCGGGCCGCGCCGCCCGGCTCGTCGTGCGCGGAGAGCCGGTCGGCCAGCACGTGCAACTGGTCGGTGCCGCCGCCGGCCAGGAAGGCGGTGCCGTCGCGGAAGTACGAGATCTCGGTGAGCAGCAGCTCCAGTTGCAGCCGGCCGACCGGATCGCTGTCGTCGGCCAGCCCGAGTGCCCGGCCGGCGTGGTTGGCCGCCGCGTCGAGCGCGTGCAGCGCGTACGCCCGGCGGGCCGCCCGGTGCAGCGCCTCCCGGGCCGGCGGAGCGTACCGCTCGGTGTCCACCCCGAGGGTGTGCGCGATCTCGTGCGCCGCCCAGCGGTGGTGGGCCAGCACCTCGGCCAGGTCGGTGTCCCGGCCCCGGGACATGCCGTCCAGCCAGTCCGCCGTCCGGTCGTGCCGGGCGACCCGCTCGGTCCTGGGCAGCCGCTGGTAGCAGACGTCCCGGACCAGTACGTGCCGGAACCGGAACTCCGGCTGCCCGGCCATCGTCGACGTCGCCTGCTCGTGCACGAAGTCCCGCTGCTCCAGCCGGCGCAGCGCCCGCTCCACCGACTCGACCGGCTGGCCGAGCGCGGCCGCCACCGCGCCCGGCCAGAACTGCATCCCCACCACCGAGGCGGCCAGCAGCACCATCCGGTCCGGGCCGTCCAGCAGGTCCACCCGGTTGGCGATCACCGAGTGCACGCTCTCCGGCATCGCCAGGTCCTGCTGCTTCTCCAGCGACCAGCCCCGGCCGGACTGGCGCAGCGCACCCTGCTCGATGAGCATCCGGACGTACTCGTGGGCGTAGAGCGGGTTGCCGTCGGCCACCTCGACCAGCGGGCTGAGCATGTCGGTGGAGAAGGCCGCCTGGCCGAAGATGTGCCCGTAGAGCGAGGCGATGCCGGTGTCCCGCAACGGCGGCAGGGTCACCGTCATCGAGCCGGTGATGGTGCCGGCCCAGCTCGGCTCCCGGTTGACCAGTTCGGGGCGGGCGGTGCAGAGCAGCAGCAGCGGCACGTTCTGGGCGTAGGCACCGAGCAGCTCGACGAAGTTCAGCATCGCCTCGTCGGCCCAGTGCAGGTCCTCGAAGACGAGTACGGTCGGCTGGCGGGCGGCGAGCGCGACCAGGAAGCGCCGCCACGCCGACTCGGACTCCTCGGCCGGCAGGGTCGGTCCGGGCAGCCCGACCACCGGGCGCAGCGCGTCCATCAGCCGGTCCGCCGCACCCGGCCCGACCAGTTCCACCAGCGCCGACTCCAGCCGCCGGGTGGCGGTCGGCGCCGGATCGGTGTCCAGGATCCCGGCCTCGGCCTTGACGATGTCGGCCAGCGCGGCGAACGTGACGTTCTCGCCGAACGGCGGGCAGCGGCCGACCCGCCAGGTCAACGGCTCGTCGGTCAGCCGCTCGGTGTGCCGGAACAGCTCCCGGATCAGCCGGCTCTTGCCGATGCCGGCGTGCCCGAGCACCGTCACCATCTGCGGCAGGCGGTCCCGGATCGACCGGTGCAGTGCGTTGACCAGCAGCCCCAGCTCGTGTTCCCGGTCGATCAGCGGGGTGGTGTCCGGCTCCCGGTCCGGCGGCTGCCGGTCCACCGGGGCGAGCGCCAGCCACACCTCGGTCGGCGAGGAGCGGCCGCGCAGGGTCACCGGCGCCTGCTCGGAGTAGCGGATCGCGTCCCGGGTCAGCGCGTACGTGGTGCCGCAGACCAGTACCCCGCCGGGCGGTGCCACCGACTGCATCCGGGATGCCGTGTTCACCACGTCACCGGCCACGATGGCCTGTCCGCCGTCCCGGGCGGCGGCCACGTCGACCAGTGCCTCGCCGGTCGCCACCCCGACCCGGAACCGCAGGTGGTCCGCGCCGGTGGGGGTGAACCGGGTCAGCACCCGCTGCAACTCCAGACCCGCGCGTACGCAGCGCAGCGGGTCGGTCTCGGTCGCCACCGGCGCCCCGAACAACGCCATCACGGCGTCGCCGATGTACTTCTCCACCACCCCGCCGTACTGCCCGATGACCCGGCGGGCCGCCGAGAAGAAGGCGGTCTGCATGCCCCGGACCAGTTCCGGGTCGGCCCGTTCGACGTACGGGGTGAAGTCGATGAGGTCCACGAAGAGCACGCTGACCCGCCGCCGGTCCTCCTGCGGCATCACCGCCGGTCGGCCGGGCTGGGCGGGCCGGGGCTTGCCGCAGGCCGTGCAGAACGCGGCATCCGCGGCCAGTGGCTGGTCGCAGTGCGGACAGGCCGGAGTCAGCTCGGTGCCGCAGCCGCCGCAGTAACGGTCGCCAGCGGCACCGATCCGGCCGCATCTGGTGCAGGTAGCGGAGATGCCGTCCTCCTACGGTGTCGAAGGGACGTGCCGTCCACCGGGATGGCCTCGCCCGGCCGTGACCGGCGGCTCCGCCGAGCCGCCAGCGGTGGTGTGGGAGAGGTTCGCCACCGCCGAGTATCAGCGCCCGGCCCGGTGTCGGGAACCGGGCTGTTAGCTAGCGGACAGTCCCACCCATAGTGATCCAAGATACAGTCATTGGCGCCTACCGATCGACGATTTATCAGGGGAGATGGGGAATGGTGTACGTCCGACTGGAGAAGGAATGGACCGATGGCGAAGGGAACGGCCACTCCTCAGGGGACATGATCGACGTTGACGCCGCCACCCTGGCGAAGCTCCAGGCCGCCGGGATCGTCGGCGGGGAGACTCCCGACTGGCCGGGGGCGACCCGCGGTGGCGGCCGGGAGACGACCAACTGGCCCGGGGCGACCTGATCGTCGCGGCGCCCAGCACTGACCGGGCGTTCCGGAAACCGTTGTCGGTCTTCCGGAACGCCCGCAGTCGTTTCCGGACCGGACCACCGCGCCGGTACCGTCGACCGGCGCCGTCGGTCCGGAGTCGACGGTGACCGGACACTCTCGACGGTGGCGCCGACGTCGGAGGCGCCAGACGGTCGTGCCGACGTCGGGACGCGCTCGACGCGTACCAAGGGGGTGCGACACCCCCGACGGGCGCCGCGCTGGCCGATCGCTCGGTGTGGACCGGTCGGCGGACGGGTCAGCGCTCGGCCATGCCGGCGCGACGGCGCAGCGCCGCCACGTCGGTCACCACGATCCGCCGGCCCTCGGTGCGCAGCCAGCCCCGGCTGGCGAACGACCCGATGGCCTGGTTGACGCTCTGCCGCGAACCGCCGGCCATCTCGGCCAGTTGGCTCTGGTTCAGCTCGATGGTGATCATCGGGGCCTGGCTCTCGCCGGCCAACCGGACCAGCGTCTTGGCGACCCGCCCGGGCAGGTCGAGGAAGACATGGTCGGCGTTCTGCTCGGTCAGCCGGCGGATCAGCCCGCCCAGCGACCGCATCACCGCGTCGAGGATGCGCGGGTTGGAGTGCACCAGCTCCATGAACGCGCCACGGGACAGCGCCAGCGCGGTGCAGTCCTCGATGGCCTCGGCGGACGCCGACCGGGTGGAGGCGTCCAGCAGGGACACCTCGCCGAGTACGTCCGGCGGGCGGATGACGTTGAGCACCGCGCGCTCGCCGGTCGGGGCGGTGCGGAACACCGCGACCGCTCCCCGGCGCAGGACGATCAGGGACTCGCCGGGATCGTTCTCGACGAAGAGCAGCTGCCCCTTGCGGTAGGTGCGCGGCACCGCCGCGGCGATCACCCGTTGACGCACCTCTGGCTCAAGGCCGGCGAACATGTCGACGCCGGTGAGGGCGTCGCCCGGCTCAGGCAGGCGAACCTCCACGGCTCAACCCCTCCCCGGTAAATAACCCAGTTCTGCTCTCGGGCGACCCGCAACCGACCGAAGAAGCAAGGTGAAACTGATACCGGTAGGGTCCGGTAGCGGTACACATCAGATCATGACGGTCGTGTCGCTTGCTGTACACCCCTGAAATCACTTCTGTGACAGTTCTGCCGCTGACCAGGGGGCATTCTGACATCAGATCCGCCACTGGGTGGGGACCGTACGGGGGCGTGGCGGATACGTGGGGGCGCGGGGAGCCGCGACCGGCCGGAGGGTGAGCCAAGTCCCGCTGGCCGGCCGCGGCGGACCCGGGTACGACCGGCGTGGGGGCGCCGGCCGGACCGAGAGGGAAGGCGTGGTGATCCGGCGGTACTCGCCGATCACCACGCCGACCGCCCCGAGTCGTACCCCGAGCGGGTAGTCCGGCGCCGAATGGTGGAATTTCCACCCCCGATTCCCGTACGGCGGGATGGATGGGCGAGGATGGCGGCGATGGTCTACCGCTATTTCTACGACTGCGAGTTCATCGAGGACGGCCGGCTCGTCGACCTCGTCTCAATCGGTGTCGTCGACGAGTACGGTCGCGAGTTCTACGCGGTCTCCACCGAGTTCGACGACTCCCGGGCCGTGCCGTGGGTACGCCGGCACGTGCTGGACAAGCTGCCCTCGCCGGGCGACGGGGCGTGGCGCTCCCGCGAGCGGATCCGGGACGATCTCTACGAGTTCCTGATGGAGCCGGTCCGGGACCGCCCGGGGGAGAAGCTGGAGCTCTGGGCCTGGTACGCGGCGTACGACCACGTGGCGCTCGCCCAGCTCTGGGGGGCCATGCCGGCGCTGCCCCGGGAGATCCCCCGGTTCACCAAGGAGCTGCGCCAGCGCTGGGAGGACCGGGGCAGCCCGCCGCTGCCGGACGCCGCCTCGGACCGGCACGACGCCCTGGTCGACGCCCGGCACAATCTTGCCCGCTGGCAGGCGATGCACGCCCGGCCGGGGCGT
Organism: Plantactinospora veratri; assembly: GCF_036421995.1. NCBI lineage: Bacteria > Bacillati > Actinomycetota > Actinomycetes > Micromonosporales > Micromonosporaceae > Plantactinospora > Plantactinospora veratri. Next base: position 231,106 of record NZ_JAZGQL010000006.1, read on the forward strand.
TCCTGAGCGCGGCTCGTGACCGTTTCGACCCGTACCGCCCCGGGCCTGCCCCGGTGACCGGTTCGGCCTCTGGACGGTGTCCGGGGCGCGGTGGTCCGCCCCCGAGCGGGCGACTACAGTGCGCAATGACGGCCCGCCCCGGGCCGGCAACGACGCCGACGGTCTCACCCGACTTTCACCCTGGGGCTTGACGGGCTCATTCGAAGCTCCTGGAGGAGAAGCAGATCATGCGTATCGGCGTGCTCACCGGTGGTGGTGACTGCCCGGGTCTGAACGCGGTGATCCGAGCGGTGGTGCGTAAGGGCGTCGCCAGCTACGACCACGAATTCGTCGGGTTCCGGGACGGCTGGCGCGGCCCGCTGGAGGGGCTGACCAAGCCGCTCGGCATCGCGGAGGTGCGGGGCATCCTGCCGCGCGGTGGCACCATCCTCGGCTCCTCCCGGACCAACCCGTTCAAGATCGAGGGCGGGGTCGAGCAGATCAAGACCAACCTCGCGCAGCAGGGCGTGGACGCCCTGGTGGCGATCGGCGGCGAGGACACCCTCGGCGTCGCCACCAAGCTGCACGAGCTGGGCGTCCAGGTCGTCGGCGTGCCGAAGACGATCGACAACGACCTCGGCGCCACCGACTACACCTTCGGCTTCGACACCGCGGTCAACATCGCGATGGAGGCGATCGACCGGCTGCACACCACCGCCGAGAGCCACCACCGCACCCTGGTCGTCGAGGTGATGGGCCGGCACGCCGGCTGGATCGCCCTGCACGCCGGCCTGGCCGGCGGGGCGAACGTGATCCTGCTGCCCGAGCGGCAGTTCGACGTCGACCAGGTCGCGACCTACGTCGAGAAGCGCTTCCAGAAGCAGTACGCCCCGATCGTGGTGGTCGCCGAGGGCGCCCAGCCGCTCGACGGCCAGATGGTGCTGCACAACCAGGAACTGGACGCCTTCGGGCACGTCCGGCTGGGCGGCATCGGGCAGTGGCTCGCCGGGCAGTTGGAGGCGAAGACCGGCAAGGAGGCCCGGACCGTCGTACTCGGGCACATCCAGCGCGGCGGCACCCCGACCGCGTTCGACCGGGTGCTCGCCACCCGGCTCGGCCTGCAGGCGATCGACGCGGTCCACGAGGGCGACTGGGGCAAGATGGTCGCCATGCAGGGCACGGACATCGTCCGGGTACCGCTGGCCGAGGCGACCCGCGAGCTGAAGACGGTGCCGCTGGACCGCTACACCGAGGCCGAGGTCTTCTTCGGCAGCTGACGACCTGCGGTGCCGGGTGTGACCCGCCGCACCGGCTCGGAGAGGTCGGAACCGACCCTCCGCCGGCTGCGGCGGCCACCCGGGACCCGGGCGGTCACCCCGTCAGCGACGGCTTGACGGCTTCCACCCGAGGAGGAGCGATGGCGCCGGGAGCGCACACCGTTGCCGTGATCGGCACCGGCAAGATCGGTGAACTGATGCTCTCCGGGCTGCTCCGCGCGGGCTGGCCGGTGGACCGGCTGCTGGCGACCACCCGGCGGCAGGGGCGCGCCGAGGAGATCGCCACCCGGTACGGCGTACGGGTGGTGGACAACCTGACCGCGGTCGCCGAGGCGGACGTCCTCGCGGTGTCGGTCAAGCCGCAGGACGCCGACGCGCTGCTCGACGAGATCGGCCCGAAGGTACCCGCCGACAAGCTGGTGATCTCGCTCTGCGCGGGGTTGCCGACGAACTTCTTCGCCCGGCGGCTGTCGGAGGGCACCCCGGTGATCCGGGTGATGACCAACACACCGGCCCTGGTCGACCAGGCGATGACCGCGATCTCCGCCGGGGTGCACGCCACCGCCGGGCACCTGGAACTCGCCGAGGAGATGTTCCGGCCGCTGGGGGCGACCATCCGGGTGCCGGAGTCGCAGCAGGACGCGGTGACCGCGCTCTCCGGTTCCGGCCCCGCCTACTTCTACCTGCTGGTCGAGGCGATGGTCGACGCCGGCATCCTGCTCGGGCTGCCCCGCCAGGTGGCGCACGAGCTGATCGTGCAGACCGCCATCGGCTCGGCGGTGATGCTGCGCGACTCCGGCGAACACCCGGTGAAGCTGCGCGAGGCGGTCACCTCGCCCGCCGGTACCACCATCTCGGCCATCCGCGAGCTGGAGAACCACGGCGTACGCGCGGCGCTGCTGGCCGCGCTGGAGGCGGCCCGGGACCGGGCGCGGGAGATCGCCGCGCAGAACGACTGACCGGGGCGTCCGGTCCGGTCGGGCCCCGGGTGGCCCATACTGTGCCCGTGTTCACCCTTGCCCAGGCACGTCACCTGATCGTGACGCTGCGCCCCCGGATCGACGAGTTGATCGTGCTCCGCGCCGACCTGGCCGAGCTGCGGGCCGACCTGACCGACCGGGGAGCGAGCCCGCTCGGTGGGCTGGCCGAGGTGAAGGGCCTGGAGGCGCGGATCTTCGGCATCCTGGAGGAGCTGACCGGGCACGACATCCAGGTCAAGGGCTTCGCTCCGGTGTTGCTCGACTTCCCCGGCGAGCGGGACGGCCGGCCGGTGCTCTGGTGCTGGCTGGAGGGGGACAGCGACCTGCGGTGGTACCACCGGGTGGAGTGCGGCTTCTCAGGCCGGCGCCCCGTCTGAGCCGACCGGCCCGGCCCGGACGCCGGGGTTCCGGCCGGCGGCGGGGACCGGGATCACCGCCGGCCGGTCGGCGACGGCGTAGACGACCAGGTTGTCCCGGTAGTGCCGGGTGGACCGGTCGAAGGCCCCGGCACAGGTGATCAGCCGCAGTTCCGGGCCGGGGGTGGGACGGTAGACGGCGTCGGTCGGAAAGGCGTCCTTGGCGTGCCGGCCGGCCCCGCTCACCCGGAACCCGAGCCACCGGCCGCCGCGACGTACCTCGATCCGGTCGCCCGGGCGCAGTTCCGACAGCCGGGCGAAGACCGCCGGGCCGGTGGCCGAGTCGACGTGCCCGGCGAGTACCGCCGGCCCGACGTCCCCGGGCGCGGTGCCGCCGGCGTACCAGCCGGCCTCGGCGAAGTCGCGGGGGGCGCCGAGCCGGCCGGACCGGTCCAGCCGGAGCCGGGTCAGGGCCGCGTCGACCCGGATCCGCGGGATGCGTACCCGGGTCGGCGCGCCGCCGGTGGCCCGGTCGGTGGCGCCGGCCGGGTTGTCGGGGCAGCCTTCCGGGCACGTTGTCGATGCGACGGGCGGCGGCGCGACCGGTCCCGGCGGCGGGACGAGGACCGGTGCCGGGACCGGGTTTGCGACCGGGACCGGTGCCGGTGCCGGTGCCGCGTCGCCGGCCGCCGCGATGCCGAGGCTCACCCCGAGGATCCCGCAGAGCAGCAGGTCGACGGCGCCCGGCGCGTTCCGGCCGGCCGTCACGGGTGCCGGCGGCGCCGGGCGGCGGACCTCGCAACCGCCACCACGACGACCGCACCGAGCGCGCCGACCGAAGCCAGCCCCAGCCGGTACGCCGGCCCGCCCGGCCCGGCCGTCCCACCGGCCCCGGCGTCCACCCCGCCGTCCGGCACCACCACCCCGCCCCGCGCGTCGACGCGCAGCTCGGTGGTCAACCCGCCCGCCTCCGCGTCGAGCACCAGCAGCGAGTAGACCGTCCCGTTCCGCAGCGACACGTCGGCCGTGGTCGCCTTCGCCCCGGTCGCCGACACCCGCAGCTTCGACCGCCCCGGCTCGACCTGGTGGTACGGCGTGGTGGTGGCGAAGGGTACGGCGTCGGCGATGCTCGGCCCGGCGGCCACCGTGACGTCGACCACCGGTGCCCGTACCGACGCCTGCACCACGCGAACCTTCGCCCGGCCGTCGGCGGGTGCGCTCAGGTCGTCGTCGAGCACCTTCAGCCCCAGCTCGGCGTAGCGGCCGACACCGGCGACCGTGTACGCCCCGCCGGGCTTCACCGACACGCCCGTGGTGAGTACCGGCGGGTCGCCACTCGGCGCGCCGGCCCGACGCATCGCCACGGCGTACGGGCCGGTCGGCAGCGGCAGGTACGGCGACAGCACGCCGTACCCGACCGCCTTGAAAACCTGCGGTTCGGTCGTGCCGTCGGCCGGTCCGAGGTAGACGTCGACGGCCGGGGTGTCCGGCGACAGGTGGGCCAGCCGGACGTATCCGACCGGTGCCGTGGCACCGGCCGGGCCGGCGACCACAGTGGACACGCCGAGGCCGAGGCCGAGGGCGGCGGCCGCGGCGGCGATGCGCCATCCGGGCCGGACAGGACGTTCGAGGTGCTCCATTTCTCGCCTCCCTGGGATGTGCCGGCACGGTATCGGCGCCACCACCCGGAATGTCGCACCCACGGTCCGTCACACGCGGTCCGTCGCCCACGGTCCGTCCCACCCCCGGTCCGTTCGATCGGGAGGGTGGGTCGCGGGCGGGCGTCTCAGCTCAACCCGTCACCCGCCAGGCGCGGACGATGGTCTGTTCGACCCGGTTGCCGTCCCGGTCGACGGCGCTCACCCGGACGGTGCCGAACCGCGCCCCGGCGGGGGCGGCCGGCAGCGTCGCCACCACCTCCCGGCCGCCCCGGGCGGGCGCGTCCCGCCAGTGCGCCCCGTCGTCGTAGGAGACCGCGACCCGGACCGTGAACCGGCCCGGTCCGGTCGCACCGGGCTGGTAGCCGGGGCGCAGCACCAGCCGGTACGGCCGGTGGGCCCGGACGGTGTTGGTCAGGTCGGTCCCGATGTCGTAGCCGAGCTGCGGCAGCGGCAGCACCGCCGGCCGGGAGCCGCGCGGCCGCCCGGAACGGAACGTCCAGGTCGTCGACGTGGCGGTGGAGGTGGTCCACCAGGGACGTTCCGGGAACGAGTCCCGGGCGACGTCGAGGCGGAGCTGGTACCGCCCGGTGCCGGCCGGCACGGTGAACTGGGCGGAGGAGGTACTGCTGCGGCCGACGACCTTGCCGTCCCGGGTCAGGGTCAGCTCGCTGCGGTCGGAGCGGCCGTCGACCCAGCCGTACGCGGTTGCCGTGCCGTCCGCGTACTGCGGGACCGCGACCCGGATGGCGTCGTACGCCCGGTTCACCGGCAGCCCGTACGCGTGGTCCGGGGTCACCGTCGCCGGCACGGCGGGCCGGGTCAGGGCCGGGAACCACACCTGCTGGACCCGTTCGCCGGCCCGGTACGTCCGCAGCGGCCCCCAGAGCTGCCCCTGCGGGTTGCCGACCTGGTACGCCTCCAGGATTCCGCTGCTCCGCCACGCGACGCCCCGGGTGCTGACGTGGTCGGTACGCCGGTGTGCGGCGGTGACGGTCCGGCTGAATCCGAAGCCGGTCGACACCCCGTCCGGATAGCCGGCCCGGGTCTCCCGGGCCAGCATCTCGGGTGCGTGCTGGTGGAACTCGGACTCCACCGTGGCCAGTGCGAGATCGCCGGCCCGGTAGTGCAGGTCCGCCGGCACCCGCCCCCGTTCCGGCAGCAGCAGGTCGTAGCGGTACGGCGACCGGGCGACGGCGTCCAGCGCGAGCGTCGCCGGCCCGGAGGCCAGCCGTGCCCGGAGCCGCTGCGCCACGTCCGCGTCCACCCGGTACGCCGGCACCGGCGAGCCGTACCCGTTGGCCTCGTGGTAGCCCGGCGTCGGCCCGGCCAGCAGGACGGCCCGTGCACCGGCCGCGCCGGCCGCCCGCAGTTGTGCGACGCCGGGATCCTCCGCGTCGCCCCGGTCGAGCCGGACGAGTACCACCGCGTCCCGGGCTCCGGCCCGAGCCAGCTCGGCGGGGGTGCCGTCGCCGCCGTCGACCAGCCGGGCGCTGCTGCGGCCGTCCAGCAGGGGTGCGCCGTCGACCGGCCGGGGTTCCGGCACCGGGAAGCCGTCCGGGCCGCTCACCGTGGCGGTGAGCGCCGGTGCGGCCAGGTCCCACCGGCTGAAGAACTGGAAGGTACCGGTGGAGACCGGCCGGGTCGGTGCCGCGTACATCCGGCGGATGGTGTTCAGGTTGAACGACTCGCCGGAGAGGAGCGAGGCGGCGGACGTACCGCGCTGCCAGACCAGCGCGGCCTGTGCGGCGGTGGTCCGGTCCGGGGTGTCGACGCGGATCTCCCGGCCGCTGCGGGCGTCCTGGCGCAGGGTCCGGTCCGCCTCGACGGTCAGTTCCGGCTCGGCGAGCAGCGTGGCGTCCTTCGGGAAGCCGGACGCCGCCATGGTGAAGACCCAGGTCGCCACGGCGTAGCGGCCGGCCGGCAGCTCGACGGTGGCGGGTTGCCCGCCGCCGAAGTGGGCCCAGTGTTCCTCGCCGGTGTCCAGATCGAACAGTTGGGAGCGGGTGAAGAAGTCGGTGGGGGCCCGGCCGTCCCGGTCCACCGCGTGGATCGTCAGCCGGCGGGTCGGCGGGACGACGTGGAACCCGACCGGGGTACGCAGTTCGCTGCCGCCGCCCCGGGCGGTCAGCACTCCGGCGTACCGGTTCGGGGCGGTACGGGTCGGGTCGAGCCGGACGACCGCGCTGGCCCGCCCGCCGGCCGGCACGGTGAGCCGGGCCGGCGAGATGCCGAGTACCGCCCGCCGCTGGTCGGCTCCGAGGTCGTGGGCCTCGACGTCCAGGGTGAGGGTCACCGGCCGGCGACCGGAGTTCGTGAAGCCGACGGTGGCGCTCCGGGCCGGCGTACCGGCCGGGACCCGGCCGAGGGCGAGCGTCGCGGCGTCGACGGTGACCGGCTGTGCCAGGGCTTCGGCGACGTCGACCCGGCCGGCGCCCTGGGCCCAGACCGGGGTGTCCCGGGTCTCGGTGGCGCTGCCGACCAGGGCCGCCTTGAGCCGGTCGGCCCGCCAGTCCGGGTGCCGCTGGGCGAGCAGCGCCGCCGCACCGGCGACGTGCGGGGCGGCCATCGAGGTGCCGGACATCGAGGTGTGGCCGGCGTCGACCACCTCGCCGAGGCTGGTGCCGGCGGCGCGGGCCGCGACGATACCGACCCCGGGGGCGGTGATCTCCGGCTTGATCGCGCCGTCGCCGAGTCGTGGGCCCCGGCTGGAGAAGTCCGCGATCCGGTCCCGGTCGTCGACCGCGCCGACCGTCAGCGCCCGGTCGGCGGTGCCCGGGGTGGTGACCGTCTGCCGGCCGGGTCCGGCGTTGCCGGCGCTGACCACGAAGAGCGCGCCGGAGCTGGCCGAGAGCGCGTCGAGCGCCTCGGTGACCGGGTCCGGCCCCTCGCCGGCCGGGCCGCCGAGGCTGAGGTTGACCACCCGGGCGCCCTGGCGGACCGCCCACTCCATGCCGGCGATCACCCAGGAGAGGTCCCCGGACCCGTGGTCGTCGAGCACCTTGCCGATCAGCAGTCGGGCGCCGGGTGCGACTCCCTTGCCGCCCGGCCCGGTGTCGTCGCGACCCGGGCCGCCGGGGCGCCGGTCGCCGGTACGACCGGTGGTGGTGCCGGCGCCGGCGATGGTGGCGGCGACGTGGGTGCCGTGCCCGACCCGGTCGGTGGGGTCGGGGGTACCGGTGAAGCTGGCCGCCGCGCTGACCCGGCCGGCGAGGTCGGGATGGGTCGGGTCGTAGCCGCTGTCCAGGACGGCGACCTTCACGCCCCGGCCGTCGTACCCGGACTGCCAGGCCCGGGGCGCACCGATCTGCGGCACGCTCTCGGCCAGGTCGGCCCGGACCCGTCGGTCGAGCCAGAGCTTGCCGAACCCGCTCGCCAGCGCGCTGGCCGTCGCCGGGCCGGCCTTCGCCCGGTCGCCGGGCCGGGTGTGCTGGCCGGTGACGGCCGACCAGAAGTCGGCGGCCCGGGACTTCTCCGCGCCCACCGCGATCGCCCCGATGCTGGGCAGTTCGCGGTGCCGGGTCGCGCCGGCCGGGGTCGCCGGGGCGGCGGCCCGCAGCCCCGGGGCGGCGGGTGCACCGGTGAGCAGCAGCGGCAGGCGGGACCGGGCCGCGTCGGAGTAGCCCTCGGCCACCAGGTCGGTGACGTTGAACAGGGCCGGGTCGACCCGTCCGGCGGTGACCAGCGGGAGCGCCTCGTACGGCGTGACGTGCAGGTCTCCGTCCCGTTCGGAGAGTTGGAAGCCGAGCCCCGGTGGGCTGCCCCGGTCGTCGACCTCGGCGAACTGGCGACCGTCCGCGAAGGTGTGCAGCCGGACGACGTCCCCGGTGACCAGCGTGACGGTGTGCACCGCCGCCGGTCCGGAGGGGACCGCTGGCGCGACTGCGCCACCGTGCGGCGCGGCGGCGGCCGGCGGGGCCACGGCGGCCAGGATGGCGACGGTGACCGCGAGCGCGACAACCGTACGTGCTGGCTTGACCACGAAAGCTCCCTTGACGTGCTGCTAGATCATCGGGCAGCGTCACACTTCGTCACCATGCCGGTAAAGGATCCGCAGCGAGCGCAACTGCGCCATGACCTAGATGCGCCAGGAGGTTCGGCCGTGCTGAGGTTCGCCGGGCTGACCGCGGTGGAGGAGTCGGCCTATCTGGCGCTGATCCGGCAGGGCGGCGCCCGGCTGGTCGACCTCGCGGACCGGCTCGGCCTGTCGGAGACGCGGGTACGCCGGGCGGTCGGCGTACTCGAACGGGAGGGTTTCGTGCACCGCACCCCGCCGCCCGCCGAACGGGTCGTACCGGTGCCGCCCGATCTCGCCGTCGAGCAGCTGATCCGGCGCCGGTACGCGGAACTGGAACTCACCCGGGAGGCGGCGCACCGGCTCGCCGCCGAGGCGCGGGGGCGGGCGAGCAACCGGCGTACCGAGGAGCTGATCGAGATCGTCTCGGGGCGGGCCGCGGTCGGTCGGGCCTTCGAGCGGGTGCAGCGCAGTGCGCGGCAGGAGATGCGGGTGCTGGTGGCACCCCCGTACGCGATTCCGACCTCGGTGAACACCACCCAGCTCGACCGGGAGGCCGCCGGGGTGAGCTACCGGGCGGTGTACGACAGCAGCGCCCTGGACGACCCCGAGTTCGCGGCCAGCGTCGCCGCGCACATCCGCGCGGGTGAGCTGGCCCGGCTCGCCGTCGGGCTCCCCACCAAGCTGGCGGTCGCGGACCGCACCCTGGCGCTGCTGCCGTTGGCCTGGACCGCGTCGGCGCACGACGCGGCGCTGCTGGTGCACCCGTGCGGCCTGCTGGACGCCCTGGTGGCGCTCTTCGAGACGCTCTGGACCCAGGCGACACCGCTGTCGGCGGCCGGCCCTGAGCAGGTGCCGACGGCGGTCGGCATCTCCGCCGAGGACCGGCACCTGCTCTCGCTGCTGGTGGCGGGGCTGACCGACGAGGCGGCCGGCGCCCGGCTCGGGCTCAGTCGCCGGACCGTGGTACGCCGGGTGCAGGTGCTGATGCGGCGCACCAACTCCCGCTCCCGGCTACAGCTCGGCTGGCAGGCCCACGAGCACGGCTGGCTCTGACGCCCGGCGCCGCGACTGTTACCTCGGCAGGATCCGCTCGATGGCGGCGATGATCTCCGGCGACTCCGGTTCGACCTGGGGCGCGAACCGGGCGACCACGCTGCCGTCCGGGCCGACCAGGAACTTCTCGAAGTTCCACCGGATGTCGCCGGAGTGTCCCTCCGGGTCTGCGGCGTCGACCAGTGCGGCGTAGAGCGGGTGCCGGCCGGGTCCGTTCACGTCGATCTTCTCGGTCATCGGGAAGGTGGCCCCGAAGGTCGACCGGGCGAACTCCGCGATCTCGGCGGGGGTGCCCGGCTCCTGGTCGGCGAACTGGTTGCTGGGTACGCCGAGCACGGTGAGGCCACGGTCGGCGTACCTCCGGTGCAGGGTCTGGAGCCCGGCGTACTGCGGGGTCAGCCCGCACTTGGAGGCAAGGTTGACCACCAGCACGGCGTTGCCCCGGAACTGCTCCAGGCCGACGAACCCGTCGCCGGTCAGCGCTCCGATCTGGACGTCGAAGACGCTCACCGGATGCCTCCGCCACCGTGCGCCGTCCGACCAGTTCGCCGGTGGTCGCCGGGTTCCGGCCGCCGTGTCCGACTGACATCCACTTTCCGCTCGGTCATGGCCCAGAGGCTACCGGGCGGCGCTCTCGTCAGGATCGGCTTCCCCGCCACCGACCCGGCACCGCCCGCCGGGGCGGCGGGTAGATGGCGGCGCCGGTCGTGGCGCCGGTCGTGGCGGTGAAATCGAAACATGGACATCTTGACGAAGCGGTGAACTGCTGAGTAGCGTCGCCTCACTATCTGGAAAGTTTCCTATCAATAAGGGAGACGCCACCATGAGGAGATCCATCCGCCGGGCGTTGTGGGCCGGCGTCGCGGCTGCGGTGGCCGTCGCCGTGGTCCCGATCACCGCGGCCCTCGGCGCCGGCAGCCTGACCACCACCTTCGCCTCCACCTCCGACTGGGGCTCCGGCCACGAGGTCAGGGTCACCGTCACCAACGGCACCGACGCACCGGTCGCCGCCTGGCGGATCGAGTTCGACCTGCCGGCCGGGACCACCATCGGCAGCTTCTGGGACGCCGACGTCACCCGCAGCGGCAACCGCTACGTCGCGGTGCAGAAGAGCTGGGCCGGCGCGCTCGCCCCGGGCGCCTCGGCGACCTGGGGCTACGTCGGCACCGGCGGCTACCGGGCCCCGGCGAACTGCACCGTCAACGGCGGTGCCTGCGGCGGTGGACCGACCCCCACCGCCACGCCGACGACGGTACGACCGACGACCCCGCCGCCGACCATGCCGCCGCCGACGACCCCGCCGCCGACCGACCCGGGCGCGCAGAAGGTGGTCGGCTACTTCGCCCAGTGGGGCGTCTACCAGCGGGCGTACCACGTCAAGAACATCCACACCAGCGGCTCGGCCGCCAAGCTGACCCACATCCTGTACGCCTTCGGCAACACCACCGGCGGCCGGTGCACCATCGGCGACAGTTACGCCGACTACGACCGGGCGTACTCGGCGGCGGAGAGTGTGGACGGGGTCGCCGACACCTGGGACGCCGGTGCGCTGCGCGGCAGCTTCAACCAGCTCCGCAAGCTCAAGCGGATGTACCCGCACCTGAAGGTGATCTGGTCGTTCGGCGGCTGGACCTGGTCCGGCGGCTTCACCCAGGCCGCGCAGAACCCGGCCGCGTTCGCCGAGTCCTGCTACAACCTGGTCGAGGACCCCCGCTGGGCGGACGTCTTCGACGGCATCGACATCGACTGGGAGTACCCGAACGCCTGCGGGCTGACCTGCGACGCCAGCGGCCCGAACGCGTTCAAGAACCTGATCTCCGCGCTGCGTGGCCGGTTCGGCTCGTCGAACCTGGTCACCGCCGCGATCACCGCGGACGGCAGCAACGGCGGCAAGATCGACGCGGCCGACTACGCCGGTGCGATCAACAACCTCAACTGGCTGATGCCGATGACGTACGACTACTTCGGCGCCTTTGCCGCGCAGGGTCCCACGGCCCCGCACTCGCCGCTGACCTCGTACGCCGGGATTCCGCAGCAGGGCTTCTGGTCCGACGCGGCGATCCAGAAGCTGCAGAGCAAGGGCATCCCGGCCAGCAAGCTGCTGCTCGGCATCGGCTTCTACGGCCGGGGCTGGACCGGGGTCACCCAGGCCACCCCGGGCGGTACGGCCACCGGGGCGGCGCCGGGCACCTACGAGGCGGGCATCGAGGACTACAAGGTGCTCAAGAACACCTGCCCGGCCACCGGCACCATCGCCGGCACGGCGTACGCGAAGTGCGGCAGCAACTGGTGGAGCTACGACACCCCGGCCACCATCGGCGGCAAGATGTCGTACGCCAAGAGCCAGGGGCTGGGTGGCGCGTTCTTCTGGGAACTCTCCGGCGACACCGGCAACGGCGAGCTGATCACGGCGGTCGCCAACGGGCTGCGATAGCCGGGAACCCGCCGGAGGACGTTTCCGGGGGCGGGTAGCGGGGGCCGACTCCGGCGGGACGCGGAGCCGGCCCCCGCTCGCTTCGAGGACGACCCGCGGCCGGAACGGCTCGTTCGCGGGAACGGCGGTGCCGTCAGGGCCGAATCCTTTTCACATGCTGCCAAGGGGGTCGGGCGGCCGGTTCCCCCGGGGTCCCGCCGGGCACGGTGGTCCCGCGCGACACCGCGCGAGGGGCGGAGGGGCGATGCCGACCGGGCCGAGCAGCGGCGAGTGGGGAAAGTCGGGGCCCACGGGTTGGGTGACCCGCTGGGTGCTGGGGACCGCGGTCGGGCAGGTCGTCTTCACCGGGACCGTGCGCCTCGTGCTGGCGGTGCTGATGGGTGCCGCGCTCGGCGGCCTGGTGGTCTGGCTCGTCCTGCGCCGTCGGCCGGCACCGCGGCCGGGCGTCGAACGCGTACGGCCGCGTTTCTCGCCCCGGGCCGACCGGTCCGGAAACAGGTACGGGCGGGCCCGGCCCCACCCCTAGGGTGGTCGGGTGGTCGCCGCCCTGGAGTTGTATCTCGACACCGACGCCACCCGACGGATCCGGGTGCTCTGGGACGCCCTGGAGTCCGAGGGTGTGCAGAGTCTCCGTTCGTTGCTCGGCCAGCGGCACCGGCCGCACATCTCCCTCGCGGTCGCTCCCCGGCTCGATCCGGAGCAGGTCGCCGAGGCCCTGGCCGGTACGGTGGTGGCCGCTCCGCTGCGACTGACCTTCCAGTACGCCGGCCAGTTCGTCGGCCGGGTGCTCTGGCTCGGCCCGACCCCGACTCCGGAACTGCTGGCCCACCAGGCGATGGTGCACGAGCGGCTGACCTGGGCCGACGTGCCGGTCAGCGAGCTGTACCGCCCCGGCCGCTGGGTGCCGCACTGCACCCTGTCGATGCGGGTGCCGAACACCCTGATGGCGGCGGCGGTGCGGCGCTGCCTGGAGATGCTGCCGCTCGAGGCGACCGTGGTCGGCGCGGCGGTGGTCGACCACGCCCGGGATCTCGTCCACCCGCTCGGCCCGTAGACAATGTCTACGGAGTACTGGTAGACACTGTCTATGACTCAGCCGGAGGGTGGTGCCCTGCGGGCTCGGCTGGTCCGGGCCGGGCTCGACCTGCTGGCGGACGAGGGCGTCGAGGCACTGTCGTTGCGGGAGATCGCCCGGCGGGCCGGTGTCTCGCACGGCGCGCCGCGCCGCTACTTCCCGACCCACCGGGCACTGCTCGCCGCGATCGCCGCCGAGGGTTATCGGGACCTTGGCCGGCGGGTCGCCGAGGTGGCCGGGGACGCCGCCGATCCGGACCCGTCGGTCCGGCTGCTCGGGCTGGGTCGGCTCTATCTGGAGTTCGCCCGCGCCAACCGCGGGATGTTCGAGCTGATGTTCCGGCACGACCTGCTGCGCGGCAACGACATCGGCCTGCGCGGGGCCAGCCGCCCACTCTTCGAGGTGCTGGTCGACCTGGTCGCGCGGGCCCGTCCGGAGCGGGACGGTGCCCCGCCGCCGGCCGTCTCCGCCGGTGCCCTCTGGGCGAACCTGCACGGCATCGCACAGCTCTGGCGGTGGGGGAGCCTTCAGATGACGGTCGGGACCGAGGAGGTCGAGCCGCTGCTGCGGGCGGCGATCGACGCCCACCTCGGCCGGCCGGTGCCGCCCACGCCCGCACCCGACCGGTACTGACCCGCGGAGGATCACGTGCTGCTCCAGGCAACCACCCGACTGCTGCTGGCCCCGTTGGCCCGGCTCGTGTTCCGACCGGTGATCGAGGGACGCGGCAACGTACCCCGGCAGGGCGCGGTGATTCTGGCCGCCAACCATCTGTCCTTTCTGGACAGCGTGGTGATCCCGCTGGTGGCACCCCGACCGGTCGCCTTCCTCGCCAAGGCCGAGTACTTCCGGCGGCCGGGGCCGCGGGGAGCACTGGTCCGCGCCTGTCTGACCGGCGTCGACGCGATCCCCGTGCCGCGCGGCGGTCACCGGGCGGCCCGGACCGCCCTGGACCTGGCGCTGGGCGTCCTTGCCGAGGGAGGCGCCTTCGGCATCCACCCCGAGGGCAGCCGGTCACGCGACGGCCGGATCTACCGTGGCCGCACCGGGGTCGCCTGGCTGGCCCTCGCCTCCGGAGCCCCGGTGGTGCCGGTCGCGGTGCTCGGCACCGAACGGATCCAACCCGTCGGGGCGCGCCTGCCCCGCCCTGGCCGGGTGACGGTGCGTTTCGGCACGCCGCTGCGGTTCACCCAGTCACCGGGCACCAGCAGCGGCCAGCTCCGGCGTGCCGTCACCGACGAGATCATGGCGGCGATCCGGGAACTCTCCGGCCAGGAGCCGGCCGACGACTACAACGAACTCTCGACCGCCGCCTGATCCCGCTATCCACCGGTCGGGTCGCCGGGAGCGACCAGCCCGGTCTCGTAGGCCAGTACGACGGCCTGGGCACGGTCCCGAAGGCCGAGCTTGGCGAAGATCCGGGCGACGTGCGTCTTCACGGTCGCCTCGCTGAGCACCAGCCGAGCGGCCAGTTCGGTGTTGGACAGGCCCCGGCCGAGCAGGGTCAGCACCTCCAGTTCCCGGGGCGTCAGCCCGGCGAGCCGCCGGTGCACCCGGCCCCGCCCACCGGTACGCCCGGCGCCGTCACCAGCCGACCGCTGCACCCCGCCCTGCGGCCCGCCGCCGGTTCCCCGGCCCGGCGCACCGCTGGCGCTGCCCGCCGGGTCCGGCCCGGCGACGGTGCCGGCGAAGCGTTCCACCAGGCGTCGGGTGATCGAGGGCGCCAGCAGGGCGTCCCCGGTGTTGACCAGCCGGACGGCGGCGGCCAGGTGTTCCGGGGTGACGTCCTTGAGCAGGAAGCCGCTGGCCCCGGCGGCGAGCGCGGCGTAGACGTACCGGTCCAGGTCGAAGGTGGTCAACATGATCACCCGACAGTCCGGGGACTGCGCCAGGATCCGCCGGGCCGCCTGGAGGCCGTCCATGTTCGGCATCCGGATGTCCAGCAGTACGACGTCGGGCCGCAGCTCGTGCGCTGCCGCCACCGCCTCGGCCCCGTCGCCGGCCTCGCCCACCACGTGCAGGCCACGTGCGGTCAGGATCATCCGGAATCCGGTCCGGACCAGCGCCTGGTCGTCGACGATCAGCACCCGGGGCGTCGGCTCGGCGGGATCCGTCACGGCCGGTCCAGTGGGATGCGGGCCCGGACCCGGTAACCGCCGCCGAGCCGGCGCCGGGCGTCCAGGTCGCCGCCGTAGACCGCGACCCGCTGGCGCAGCCCCACCAGACCCCGCCCCGCACCGGCCGCCCCGCCCGGTGCGGCACCCGCCGACCCGGCGCCGTCCACATCAGACGACCGGCTGGTGGAGCCCTTCGCGGGCCGCCCGCCGGAGAGCACGCTCGGGCCGGTGTTGAGCACCTCCACCCGCAGGTAGTTGTGCGCGTACCTGATGGTCACCTCGGCCTTCTCGCCGTCGCCGTGCCGCAGTGCGTTGGTCAGCGCCTCCTGGACGATCCGGTACGCGGTCAGGTCGATCCCGGCCGGCAGCGGGCGCGGCGCTCCGGAGATGCGTACCTCGACGGGCAGCCCGGCGAAGGCGATCCGGTCGACCAGCGGGCCGAGCCGGGCCAACCCCGGTTGCGGGTCCAGGCCCGACCGGTCGGCGACCGTGTCGTCCCCGTCCTGGGCCGGCGCGAGCAGGCCGAGCAGGTGCCGCAGCTCGGTCATCGCGTCCCGGCCGGCGGTCTCCACGGCGCGCAGCGCGGCGGCGGCCTCCGCCGGCATGCTGGCCAGCACCTCCCCGGCCGCCCCGGCCTGCACCACCATCAGGCTGACGTTGTGGCTGACGATGTCGTGCAGCTCCCGGGCGATCCGGGCCCGCTCCGCCTCGACCGCGACCCGGGCGGCGCTCTCCCGTTCCCGCTCCAGCAGCCAGCTCCGCTCGCCGAGCGTCCGGTGGTGCCGCCGCCGCGCCCGCAACAGCGCCACCGCCAGCCACGCCACGGCCACCACGGCCGCCGCGAGCGCGCCGGCCAGCCAGGCCGTTCCGGTTCCCGCCACGCGACCACCTTCGCAGTACCCGGGCCGATCCGCGTCATCCCCGGGCAGCAATGCCGTACATCCCCAGGATGACCTGGCCGGACGTTACCTCCCGGGGCTGATGCCGACCCGGCCCGCGCTGCCTAGGTTGATCGCCATGACCAGCGCAGAGAGCAGACCAGAGGTCGTGCGGCTGACCGGGGTGCGTAAGGAGTACGGCGACACCACCGCCCTGGCCGGGGTGTCGTTGCAGATCCGGGCCGGCGAGGCGGTGGCCGTGATGGGGCCCTCCGGGTGCGGCAAGTCGACCATGCTGAACATGGTCGCCGGGCTCGACCGGCCCACCTCCGGGGAGGTCGTCGTGCACGGCGAGGACCTCGGGCGGCTCGACGAGACCGGCCGGGCGCTGTTCCGACGCCGCCGGGTCGGCATGATCTTCCAGTTCTTCAACCTGCTCGACGACCTGCCGGCGCTGGACAACGTCGCGCTGGCCGCCCAGCTCGTCGGGGTACCGGCCCGGCAGGCGCGCCGGCGGGCGCTCGAACTCCTCGACGAACTCGGCATCGCCGACCGGCGCAACACCTACCCGGCGGCGCTCAGCGGCGGGGAGCGGCAGCGGGTGGCGGTGGCCCGGGCGCTGATGAACCGCCCCGCCCTGCTGCTGGCCGACGAGCCGACCGGCGCGCTGGACAGCTCGGCCGGCGAGCAGGTGATGGACCTGCTGCTCGACCTCAACCAGATCGGCCAGACGCTGCTGCTGGTCACCCACGACGAGCGGCTGGCCACCCGGTGCGCCAGCCGGCTGGTCGAGCTGGCCGACGGCCGGGTGGTCGGCGAACGCAGCCTGGAGCGGGCGGCATGACCGGGCCGGGGCAGCCGGTACCGTCCCGGGGGCGCGGTACCGGCGCGGTGTGGCGGGCCGCCCGGGCCGCCGTACGGCGCCGCAAACTCCAGACCGTGGTGATCGGGCTGGTACTCCTCTTCTCCTCCGCCACCACCGTGATGGCGCTGGGCCTGCTGGTCGCCTCCACCGCACCGTTCGACGACGCCTTCGCCCGGCAGCGCGGCGCGCACGCCGTGGCGACGTACGACTCCGCACGGGTCACCGGGGCGCAGCTCCAGCAGGCCGCTCGGCGGCCGGGTGTGGAGGCGGTCGCCGGACCGTTCGCGCAGGCCGTGCTGGAGGTGCCGCTGACCGCCCCCGGCGTGCTGGGCGGGCCGCTCAACGTGGTGGGCCGGGCGGACCCGGCCGGTCCGGTGGACCGGGTGGAACTCTGGGCGGGGCGCTGGCCCAGCGCGCCGGGGGAGATCGTGCTGAACGACACGCCGCCACCGGCGGACCTGGCCGGCTTCGGGTCGGAGCGCGGGCAGTCGCCGATCCTCGGCAGCACCGCCAAGGTTCCCGGCGGGCCGACGCTGACCGTCGTCGGGATGGCGTACAGCCTGGGCCGGACCGCCGACGCCTGGGTCACCCCGGAACAGGTGCAGGCGTTCCGGCCGTCCTCGATCCAGATGCTCTACCGGTTCGCCTCGGCCGGCACCGACGACGAGGTCGAGGCCGGGATGGCGACGGTCACCGAGGGGTTGCCGGCGGAGGCCCTGCTCGCCGCCCAGTCGTACCTGCTGATCAAGCAGTCGGTCGCGGCCGAGCCCGGGGTGTTCGTGCCGTTCCTGGTGGTCTTCGGGATCCTCGGACTGTTCGCGGCGGTGCTGATCGTCGGGAACGTGGTCAGCGGGGCGGTGGTCTCCGGCTTCCGGCACATCGGAATCCTCAAGGCGCTCGGCTTCACTCCGGGGCAGGTGCTCGCGGTCTATCTGGTGATGGTCAGCGTGCCGGCGGTGGTCGGGTGCGCCCTCGGCACCGTGCTCGGCAACGTCGGGGCGCAGCCGTTGCTGGACATGTCGTTCCAGGGGATGGGCTTCGGACCGGTCGGGATCAGTCCACTGGTGAGCGTGGCGACGCTGCTCGGGATGCCCGCCGTGGTGGTGCTCGCCGCGCTCGTCCCGGCGTCGCGGGCCCGCCGGCTCTCCGCCGTCGAGGCGATCAGTGCCGGCAGCGCGCCCCGGGTCGGCCGTGCGCTGCGGGTGCAACGGTGGCTCGGCGGTACCCGGTTGCCCCGCGCCGTCAGCCTCGGCCTCGGCCTGCCGTTCGCCCGGCCGGGCCGGACCGCGCTGACCATGTCGGCGGTGCTGCTCGGGGTGACCACGGTGACCTTCGCGACCGGACTGACCAGCACGGTCACCCGGTACGCGGACGCCACCGACGGCAACGACCACGTCGGGGTACGCGCCACCGACCCCGAACGGAGCAGCCTGCGTCCGCCGTCGGCGTTGACCGACCCGCAGATCGAGGCGCTGTTGCGAACGCTGCCCGGCACCAGGCGGGTGACCGTCAACCTGACCCTCGACTTCGCGCTGGTCGGCTCCGCCCAGCCGGTCGGGGTCAACTTCCTGCGCGGTGACGTCGAGACCCAGGGGTACCGGGAACAGGTGGTCGAGGGTCGCTGGCTCGCCGGCCCGGACGAGGTGGTCGCCCCGTCGGAGTGGCTGGGGGAGCGCGGCCTCTCCGTCGGCGACCGGATCGCGTTGGAGGCCGACGGCCGGCGGAGCACGGCGACGATCGTCGGCGAGACGATGGGCGGTGCGCCCGGACCACCCGGACTGCTCGCCGACTGGTCGGCGGTCGCCCGGCTCGCCCCGACGCACCAGCCCGGCAACCACGAGCTGCTCTACCAGGTCCAGCTCGCGCCCGGCACCGACGTGCCGGCGTACACCGCGGCGGTGCAGGCGGCTGATCCGGGGCTGGACGCCTGGGACAACGGCGGCACCAACAGCTTCACCGTGGCGGCGGTCAGCCTGGCGGCGGCGGTCACCCTGATGCTGGGGATCGTCACGGCACTCGCCGTGGTCAACACCGTGGTGCTGAACACCCGGGAACGCCGTCGTGACCTCGGGATGCTCAAGTCGATCGGGATGACCCCGGGGCAGGTGACGGTGATGATGGTGACCTCGATGACGGTGCTGGGGGCGATCGGCGGGCTGCTCGGCATCCCGGTCGGGATCGTCGCGCACCGCCTGGTCGTGCCGATCGCCTCCGGCGCGGCGCAGATCCGGGTACCGGACTCGGTGATCAACGTCTGGGAGGTGCCGCTGCTCGGCGTACTCGCCGTGGCGGGGGCGGTGATCGCGATGCTCGGCGCGCTGCCGCCGGCCCGCTCGGCGGCGCGACTGCCGATCGCCGAGGTGCTGCACAACGAGTGAACCCAGCGGTGGAGGGTGCCGGTGGCCCTGTCCACCGAACGGGGGCGGGTGGGGCAGCCGGGTTCCGGTTGCCCCACCCTCGGCGCCGCTCGGCCGACCGCCGGGACCGCCCCCGTCACCGGTCGGCCGCAGCCGTGCTAGCCGATGATCACCGGAGTGGGGTCGTAGATCTTCCACATCTGGTTGAAGGCGTTCCAGTCGGTGGTGGCCGAGATGCATTGCCACTGCTGCAACACCGCCTGTTGGGCGGGCTGGCCGGACGGCGCCGCCGCATCCAGACACATGCCGGTCTCGCGGTTCTTGATCAACACGAACCAGGAGCCGAAGCACTGACCCGTACAGGGCTTGTGGAAGACCTCCTGGGTGAACCACTCGCCCGGGGTGTAGCCGGCGGAGCAGTGCGGGTACTGGATGATCGGCGTGCCGTTGTCGTAGAACCCGGCACGCCAGTCCAGCATCAGGCACTGACCGGAGTGCCGGGCCCTGATCCGGAAGAAACCGCCCCCGCTGTCGAGCAGGTCGAACTCCTGCGAGGCGCTGGCGTTGTCCGGCCAGAGGAAGACACCCTGATGTGTCGCCGTCGAGGCCCACATCACGTCGGCGCGAAGGTTGCCGTAGCCGCTCACCAACTCGCGGCGGATGGTGTCCGCCTGCGCGGGTGAGGGCACGACCAGTACGAAGGAGGCGACCAGCAGGGCGACCGCCACGGCGAGGATCCGGCCGGGCCGGGTGACCGGTCGGGCGGGGCGTAGCCGGAGGGCGCCACCTCCGGCCGAGTCGGATGTGCGGAATCTGGCGCTGTGCATTCTTCCTCCAACGGGAATGCGGAAACTGACGGACGGCCCCTGCGCCGGCCTGGCCGGCCTGACCGCCTGTCCTCGACTCTCCGGCGTGGACGGACCGGTCGGAGGAATCCCGACCGAATCCGAACGCCGCCGGAGGAGGGCGAGCGGTATCCGAACGCGGCCGGGCGCGGCCGAGCGGCCGTGCGTTCGCCGGGTCGCCGGGTCGCCGGGTCGCCGGGCGAGACGGATACCGGGCACTGTCTCGCGGCCGACAGCCGGCGTGCCCCGGATCGATAACGTGAACGGTCCGGACGATGTCACCCGGCTTGGGAAGTGACGGATGCGACCAGCCCAGGAACTGGTGGAGACCTTCACGGTGCTGCCCGATCCCGGGCAGGCCGGCACCATCGACGGTCTCGTCGAGCGGCTGCGGTCGCTGAAGACCTGGGCGGGTGAACCGTCGTACGAATCGATCAAGGACCGGGTCAACGCGGCCTGGACAGCGGCCGGGCGACCCGCCGCCGAGCTGGTCGGCAAGACCACCGTGGTGGACTGCTTCCGGCTCGGCCGGCGGCGGTTGAACGTGGACCTGGTCGTCGCGGTGGTGCAGGCGCTGCATCCGGATCCGGGGTACGTGACGCAGTGGCGGCAGGCGCTCCAGGTGATCGGCGGGGAGATCCGCGCGGCGGGGCAGGTACGGGTGCAGGACGGGCTGCCGAAGGACCTCACCGGGTTCACCGGCCGTACCGCCGAGCTGGACCGCATCCGTCGTACCCTCAGCGGCGGCGACCGGGACGGCGGCGCGGCGGTGGTCTGCGCGATCGCCGGAATGGCCGGCGTCGGGAAGACCCAGCTCGCCATCCACGCCGGTCACCTGCTCGCCCGGGACGTGCCGCTGGACCGGGTGCTCTTCGTCGACCTGCGCGGCTTCCACCCCGATCCGGTCCAGCCGCCGGCCGACCCGGCCGCCGTGCTGGACGGGTTCCTACGCCTGCTCGGGATGCCGGGCCAGCAGATTCCGCACGACCTGCCGGCGCGGGTCGCCGCGTACCGGGAACGCCTGGCCGGCACCCGCACCCTGGTCCTGCTCGACAACGCGGCCGACGCCGGCCAGGTCCGGCCGCTGCTGCCGGAGACTCCGGGCTGCCCCGCGCTGGTCACCAGCCGGCGCCGTCTCACCGGCCTGCCGTCGGCGACACGGCTGACGGTCGACCTGTTCACCCCCGACGAGGCGTTGGCGTTCCTGACCCGGGCCGCACCGCGGACACCGGTCGGTCAGGATCCCGGCGCGGCGGCCCGGGTCGCCCAACGCTGCGGCCACCTGCCCCTCGCCCTCGGACTGGTCGCCGGACACATCCGTGGCACGCCCGGCTGGACGTTGACCGACCACGCCGAGCGGCTCGACGAACGCCACCACGACGGGCGGCTGGACGTCGGCATCGAGTTGGCGTTCGACCTCTCCTATCGGCACCTACCGGGGCAGGAGCAGCGGCTGCTGCGGTTGGCCGCACTGCATCCGGGTCAGGATTTCGACCTCCACGCCGCCACGGCGCTGGCCGACACCGACCTGGCGACCGCGCGGCGTCAACTGGACCGCCTCTGTGCCGACCACCTGTTGCAGCAGGCCACGGCCGGCCGGTACAGCTTCCACGACCTGGTACGCGGCTACGCGATGGGCCGGGCCAGGGACGAGGACCCGCCATCCGGTCGGCGCGCCGCGCTGACCCGCCTCTTCGACTTCTATCTGGCGGCAACCGCTGCCGCGATGGACATCCTGCTACCGGCCGGGGCAGGGGACCGACCCGAGGTCGCGCCGCCGGTCACGCCCCTGCCGGAGCTGGCCGGCCCGGAGAGCGCCCGTGGGTGGCTGGACACCGCACGCCCCACCCTGGTCGCCGTGGCCGCGCACACCGCCGGGCACGGCTGGCCCGCCCATACCACCCGACTCTCGGTCTGCCTGTTCCGCTATCTCGACGGTGGACACCACGCCGACGCGCTCGCCGTGCACGGTCACGCCCGGGACGCCGCGCGGCGTGCCGGTGACCCGGTCGGCGAGGCCCGGGCACTGACCAACCTCGGCACCGCGTACGTGCGGCTCGGCAGGTACGGGCCGGGGGCGACGCACTTCCGGCAGGCGTTGCAGCTGTTCCGGGAGGCCGGAGACCGGGTCGGCCAGGCCCGCGCCCTGACCAGCCTCGGCGTCGTGGAGCAGCGGTTGGGCAACTACCGGATGGCCATCGAGCACTACGAGCGGGCCCTGGTCGTCTGCCGGCAGGTCGGCGACCGGACCGGCGAGGCCCGGGCGTTGACCAGCCTCGGTGTCGTCGAGGAGCGGCTCGGTCGCTACGAGTCGGCGGCCGGCCATCTCGAACAGGCGTTGGCCCTGTGCCGGCAGGCGGGCAACCAGGCGGGCGAGGCCGCCACGCTGAACAACCTCGGCGACGTCGAACGGCGACTCGGCCGGTACGCCTCGGCGGCGGACCACCTTCAGCAGTCGCTGCGGCTGTTCCGGCAGGTCGGTGACCGCAACGGCGAGGCATGGACGCTGGACGGCCTCGGCACTCTCCACCTCCGCCTCGGCCGACCCGGTCAGGCCACCGACTACCACCAGCGCGCGCTGGAGATCTTCCGTGGGATCGGCGACCGGCACGGCCGGGCGTGGGCACTCAACGGCCTCGGCGAGGCCGCCCGCACCGCCGGCCGACCGGACGCCGCCGTCACCCACCACACCGCCGCCGTCGACCTCGGTGACCCTTGCCAGCAGGCCCGCGCGCACGCCGGGCTGGGGCACGCGTACCGCAGCCTCGGCCGGCCGGCCCTGGCCCGCCGGCACTACGAGCGGGCCGTGTCCCTCTACACCGAACTCGGCATGCCCGACGCCGACCAGCTCCGCCACCACCTCGACGCCCACCCCGACGCACCGGAGGAACGGGCACAGGAGGAGCGGGCGGCGGGGGACACCGCCCTCCGCTGACGTGACATGATCGGTCGGTGACGGACCGGTTCACCACGCACCTGCCGGTAGGGCAGCGCATGCCGTTCCCCGGCGCCGGGATGAAGAACGCGATCTGGAGCGACGAGCACTGGCGGGTGGTGCACAGCGGCGGCCCGACGTCGATCCCCGTCACGGTGCTGCTGATGGGTCGACCCGCCGGGATGATGCAGCTGCGCGGTACCTGCCTACCGATCTGGGAGGACGTACTCCCCAAGCAGGACGAGACGCAGTGGCGCGCGGTCATGCGTGAGTTGGGCGCCGCGCTCGCCGCTGACGGTGGCACCGCGCACTGACGTCAGGCGCGGTGCCGACCCGGGCGCGCGACCTGCGGGTCGGTTGGCGCCGGAGCCGGTACCGCCTCCGGGGAATCCGTGGCGTCGCCGGCCGAGTCGCGCCGGCCGTTCTGGTCGGGTCCGCCGTCGGGCGGCGGCGGCGAGAACGGCTCGACGGCCGCTGGCATCGTCACCTCGTCCAGCGCCGGATCGTCGGCCGGCACCGGCTGTCGGGGCGCCGGAGCACGCGGACGCGAGGGTGGCGGCAGGACGCCGACCGGGACGTACACCTGGGTCTCCACCGCTTCGGCCAGCAGCAGCGCCATGGCGACACTCGTCGGCCGGTCGGTCGGATCGGCACTCAGGCACTGCAGACACAGCTCGGCCAGGTCGGCGGGGAGACCGGCGACCGGCGGCAGCGGATCCGGTGGTCGGTAGACGTGGGCGAACGGCCGGTCCGGTTCCGCGCGTACCGGCCACGGCAGCCGTCCGACCAGGCTGAGATAGAGCAGTACGCCGACGGCGTACACGTCGGTGGCCGGGCTGACGC
Source organism: Plantactinospora veratri (assembly GCF_036421995.1). NCBI lineage: Bacteria > Bacillati > Actinomycetota > Actinomycetes > Micromonosporales > Micromonosporaceae > Plantactinospora > Plantactinospora veratri. The sequence continues at coordinate 254,776 of NZ_JAZGQL010000006.1, forward strand.
CGACCCCGTTGAGCCGCTCCGGGGCGACGAACGCCGGTGTACCCACCAGCTCGCCCCCGGTCAGCAGGTCACGCTCGCCGATCAGTGCCGCGATGCCGAAGTCGAGGACCTTCACCCCGGCCGGGGTCAGCACGATGTTGGCCGGCTTGACGTCCCGGTGCACGATGCCGCCCAGATGGGCCGTGGCCAGTGCGGCGCCCACCTCCGCGCAGACCCGCACCGCGATCCGCCAGTCGAGCGCCCCGGACCGCAGGTGCACGGCCAGCGTCTTGCCCTCCACCAGTTCCATCACGATGTACGGCGCCGGCCGGCCGTCCGGCAGGGGTGCCAGACCGAAGTCGTGCACGCTGGCGATGTTCGGATGAGCCAGCCGGGCCGCCGCGCGGGCCTCCGTCCGGGCCTGGTCCGCGATCGCCTGACCGGCCGCCGGATCGGCGTACGGCAAGGTGATGATCTTGACTGCGACCGGCCGGTCGAGCACCTCGTCGTGGGCACGCCAGACCTCCGACATGCCCCCTGCCCCGACCCGCTGATCGAGGCGGTACCGCCCGTCCAGTGTTGACATCCCGGTCCCCGACACCTCTTCCCCGCCGCCGGTCCGGATCGACGGCGGTCGGGGAGATCGGTACCCCGGGCACGCCCGGCACAAACCGCGATCTTCGGCATAACGGCCGGTCAGTAGCCCGATGCCGACGGTCCGACGGTCCCGTTTCGGCGTCGTCCGGTAACGGGCGACCACGGGCGACCCCCGGTTACCGGCAACCGCACCTGGGTAGGGGAAGGCGCATGGCGGAACTGGGTCACCTGTGGGTCGTCCGGCACGGGGAGAGCATCGGCAACGTCGCCGCCTCCCGGGCCGAGGCGTCCGGCGTCGAGCAGATCGACCTCACCGACCGGGACGCGGACGTACCCCTGTCGCCACTCGGCCGGGAACAGGCCGAGGCGACCGGACGGTGGCTGGCCGGGCTGCCGGAGCCGGCCCGGCCCGAGGTGGCGATCGTCTCGCCGTACCGGCGGACCAGGCAGACCGCGGAACTGGCGCTGGCCGACACCGATGTGCCGATCAGTTACGACGAGCGGTTGCGGGACCGGGAACTGGGCATCCTGGACCTGTTGACCAGCCACGGCGCGCAGGCCCGCTACCCGGACGAGATAGTCCGGCGGCGCCGGTTGGGCAAGTTCTACTACCGGCCGCCGGGCGGCGAGTCGTGGGCCGACGTGACCCTGCGCCTGCGCGCCCTGCTGGGCGACCTGCGCCGCGACCACGCCGGCCGGCGGGTCATCCTGTTCGGGCACGAGGCGGTGGTCCTGCTGCTGCGCTATCTCGTGGAAGGGCTGGACGAGGCCGGCCTGATGGAGGTGACCCGGTCCGCCACGGTGGCGAACTGCTCGGTCACCGGATGGGCCGACGACGGCCACGGATCGCTGCGGCTCGACACCTTCAACGACGTCGCCCACCTGGAGCGCCAGAGCACCCCGCCGACCGAGGAGGACGACATCAGTGCCGAACCGGTCTGAACCCAAGGTGATCACCCCGGGGCTGTTGCGCGACTGGGCGCTACCGGTCCCGCAGGGCGGCAAGGACTCCCGCGGCACGGTGCTGGTGGTCGGCGGCTCCCGGTTCACCCCCGGCGCGGTACTGCTCGCCGGGATCGCCGCGCTGCGCGCCGGTGCCGGGGTACTGCAACTGGCCGTTGCCGAGTCCACCGCGGCGGTGCTCAGCATCGAGGTGCCGGAGGCGCTGGTCATCGGTCTCGCCGAGACCGGCGACGGGGCAGTCGCCGGCCGGGTGGACAACCGGCTGGCCGAACTGGCCGGCGAGGCGCAGGCGATCGTCGTGGGACCGGGACTCAACGACATCGACGAAACCCGCGCCCTGCTGCGTGCGCTGCTCGAGGTCACCAACCCGGAGACCGCGCTGGTGATCGACGCCTACGCCCTCGGGGCGCTGAGCCACGAACCGGAGCTGCTCGCCGGACGGAACCGCCCGGCGGTGCTCACCCCCAACCTGACCGAGGCCGCACACCTGCTCGGCCGGACACCCGGCCGGGACGTGGACGCGGAGGCGGTGGCGGTGGCCCGCCGGTACGACTGCGTGGTGTCGCTGCACGGGCACATCGCCACCCCGGACGGCCAGGTGTGGCGGGAGGAGAGTGGCGACACCGGTCTCGGCACCTCGGGCAGCGGCGACGTGCTGGCCGGTGTCCTGGCCGGTCTGCTGTCCCGGGGCGCCGAGCCGGCGCAGGCGGCCTGCTGGTCCGCGTGGGTCCACGCGGTGAGCGGGCAGCGGTTGGCCCCCCGGTACGGGCGGCTCGGCTATCTGGCCCGGGAACTGCTCGACGAGGTGCCGCACACCCTCGCCCAGATCTGACGGGTGGCCGGGACGGTGGGTCGTCATCATCTCGATGACAGGCCGGTTCCCCGGCCGAGGCTGGGGATCCTGGGCCGCGGTCCCGCCCGATGGCGAACCGCTGGCGAACCGATCCGGGCTCCGGCGTGGGTACGCCGGAGCCCGGATCGGCTATCGGTGGATCAGGCGGTGAAGGAGATGCGTCCCCGGCGGCGGATCAGCACCAGTGCGATGGCACCGACTCCGATCAGCGCCAGCGCGATGGCGAACAGGGTGCTCGTCGGGGCCCCGGTGACCGGCAGGCCGTTGGCGAGGTAGCGGAAGGTCAGGCCGTTGGAGGTGCCTTCGTCGGTGGTGACCGTGACCGTGCTGTTCCCAGTGGCGCACGGCGGGGTGACGAAGGTCAGTGACAGGCCGTCCGGGCTGACCGTGACGGAGGCGGCCGCGATCGACTGCCCGCAGATGTTGACGGTGGTTCCGCCGGGGACGAAGCCGCTGCCGTTGACCGTGACGGTGGTGCCGCCGCCGGTGGGACCCTGGTCCGGGTCGATGTCGCTGATGGTCGGCGCGGCCAGCAGATAGGCGAAACCGTCCGGTGCGGTGGCGTCCGGACCGGCCAGGAGCACGACCACGTCGACCGGTCCGGCTGCTCCGGCCGGGGTGGTGACGGTGAGCGAGGTACCGGCCGGGTTCACCACCAGGTTGGTGCCGAGGTTGCCACCGAAGGTCACGCCGGTGGCCCCGGTGAGGCCGGTGCCGGTGATCGTCACCGTCGTGCCACCTGATGTCGGGCCCTGATCAGGTTCGACATCGGTGATCGTCGGCGCGACGAAAGTGAATACCGGTGCGGCGGCGGTGCCGGCCGGGAAGACCAGGTTGACCGTGGCCGGTCCGGCGTCGTTGCTCGGGGTCACCACCGTGATCTCGGTGGCGGCCGGGTTCACGGTGAAGTCGGTGCCCGGAATCCCGTCGAAGGTCACCCCGGTGACGCCCTCGAACCCGCTGCCGGTGATGGTGACCAGCGTGCCGCCGGCGGTGGGGCCGGAGGTCGGGGTCAGATCGGTGATCACCGCGTCGCTACCGTCGGCGATGTAGGTGTACGCCAGCGAGTCGGAGTCCCCGCTGGCGGTGCTGACCACGACCGATGCTGGTCCGACCTCGCCGGCCGGCGTGGTCGCGGTCAGCGAGGTGCCGTCGGGGGCGACGGCCACGTTGGTGGCCGGTACGCCGTCGAAGGTGACTGTGGTGGCGCCGGGAACGAAGTTCGTGCCGGTGATGGTCACCTGCTGCCCACCGGACTGCGGGCCGGAGTTCGGGTTGATCGTGGCGGCGGTCGGTGCCGCGGCCACCGGCAACGCCCGCTCACAGGTGGCCTCGGCCAGGATCAGGCTACCCACGTTGATGTTGACGGGCACCACCCCCACCGTGCCGGTGAGGGTGACGGTGGCGAGGATGCCGGTCGCGGTCGCCCCGCCTGCGGTGGGGCTCTCGATCCTGGTCAGCGTGATGTTGAGGGCCGCGTCGGTGACGCCCGGGGCGACGACCGGGGAGCTGACGACCACTCCCGCCTCGTTGGGGTCCACGACGGTCGGCACGCCGAAGACCTCCAGGCCGGTCACCACGGTGTCTGCGGTCTGCGCGCCGACGGCCGGGCAGGCGACGTCCGCGGAGATCTCCTCCGCGGTGATCGCCTCGATCCCGAGGATGCCGACCGAGAGGCCGTTGATCGTGGACGAGGCGGTGGAGACGCCCGGCGCACGGGTGGCGCTGACGTCCACCGTGCCGCCGAACACCACGCCGACCGGACCCGGCACCGCGATCGGCACGGCGGTTTCGCTGTCCGTACCGAAACCGGCCGGAGCGGTCGCCGTGCCGGCCGTGCCGTTCGCGCTGATCACCGGCACGCCGAGTACCGCGGCGTCGAGGTCGGACACGACCCCGCGCGCGCTGGCGTCGCCGGCCGCCGCGAGGGCAGGCGACGCCGGTCCCAGCGTCACGGCACCGGCGACTGCCAGGGTCAGGACCGCTGTTGATGTGTTTCGCCAGATAGGACGCACCGTCGTTGCCTCGTCTCAGATCCCGTAGAAGCCTTCTCGACGACCGAGAAGAACCGCTCGAACCGATCTCTGTAACGAAGAAACAAAGAGTCAAGTTACGACTAAAAGGGATAAATTAGGACAGCAGGGCAATGGGTTGGCGAAATCAGAGCCGTCCTTGTCATCCGAGGGATGGTCGGCATTCCGGGGAGCCGCGCCTCGATCTCGACGAGACGGTCCGCGACCGGCCGGTCGCGGTCGTCGGTCGGAGGCAGGTCTGACATCGGGTACTCCCCTCGCTGCCGGGCGGCCGGAGGATAGCCCGTGGTGGCGACAGAACCCGACGGATCAGGCCCCGGCGTGGTCGCCGGGGCCTGAGGCCGTTCGGAGTGGAAAATTGCCGCTCAGGCGCCCGGCCGGTGCTGCCTGGCGAGGCCCACGAAGGCCCGCCAGTGCGCCGGTCCGAAGGCGAGCGTGCCGCCGTCGCGGTCCTTGGTGTCGCGTACGAGCACGATGCCGGGCAGGTTGTCCGCCACTTCCACGCAAGCCCCGCCGTTGGTGCCGGAGCGGGTCGACTTGCGCCAGTTGGCACTTGTCATGTCCATTCCTTCGCCGCTTCCCTGATCAGGTCGAGTGATTGCAGGCTCGGGAGCGCTTCGCTGCGGATCGCCTCCCAGGTGTCCTGGAGGGCTGCGAGATCTTCCGCCCGGTCGACGATCTGGGCTCGCACCTGATGGTCGAGGTATGCCACCGCGGACTGGTCCGACAGCGTCGCCAGGATGAAGCCTCCCTGGAGGCCAGCGTAGACCCCGGTCTCCTGTGGAACCACGAGGATCTGCACGTTCGGCAGCTCCGCACACGTCAGCAGGTGCGCGAGCTGCTCGGCCATCACGCTCGGGTTCCCACGCAACGGCCGTCGCAGGACCATCGCATCGAGAACAAAGACGAACCGGGCAGGGTTCTCGGCGGTGAGCACGGCTTGCCGATCCAGTCGAGCCTGAATGCGTTGCTCGATCTGCTCAGGCAGAAGATGGGCGGTCGTCAGCAGCGCTCGGGCGTACGACTCGGTCTGGAGCAGGCCGGGTACGAAGGCCGGCTCGTACCAGCGGAGGAGGCGGGCCAGGCGTTCGAACTCGATCCAGTCGCGCAGCCAGGCCGGTGTGCTGTCCAGCTTGGCTAGCTTCTTGAGCATCCGGCTGAACGTACCGCCGGTCTGGAAAGCCTGATCGATCTTTTCCACGTATTCGTCGGTCGGCGGACGTTGGCCGGTTTCCACCGAACTCACGTGTGATCCGGAATAGCCGATCTTGCGGCCGAACTCCTCCTGACTGAGTCGTTGCTCAGCCCGAAACAGCCTAAGCTCGGCGAGGACGTATTCCGTGACGAGTCCCATCGATAATCCCACCTCTGCTCACTGCCGGATGCGCACTCCACAAAATCGCTCGCCTGCCGCTCTGACCTGCACGGATGCCGCGAGCGCGTATCGACCGTAGTGCACTCCACAGCAGAGTGTCACTAGCGGAACCGCTCGGAATTCAAATGGTATGGTGACCGGCCGGGCGGAACCTGCGGGGGCCATCTCTCTTCCCCCCGTACAGAGATGGCCCCCTTCCACTCGGAAGGAGACACGATGCGGAAAGTACGTCGGCGCCGACCCGTCCCACTCGTATTCCGGCACCGCGTCGACTGGCGCCGGCCGTGGCTCTGGCTGTGGTGCCGGTGCGGGCGACGGTGGGCGACGTGCCCGTACCGGGGACTTGCGATTCTGCTGCCGCAGACGGTCCCGACCCCCGACCTGCCGCCCCAACTCGCGATGCCGGCCGCCCCGCCGACACCCGACCCGGCGCCGTCGCGCCCGTCGACGCCGCCGCGCGGGCGCAACCAGCACCCTCGCGCCGACGCCGGGTACCCGACCCATCGCGTTCCGCCGGCGCGGGTCGACGGCGGTCGTCGCGTCGACGCCGGGGTGTCGAGATGACCGGTCCGGCACAACCGGTCGGCCCGCACACACCGCTGCGACCACTGTGGCTGTGCCGCACCGACGGGCAACCGTGGCCGTGCGCCGCTGCCCGGCTCAGCCTGGTCAGGGGGTACCCGGACAGCCGGCTCGCGCTCTGCGTCCGGCTCGGCTCCTCGCTCGCCGAGGCGTACCGCGATCTGCACGCGCTCAACCCGGCCGGGGCCCCGGCGGCGACGGTGCTCAGCGAGCGCTTCCTCGGCTGGGTGCCCGGCCACCGCTGACGCCGTCGCCCGCGACGGCGGTCGGCGCGGTCGTCATGACCGGTCCTCCCTTACCTCAGTTGACCAGGGCGGACATCCGAAAACAAGACTGGAATTCGGCCCGGATCGGGCACACCATTCTGGGCATGCGATGGGACCCTTTCAGCACCCTGCGGCGGGCACTCTGGATCGGCGGTGGCCAGTGGGCCGGCAAGTCGACGGTGGCCGGAATCCTCGCCGAGCGCTACGGCCTGACGCACTACCACTACGACTACCACGACGCGCGCGGACACGACGACCGCCGGACGGTGAGCCGGATCCGGCGCGGCGAGCCGGCGGAACCCGACTGGGAGGCGGTCTGGGTCCGCACGACGCCGGAGGAGATGGCCCGGCAGGTGCTGGTGGAGTTCGCCGAGCGGTTCGAGTGGGTGCAGGACGACCTGCGCGCCCTCGTCTCACCCCGGCCGCTGCTCGCCGAGGGCTGGGGGCTGCGTCCCGACCTGGTCGCGCCGGTCGCCGGGTCGACCCGGCAGATGGTGGTGATGGTGCCGACCGAGGAGTTCCGGCAGCGGCAACTCGACCGGCTACCCCGGGCCGGCCGCCTCGGCCACCAGGTCAGCGACCCGGAACTCGGGCAGCGGAACCGGGTCCAGCGGGACCGCCTGCTCGCCGAGGACGCCGTGCGCGGCGCCCGACGGCTGGGCATCCGGGTGATCGAGGTCGACGGCAGCCGGGACGCCGAAGGGATCGCCGAACTGGTGGCCGAGCACTTCGCGCCGTTCCTGCCCTAGCCCCACCGTCAGAGGGTCGCGGCGCCGGGTGGCGCGGAGCAGGATGGGACGATGACCGGGGACTGCTACTCCTGCCGGCAAGAGGAGAACCTCGCCGCCGCGCCGCCCGCCGAACGGCTGCACCTCACCGAGCACTGGCGTACCGCACACGCGTTCAACTCCAGCCTGCCCGGCTGGCTGATCGTGCTGCCCCGGCGGCACCTCACGTCGATCGCCGAGCTGACCCCCGCCGAGGCCGCCGAGCTGGGGCCGCTGATCCACCGGCTCAGCACCGCCCTGCACGAGGCCGTACGCTGCGAGAAGACCTATGTCATGCAGTTCGCCGAGGCGGAGGGCTTCGGGCACGTGCACTTCCACCTCGTACCCCGGATGCCGGACATTCCGCCGGAACACCGCGGGCCGCGGGTCTTCCACTACCTCACCCGGCCGGAGAGCGAGTGGCTGACGCCCGAGCGGCGCGACGAGATCGCCACCGCCGTCGCCGAGCGCCTGCCGGCGGAATGACCGGGCGCGACGGCGGCGGCGCCCGGGGCGGTCAGCACCCCGGACCGGGCGACGCGTCGACGAGCAGCCGGCGGGCGGCGGCCCGGGACCTGATCCGGACGAAGGTCAGGTGACGCCAGGCCGGATCGGTCGAGGCCGCGAGATAGCGCGTCCGGTAGATCGAGTGCCGCTGCCAGGCCCAGACGATCACCGACTCGTCCGGATCGGTGGCGAAGAAGTTGCGCCAGCGTTCCCGGTTGCCGTTCCACAGCTCGACCCGGAGCGCCGCCCGGCGGAACGTGCGCCAGACGACCTGCCGCATCACCGTGTGCCGGCCGGGATCGACCCAGAGAACGGTGTCGGCGCGCCGCCACACCAGATCCCGGACCGCCGAGTAGTTGCCGTCCACCACCCAGCCGCCGGTCGCGGTGAGCGTGTCGACCCGGGCCCGGAACTCGGCGGCGGGCAGCGGCTGCCAGCCCGGCTGGTGGTGGATGGCGTCGAGTTCGACGTACGGCACACCGAGCCGGGCGGCCAACGCCCGGGCCAGGGTGCTCTTGCCCGAGCCCGAGTTACCGACCACCGACACCCGCCGCACAACCTCCGACCGTAGCCCGGCGGTGCCACCCGGGTAGCCCGGGACGGGGTGGCGGGCGGCGTCCACAATGGGAGCGATCATCGGAGGCACCGTGGAGATCGAACCGGACCTGCCGGTCGTACCGGATCTGGGGCCGGTCTGGCTGCTGGACGTCGACGGCGTGATCAACGCCCGCAGCCCGCGGTGGGGCCGGCCGCCCCGTCGGGCCGACGTCTGGTCCCAGGCCGACCGGTGCGAGTACCCGCTGCGCTGGTCCGGCGCGCTCGTCGACCGGATCCGCCGGCTGCACGAGTCCGGGGTGGTGGAGGTGCGCTGGTGCAGCACCTGGTGCCCGGAGGCGGACGTGTTGGAGCGGCTGTGGCGGCTGCCGGTGCTGGAACGGGCCCTCGTCTGCGATCCCGTGCCGGCCGGCGAGCTGGGCTGGCCGGTCAAGCTGGCCGCCGCGCACGCGGTGCTGGCGGCCGGTCGTACCCTCGTCTGGACCGACGACGAGGCGATCCCCGCCGGGGACAGGTTGCTGGACCGGGCGGTGGCCCGGGGTCACGCCCTGCTGATCGCGCCCGACCCGGGGCGCGGACTCCGCCCGGCCGACCTGGACGCGATCGAGGCGTTCGCCTGGCGGCGCGCCGTTACCTGAGGCTGCTGGACCGTCGTCCCTGGTTTACCGGGTGCCGGGTATGGGGACATTTGCCACTGCCGGCCGCGCGCGAGAATTCGCCGCTCGCCGTCCCAGCACCCGAGGAGCACCCGAGGAGCAACCCGATGCCCGACCAGAAGGCCGAACCGCAGCAGCAGCCACCCGGCACCCTCGACAACATGCGTTCCAAGCCCGACCACGGCGAGGACTCCTACCGGGGCGCCGGCCGGCTGACCGGCAAGAAGGCGGTCATCACCGGTGGGGACAGCGGCATCGGCCGGGCGGTCGCCATCGCGTACGCCCGGGAGGGCGCCGACGTGCTGATCTCGTATCTGAACGAGCACGACGACGCCCGGGAAACCGCGAAGTTCGTCGAGGACGAGGGCCGCAAGGCCGTACTCGTCGCCGGGGACGTGGGCGATCCGGCGGTGTGCCGCGCGGTGGTGGACCGGGCGGTCGAGGAGTTCGGCCGGATCGACGTACTGGTCAACAACGCCGCCTACCAGATGACGCACGAGACCATCGAAGAGGTCACCGACGAGGAGTGGCAACACACCTTCGACGTCAACATCACGGCGATGTTCCGGCTGGTCCAGGCGGCACTGCCGCACCTCGGCGAGAAGGCGTCGATCATCAACACCAGCTCGATCAACTACGACACGCCGCGCCCGACGCTGCTGCCGTACGCGACCACCAAGGGCGCGATCGCGAACTTCACCGCCGGGCTGGCCCAGATGCTCGGCGAGCGGGGGATCCGGGTGAACGGTGTCGCGCCCGGCCCGATCTGGACCCCGCTCATCCCGTCGACCATGCCACCGGACCACGTCGAGAAGTTCGGCAAGAACACCCCGCTCGGCCGCCCCGGCCAGCCGAAGGAGGTCGCCCCGGCGTACGTGCTGCTCGCCTCGGACGAGGCCAGCTACATCTCCGGCGCGATCATCCCGGTCACCGGCGGCAAACCCATCCTCTGACGGTCCCCAACCGCTGACCGTCGTCCTCCCGGAAGGAGTTCCGTCATGCCCGCAGGATCGAGTCCGAAGCGGGAACGCCAGTACAAGCACATCAAGGCCAGCGCCAAGAAGCGCGGCGAGTCGACCGAGCGCGCCGAGGAGATCGCCGCCCGTACGGTCAACAAGGAACGCGCCCGGGCCGGCGAGTCGAAGACGGCCAGCCGCTCGTCGATCAAGGATGTCTCCTCCGGGCACCGGGGCGGCAAGCGGTCGCACACCGGCGCGCAGGGGCGTACCAAGGAACAGCTCTACAACGAGGCGAAGAAGCGCAACATCAAGGGCCGGTCGAGCATGTCCAAGGCCCAGTTGGAGAAGGCGCTCGCCCGCTGAGCAGACCGGTTCGACGGCGGCGGTCCGGCTCTGCCCGGGCCCGCCGCCGACCTCGCGACCGTCGCCGAGATCAACGCCGAGATCAGCGACGGCACGAGTGCCGAGGCCAGCGCCGGAGTCGCACCGGAGTCAGCGCCGAGCGGGATCGCTGAGCACGACCGGGGAGGCGGCGAGCCGAGCCACCCGGCGCTCCCGGGCCGGGCCGGCGAGCAGGTGGCCGGCGACCGCGAGCAGGCCGAGCCCGCCGACCGCCAGCCAGTGCCCGTCGCCGAGATACTGCAAGCTCACCCCGCCGGCCGCCGGGGCGACGAAGGCCGCGGCCGGAAAGGTGAGGAAGAAGACCGCCTGGTAGCGGCCACGCAGCCGGGGCGGGGCCAACTCCGCGTTGATCTCCGCGTTCGGCGGTGCCGCGAGCATCGCGCCGACCGTCCAGACCAGCGCCGCCAGCAGGTACCCGGGCAGCCCGTCGGCGACGGCCAGTCCGGCGTACCCGAAGGCGGCCAGGCCCAGCGCGGTGGCCAGCACCCGGTGCTTGCGGCGACCGTCGATCAGCCGGGGCACGAAGAGCTGACCGATCACGATGAAGAGCCCGCCCAGCGCCACCACCAGCCCGTACGCCGACGAGCTGAGGCCGTCGGCGCGCATCGCCAGCGGCATCACCGTCGAGTTCTGTGCCGTGATCACGGCGTGCGCGAAGGTCAGCGCGACGAAGGCCAGGAAGATCCGGTCGGTCAGCGGGGTACGCAGCCCGACCCGGCGGACCGGCGGGCTTTCCCGGTCACCGGCGCTCGCCCCGGGCGCCGCCCGGACCAGGGTCTCCGGCACCTTCCAGGCGATGATGACCGTGGTGGTGAGGGTGGCCGCCGCGTCGACCAGGAACAGCGCCAGATAACTCGCCTCGGCGAGCAGTCCGGCCAGCGCCGACGCGCCCGCCATGCCGAGGTTGAACGCCCAGAACTGGAGGTTGAACGCGCGGGAGCGGCGGGCCACCGGCACCACGTCGACGATCGCGGCGACGAAGGCGGGGCCCGGCATCGAGTGGGCGATCCCGACGAGCGCGGCGAGCAGGGCGATCGCCGGCAGGCTCGTCACCACCGCCATGCTCGCCATCAGCACCGACGCCGCCAGGTGTGACCAGACCAGGGTGCGGCGCCGTCCCCACCGGTCGGCGAGTACGCCGCCGAGCAGGACCCCGGCCACGCCGCCGAGCCCGTACGCCCCGACCACCAGGCCGGCGAGCGCGTCGCTGGCCCCGCGTGCGTCGGTGAGATAGAGCGGCAGGAAGAGCATGGCGAAGGCGCCGACCCGGTTGATCAGCAAGCCCGACCAGAGGTACCAGAAGACGGCCGGCAGCCCGCCGGCCGTGTCACGCAACCACACCCCTACGGCCCGCACCCCGTCCTCCGGTAAGGATTGTTTCCAATAACCCGACCGTCGACGTTAGAGACCCGCCCACCCCTCCGCCAGGGTGTCCCTGCTCACCGTCCGGCGGCCGGTAATGCCCGCGCCAAAACGGAGAAGTTGTGCTCACCGGGCGGGCGGAGGCCACTGCTTCACCGAAGCTGCCCCCGCGACGACGCCCCGGAATATCGGTCGCGTGCGGTGGCGTTGGGGGTTAACGTGATCGTCATGTTCGGCACGGCGGGGTTTGCGCGGCCCGCAGGATTTGTCCTGCTGGGGCCCGCCGCCGTGTGCGTGGCGTCGACCCTCCTGACCGTGCCGTCGGTCCAGCCGAACCGGCTGGATAGCGGCGCGCGAGGCTGACCCTCCTCCCGCACCAGCAGAACCCACGGAGGAGGGTGGCCCGGATTCCCGGTGCCGCCCTTTCTGGGCGTACCGGATGCGCGGTTCTGGCGCGGTCTCCCTCTCGCGGTCTGGCACCCGCCCGCGTTCGTCGCCCGCCGACCCCGTCTCTCCAAAGAGGACACTCCCATGGCCAAGAGCCAGTTCGTACGCACCAAGCCGCACCTCAACATCGGCACGATGGGACACGTCGACCACGGCAAGACCACGCTGACCGCCGCGATCACCAAGGTGCTCGCCGACCGGGACCCGGCGGTCAACCGGTTCGTCGCCTTCGACGGCATCGACCGGGCGCCGGAGGAGGTCGCCCGGGGCATCACCATCACCATCGCGCACGTCGAGTACGAGACCGCGACCCGGCACTACGCGCACGTCGACATGCCCGGCCACGCCGACTACGTGAAGAACATGATCACGGGGGCGGCGCAGGTGGACGGGGCGATCCTGGTCGTCTCGGCCCTCGACGGCGCGATGCCGCAGACCCGGGAGCACGTGCTGCTCGCCCAGCGGGTCGGCGTGCCGTACCTGGTGGTGGCCTTGAACAAGGCGGACGCGGTCACCGACCCCGAACTGCTCGACCTGGTCGAGCTGGAGGTACGGGAGCTGGTCAGCGAGTACGGCTTCCCCGGTGACGAGGTACCGGTGGTGCGGGTCTCCGCGCTGCGGGCCCTGGAGGGCGACCCGGCCTGGGTCGGGTCCATCGCGGAACTGCTCGACGCGGTCGACCGGTACGTCCCGGTGCCGCCGCGCGAACTCGACCGGCCGTTCCTGATGCCGATCGAGAACGTGCTGACCATCTCCGGCCGGGGGACCGTGGTCACCGGGGCGGTCGAGCGCGGCTCGCTGCGTGCCGGTGACCCGGTCGAGGTGGTCGGGCTCGCCCCGACCCTGTCGACCGTGGCGATCGGGCTGGAGACCTTCGGCAGGTCGCTGGACTCGGCGCAGGCCGGTGACAACGCGGCCGTACTGCTGCGCGGGGTCAAGCGCGACCAGGTGCAGCGGGGACAGGTGGTGGCCATGCCGGGCAGTGTCACCCCGCACCGCCGGTTCACCGCCCAGCTCCACGCGCTGACCACCGCCGAGGGCGGTCGGCGTACCCCGTTCCACGCCAACTACCGGCCGCAGTTCTACTTCCGGACCACCGACGTGGTCGGCGCGGTGGACCTGGGCGAACTGCCCCAGGTCGCCCCCGGTGACACCGTGACGATCACGGTCGAGCTGGGCAAGCCGATCGCGATGGACGTCGGGCTCGGCTTCGCCGTCCGGGAGGGCGGCCGGACGGTCGCCGCCGGCACGGTGACCGCGCTGCTCGACTAGGTTCTCCGGCCCGGCGACACTCGGTCTCCGACCGGGGCAACTCAGCCGGCGGTCCGCTCCTCGGACCGCCGGCTGAGCCGGACCAGCCGGTCGCCGTCGGCGGTGCGGAAGTAGAGCACGTACCGCCCGGAGCGGCGTCGGCGCACGAGCTGGGCGTCGAGCAGTACCCGCAGATGCCCGCCGACCGAGCCCAGCCCGTGCCCGGTCGCGGCGACCAGCCCGGTGGTGCTGGTCGGCGAGTCCAGCCGGGCCAGGATCTCCGCCCGGACCGGGCCGAGCAGTCGGCGGAGCGCCGCCGGTGGGGCGGCCCGGGCCGGATCGGCCAGGAGCCCCTGGCACGGATAGACCACGGTGTGCCGGTGCGGGGTGCCGGAACCGCCGCCACCCCGGATCTCGGAGCCGACCCAGCCCCGCGGCGAGGTACTCGGCACGAAGAGCAGCCCACCGTCGCCGAGATCCTGCGGCGGCAGGTCGTACGTGTTGATCTGGAGCTGTCCCTGCCCCAGCCAGCGCATCCCCGGCCGCATCCCGTCCAGCGCGGCGGCCCAGCCGCCCGAGCTGAGCAGGTGGGTCCGGGACACGATGTCGGCCTCGAAGAGCCGCTGCCGGCGTGGCCAGTCCGGGCGCAGGGCGCGGCGCCAGACCCAGTCCAGCAGCTCGGCGGCCCGTTCCGGCAGGTCGGCGCCGCGCAGCTCGGCGGGGACCGGCCCGCGCAGCCCGGTCGCCAGGTCGGCGCGGGCCGCCTCGGCCGGCAGGGCGCGGATCCGGCGCAGCTCGGCGGCGAAGATCTCCTCGGCGTCACCGGCCGGGGTCCCGGCGGCGTCGGTGCGGCTGCCGAGGAAGCCGGTCGGCGTGCCGAGGAAGTCGGGCAGCCACCGGGGCGGGAAGGCGCTCCGGACGAAGGCGACGGCGAACGGGTCCTCCGCCAACCGGGCCCGGTACGCGGCCGAGTGCGCGTCGACCCAGGCCCGCTGACCGGGCAGCGTCGGATGACCGTCCAGCATCTTGAGCACCGCGACCGTCTCGACCAGCGGGGAGAGGGCGAACCGGCTGCGGGCCAGCACGTCCGCGTCGAGCAGCCAGAGCCCCACGACCAACCACCTCCGGTTTCGTCTGCACGTGAAAAGGTAACGGCTTGCCGGGCGGCGCACCCAGACTGCCGTCCGTGCGTACCTATCGGGAGTTGTTCCGGGTCCCCGAATTCCGTCCCCTCTTCCTGGCCACCGCCGCCCAGGTGGCGGCGGGCACCGTCAACGGGCTCGCCCTCGGCACCCTGGTGTACTCCGCCACCGGGTCTCCGCTGCTCGCCGCGCTCAGCCTCTTCGGCCCCTCCTTCGCCCAGATGCTCGGCGCCACCACCCTGCTCTCGATGGCCGACCGGGTGCCGCCGCGCGCCGCGCTGGTGAGCGTCAAGCTCTTCCTCTGCGCCGGTACCGTCACGATGGCCCTGCCCGGCATGCCGATCTGGGCCATGTTCGTGGTGATCGGGCTGATGGGGCTGGCCGGCTCGATGGGCGGCGGGGTCCGCTGGGGGCTGCTCGGCGAGATCCTGCCCGACGGCGGCTACCTGCTCGGCCGGTCGGTGATGAACATGTCGGTCGGGGCGATGCAGATCAGCGGCTTCGCGCTCGGCGGCGCCCTGCTCGCCGTCGCCGCACCGCGCCAGGTGCTGCTGATCGGCGCCGGCCTGCACCTGGGCGCCGCGCTGGTCGCCCGGTTCGGCCTGCCCCGCCGCCCGCCGAGGGCGTCCGGCCGACCGTCGGTCCGGCGGACCTGGCAGGTCAACGCCACGCTCTGGGCGACACCCGCCCGCCGGTACGTCTACCTCGCGCTGTGGCTGCCGAACGGCCTCGTCGTCGGCTGCGAGGCGCTGTTCATCCCGTACGCCCCGGAATCCGCCGGGGTGCTCTTCGTCGCCGGTGCCCTCGGGATGCTCGCCGGGGACACCGTCGTCGGCCGGTTCGTCCCGGCCCGGTGGCGGCAGCGGCTCGTCACACCGCTGCAACTGTCGCTCGGGGTGCCGTACCTGCTCTTCGCCCTGCCGATCCCGCTGCCGGTGGCCGCGCTCGCCGTCGCGGTGGCCTCGGCCGGGTTCGGCGCCGGGGTGCTGCTGCAACAGCGCCTCGTCGACCTCACCCCGGTGCAGATGCGCGGTCAGGCACTCGGGCTGCACTCCTCGGGGATGTTGACCATGCAGGCGGTGTCGGCGGCGCTGGCCGGCACCGTCGCCGAACATCTGCCGGTCGGTGCCGCCATGGCCGTGATGGCGGTGCTCTCCCTGCTGGTCACGCTCCTGCTCCGCCCGAAGCTGGGCATCCCGGCCGACGCCCGCACCCGTACCCCGGAGCCGGCGCAGCTCTGAGCGCGGCGGCCGGTTGCCCCGCGCCGCCGGGGCGTCGGGGCGGGGCGGCCGACGGTGGCTCGACTAGGGTGGGAACCCCCTCGGTGGAAGGAGCGCGATGGTCGGCGTACGGCGACGGGTGGTCGGCGTGGTCGCGGTGCTGGCGACGGTGCCGCTGGGCCTGGCCGGCTGCGGCGCGTTCGACGGGCTCGTCGGACAGGGCGCCGAGCCCACCCCCACCCCGGACGAGGGGCCGCAGCGGGCCCGGGAGCGGGTGCAGGCATATCTGGACGCGATGCGGGCGAAGAGCGTCGCGGACGGCCGGGACCAGCTCTGCGAGCCGTTGCGGGAGTCCTTCGACCAGGCCGCCACCGGCCCGAACGGCGACTTCGCCAAGCACTTCTCGGTGCCGGCGGCGACGATCACCGACGTCCGGGCCAACGGCGCCGACCAGGACGTCAGTACGTCGATCACGGTCAAGGTCGGTGGCAAGTCCACCCCGACCAAGGTCCTCTTCACGGTCGCCCGGGCGGACGGGCAGTGGTGCATCGCCAAGGAGACGATCGGCGGTCACACCCCGGCCCCGTCCGGCTCGCCGACCGAGCCGACCTGAGCACTTCCCCCGGTGGCGCGGGCTGCCGCTCGCGGGCTCCCACGAAGCGGACGGGCGCCCCTCGCCCCCGGCACCGTGCGGGTCCCGCCGTACGCTTTCTGACATGCGCCATGAGTGGCACCAGTTGAGCTACCCCGCCGTGGGCAACACCGCGTTGCAGACCAGCCGGCCGACCGAGGACTCCGCCGAGGACGAGGCGCTCGGCCTGGACCGCTGGCGAGGACTGCCCCGGGCCCAGACCCCGCCGTGGCCGGACCAGGCGGTGGTGGACGGGGTCTGCAAGATCCTGCAGAACGTGCCCTCGATCGTCGCGCCCTACGAGGTCGACCAGCTCCGGGCGCGGTTGGCGCTGGTCTGCGAGGGGCGCGCGTTCCTGCTCCAGGGCGGCGACTGCGCCGAGACCTTCACCGACAACACCGAGAGCCACCTGCTGGCCAACGCCCGGACCCTGCTCCAGATGGCGGTGGTGCTGACCTACGGTGCGTCGCTGCCGGTGGTGAAGGTGGCCCGGGTGGCCGGGCAGTACACCAAGCCGCGCTCGCTGCCGACCGACGCCCGGGGGCTGCCGGCGTACCGGGGCGACATGATCAACTCGCTGGAGGCGGTACCGGAGGCGCGGATCGCCGACCCGCAGCGCATGATCCGGGCGTACGCGAACTCGGCCGCCGCGATGAACATGCTCCGGGCGTACCTCGCCGGTGGGCTGGCCGACCTGCACGCCGTGCACGACTGGAACAAGGGCTTCGTCAAGAACTCCCCGGCCGGTGAGCGCTACGAGGCGATCGCCCGGGAGATCGACCGGGCGCTCGCCTTCATCCGGGCCTGCGGGCTGACCGAGGACGAGGCGCTGCGCACCGTCACCCTCTACTGCTCGCACGAGGCGCTGGCCCTGGAGTACGACCGCGCGCTGACCCGGGTCTCCGACGGCCGGGCGTACGGCCTCTCCGGGCACTTCCTCTGGGTCGGCGAGCGCACCCGGCAGATCGACGGGGCGCACCTCGACTTCATCTCCCGGATCGCCAACCCGATCGGGGTCAAGCTCGGCCCCACCACCACCCCGGACGAGGCGATCGAGCTGTGCGAGAAGCTGAACCCGGAGAACATCCCGGGCCGGCTCACCCTGATCAGCCGGATGGGCAACGGCCGGGTCCGGGAGGTGCTGCCGCCGATCGTGGCGAAGGTCACCGCCGCCGGCGCCAAGGTCGTCTGGCAGTGCGACCCGATGCACGGCAACACCCACGAGTCGTCCAACGGCTACAAGACCCGGCATTTCGACCGGATCGTCGACGAGGTGCTCGGCTACTTCGAGGTGCACCGGTCGCTGGAGACCCACCCCGGCGGCCTGCACGTCGAGCTGACCGGCGAGGACGTCACCGAGTGCCTCGGCGGCGCGCAGGCGATCGAGGACATCCACCTGCCGGACCGCTACGAGACCGCCTGCGACCCCCGGCTCAACACCCAGCAGTCGCTGGAACTCGCCTTCCTGGTAGCGGAGATGCTTCGTGGCTGACGACCCGATCACCCGGCTCGTCCCGTTCGGTGCCCGGAACGCGTCGCCGACCCCGGATCCGGACCGCCCGGTCGACCTCCGGTCGGACACCGTCACCCGGCCCACCCCTGGGATGCGCGCCGAGATGGCCGCGGCCGAGGTCGGTGACGACGTGTACGGCGAGGACCCGACAGTCAACGCCCTCGAGGCGGAGGTCGCCGTGCTCTTCGGGCACGAGGCGGCGCTCTTCGCCCCGACCGGCTCGATGGCCAACCAGATCGCCATCCAACTGCTGGTGCCGCCGGGCGAGGAACTGCTCTGCGACGCCGACGCGCACGTGGTGACGTACGAGATCGGTGCCGCCGCCGCGATCGGTGGCGTCTCGACCCGGACCTGGTCGCCGGTCGGCGCCGACGTCGACCCGGAGGTGGTCGCGGCGATGATCCGGCCGGACGGGTACCACGCGGTGCCGACCCGGGCGATAGCGGTCGAGCAGACCCACAACCGGGGCGGTGGCGGGGTGATCCCGCTGGCCACCCTCGCCGAGCTGCGTCGGGTCGCCGACGACGCCGGGGTCGGGCTGCACTGCGACGGCGCCCGGATCTGGCACGCGCACGTCGCCGACGGGGTGCCGCTGGCCAGCTACGGCGCGCTCTTCGACACGCTGTCGGTCTGCCTCTCCAAGGGGCTGGGCGCGCCGGTCGGCTCGCTGGTGGTCGGCAGCGCGGAACGGATCGCCCGGGCCCGGGTGATCCGCAAGCGGATGGGTGGCGGGATGCGCCAGGCGGGCATCCTCGCCGCCGCCGGCCGGTACGCGCTGCGGCACCACGTCGAGCGACTCGCCTCCGACCACGCCCGGGCGGCCCGGCTCGCCGCCGCGCTCGCCCCGTTCGGGGTACTCGCCGGCCCGGTACGCACCAACATCGTTCCGCTGGACCTGACCAAGTGCGGGTTCGACGCCCCCGAGCTGGGTGCGGCGGCCCGGGACCGGGGCGTACTCGTCTCGGTGCTCGGCCCGCGCATCGCCCGACTGGTGACCCATCACGACCTGGACGACGCCGGAGTGGACCGGGCCGTCGAGGTGCTCACCGAGCTGTTCCGCCGCTGACCGGGACCGGCCTTCCAGGATCTCGGCCGGACGGGTCGGCGGTCAGCCGCCGGTACGGGTGAAGTGCTGGTAGTCGGGGGAGCGCCATCCGCCGCCCCACTCCCAGCCGGCGGCCGCGAACGCCTCGACCAGTACGCCACCGGGGACGGCCATCCCGGGGCGGTCGTCGGAGCGGTCCCGGTACGCCGCCCCGGCGGGTGGCAGGACCCGGCCGTCGATCAGGTACGGGTTCTCCACCGGGTTGACGTCGATCGCCTTCCCGTACGCGTGCGCGGACCACTTCGCCGCGCCCGTGGAGACCGCCCGGCGGCAGTTGAAGCCGGAGGTGTTGTCGTCGGCCATCGACCGGTCGTCGCTGCCGGCGTACGCGTCGACGGGTCGTAGCCGCCGGATCGGGAAGCGTTCCCGGTAGAGGGTGGCGAAGATCTCGACCACCTCGGCGGTGACCGACCGGTGTACGACGATCGTGCCGACCTGGGGCCGGCCGTCGAAGTCCCAGTAGCCGAGCCGGATCCGCCGGAGCTGGTCCGGACCGACCGGGCAGCCGGGTCGCCAGCTCTGGCCGAGGTCGGCGGCGGTGACCGTGGAGACGTCGTGCGCGAACGCCGGGGCGGTGCTCGGCGGGTCGCCCGGCCGGCTCGTCGTCGGCCCGGAGGGGGTGCTCGACGCCCCCGCCCCGCCGGTACCCGCGCTGCCGGCCGGGCCGGTCGCGCTGCCGGCCGGGTTGCTCGCCGGGCCCCCGCAACCGGCCGCCGTCACGAGCGCGGTCAGCAGCCCGACCAGCAGCAGCACACCCGGCACACCCCGTCTCACCGCCGCCACGCTACGCCGCGCCGACCCGCCACCCAAACGGGAGAAGAGCCGAGGTCAGGGGCGGAGGCGCTTGAGGGTGGCGATGTCGTCGGCGTGCCCGTGGTTCTCGCTCGGCGTCTCGACGACCACCGGGATGCCGGCGGTCGCCGGGTGGGTCATCAGCTCGGCGAAGGCGGACTCGCCGATGCTGCCCTTGCCGATCGTCTCGTGCCGGTCCCGGGTCGAGCCGCAGAGGTCCCGCGAGTCGTTGGCGTGGACCAGCCACAGCCGGTCCGTCCCGATCACCTCGACCAGCGTGTCCAGGGTCTCGCGCATGCCGCCCTCCCGGGCCAGGTCGTGCCCGGCCGCCCAGGCGTGGCAGGTGTCGAAGCAGGCACCGAGCCACGGGTGCCAGTCGACGGCGGCGAGGTAGGGCGCCAGGTGCTCGACCCGGGAGGCCAGCGAACGCCCGCCACCGGCGCTCGGCTCCACCAGCAGCTTCGGCCCGCCGCTGGCCGCCGCCGAGTCGAGCAGCGGGAGCAGCGCCTCGCGTACCTGTCGCATCGCCACCTCGGCGTGCCCGGCGTCGACGGCGCTGCCGGCGTGGAAGACCACCCCGGCGGCACCGATCGCGGCGCCCCGGTCCAGCGCGTGTGCCAGGGTCGCCACCGACCTCTCGACGGTTGCCGGAGTGGGCGAGCCGAGGTTCACCAGCAGCGACGCGTGGATGTACGTCAGCAGCCCGCGTTCGGCGCAGCCGGCCCGGAACGCCGCGTCCTGTCCGGGGTCGCCCGGCGGCAGCGCCCAGCCCCGCGAGTTGCCGACGTAGACCTGCACCACCTCCGAGCCGATCGCGTCGGCGTACGGCAGGGCCGCCTTGGCCAGCCCGCCCGAGGTGGGCGTGTGCGAGCCGACGGGCCGGTTCGGCGCGGGCCCGCCGCCCGCCCCGGGCCCAGGGCCGGAGCCGGTGGCGGGGTCAGAGGCAGGTGATGACAACCTGGGTCCCTGGCGGTACCGGAGTGTTCTCGTTCGGGTTCTGGAACCGGACCGTCCCGTTCGGGTTGAACTGCACCCCGACGGGCAGGCCCTGGCTCTCTAGGAGCTGCTTCGCCTGCTGGCAGGGCATGTCGATCACCCTGGGCATGGCGATGGCCGGCGGGCCGTTGCTGACCTCGACCTTGATCTGCGCGTTCTTCTCCACCCCGGCGCCGTCCTGCGGGGTCTGCGCGATGACCTCGTCCTTGGGCTTGTCGGAGTCCTTGTATTCCTCGCTGAGCTTGAGGTCGAGCTCCTTGATGATGTTGCGTACCTCGTTGATGTTCTTGCCGACCAGGACCGGGACGCTGATCGGCGCCTTGCCCTTGCTGACGATGACAGTGATCTTGTCGCCGGGCTTGACCTCGGCGCCGACCTTCGGAGTGGTGGCCATCACCACGCCCTTGGGCAGGTTGTCGTCGTAGCGGTCGGTGCCGCGGACCAGGACCAGGTTGGCGTTCTCCAGGTCGAGCTGGGCCAGGTCGAGCGTCTTGCCGACCACGTCCGGCAGCGGGAAGCGCTCCGGACCGAGGGACAGGGTGAGGGTGATGGTGCCGCCCCGCAGGATCCGGCTCGTCGACTCCGGGTCCTGGGCGAGCACCTTGTCCTTGGCGACGCTCTCGCTGTATCGGGGGTCCGCGTACTTGACCACGAAACCCGAGCGTTCGGCCTGCGCCTGCGCCTGCGTCCCGGCCAGCCCGGCCAGGCTCGGCGTCTCGGTGTAGCGGCCGAACCCGAACCACCAGCCGGTCATCGCGACGACCAGGGCGAGCGCGACCACGGTCACCACGACCGAGGCCCGGCCGGCGAAGAGCTGCCCGCCGACCTGGCGGACCCGGTCGAGGAAATCGGAACCCGGGCCGGTCGCCGCGCGGCGGCGGTGCGGGGTGGTGCGTTCCCCGGGCTGGTCGGGCAGGCGGGCCCAGGACGGTCGGTTGGTGGGTTGTACCGAGGAGACCACCATGGTCGGCTGCTGCACCACCATGGTCGGGTGGTCGGCGGCGGGGATCTGCCGCAGTACCGCCGTGTTGGCGTTGGCGACGGTGCCGAGGTCGTCCCGGACCACCTGGACCGCGCTCTGGAACGCCCCCGCGTCCGTCGGCCGGGCCCCGGGGTCGCGCCGGGTCGCCCGGCGGACCAGCTCGTCGAGGACCGGCGGCAGGCCGGGGACCAGCCCGGAGGGCGCGGGTACGTCCCGGTCGACGTGCTGCCAGGCGACGTCCACGGCCCGGGCACCGTCGTACGGGACCCGGCCGGTGAGCATCTCGAAGAGCACGATGCCGGCGGCGTAGACGTCGGTACGCGGATCGGCCCGGCCCTCGGTGACCAGCTCCGGCGCCACGTAGGCGACCGTCGCCATCAGCTGGTTGCCGCCCTCGGTGTCGGAACTCGCCTCGACCGCCCGGGCGAGCCCGAAGTCGGCGACCTTCACCACGCTGTCGACCAGGTTGCCCGCGCCACCGCTCGGCGCCTCGGCGACCAGTACGTTCTCGGGTTTCACGTCCCGGTGCACCAGCCCGGCCCGGTGGGCGGCGCCGATCGCGGCGAGCATCTGCTCCAGGATCGCGAGCGCCTCGCTCGGGTTGAGCCGCTTGCGTTCGGCCAGGATCTCGCGCAGGGTCCGGCCCCGGACGTACTCCATGACGAGGTAGGGCAGGCCGCCGTGGGTGCCCTGGTCGTAGACGGCCACCACGTTCGGGTGGGTCAACCGGGCGATGGTCTTGGCCTCGTCGGTGAACCGCTCGAGGAAGCCGGCGACCTGTACCTGCGCGGCCTGTGCCTGGTTCGGGTGAATGATCTTGATCGCGACCGTACGGTCGAGCCGCTCGTCGATGGCGGTGTAGACGGTCGCCATCCCACCACGGGCCACGCGACCGCGGATGCGGTAGCGTCCGTCGATCAGCGAGTTCAGCAGCGTGTCGGCGACCTGTATGTCCATCGGCAGGCAGTCTATGTCTCCAGGGGGCAGCGGCAGAACAGGATGCCACAGCCGACGCCGAAGCGAAAACTTCGTGTCGCCCGTTCCGCGCTCGGCGGAGATCATTTCGACGGGATTTGCCGCTGTCGTCCCGCCCGGCCGACCGGAGCTGCCCGACCGGCTCACGGGGGAGCCGTTCGTCCGGGTCAGCGGGGAGCCGTTCGTCGGGGTCGGCGACGGCGTGGCAAGGTGAGCGGGTGACCGAATCCTCACCCGTCGACCCGCAGCCGACCGAGCCGTCCGGCTGGCTGAGCCTCCCGGACGTCGCCGAACGCCTGGAGGTGTCGATCAGCAAGGTGCACCAGATGATCCGGGACCGGGAGCTGCTGGCGGTCCGTCGGGACGGTACCCGGGTGGTCCCGGCCGAGCTGGTGGCGAACCGGACCGTACGCAAGCACCTGCCCGGCATCCTCACCCTGCTGCACGACGCCGGATACGACGACGAGGCGACGCTGCGCTGGCTCTACCTGCCCGACGACACCCTGCCGGGCATCCCGGCGGAGGCGCTCGGCGACGACCGGGCCCGGGAGGTCAAGCGCCGGGCCCAGGCCACCGGCTTCTGAGGGCGGGATCCCGCCGATGGAGCGATTCGCCTACCTGACGGTGCTCGCCGGGTGCCTCGGTGCCGCGCTGTGGCTGGAGCCGGTCCTGCGGGTCAACGTGCTGCGGCGGTGGCGGCGGCTGCTGCTCACCCTGCTACCGGTGGTGGTGCTCTTCGCGCTCTGGGACCTGGCCGCGATAGCCGCCGGGCACTGGACCTTCGACCCGGAGCAGACCACCGGGGTACTGCTGCCCGGCGGTCTGCCGCTGGACGAGGTGCTCTTCTTCGTCGTCGTACCCTGCTGCGCCATCCTCGGCTTCGAGGCGGTGCGCGCGGTGCTGCGCTGGCCGGCCGGCGACGAGTCGGCGTGAGCGGCGACGGGTCGTCGTCGTGAGTTACACCGTGGCCGCCCTGCTGGGAGTGGTCGGCGCCGTGCTGGTCGACCTCTTCGTGCTGGGTACCCGGCTGGTCCGTCGGCCGGTGTTCTGGGCCACGTACCCGATCATCGTGTTCTTCCAGTTGATCTCCAACGGCATCCTGACCGGCCGGCGCATCGTCCGGTACGACCCGGACGCGATCATCGGCTGGCGGCTGGCGTACGCACCGGTGGAGGATCTGCTCTTCGGCTTCGCCATGGTGCTGTTGACCCTGAGCGTCTGGGTCCGGCTGGGCCGGGCCGGCGTGCAGCGGACCCCGGCCGCCGGGGAGGGCTCCCCGCTGCTCCGGCTGCTCCGCCGGCAGCGATCGGAACGTTGACCGACGGCGTCGACCGGCAGCCTCGGGGGCGGGACCGGCAGCCTCGGGGGCGGGACCGGCAGCCTCGGGACCGTCAGCCTCGGGGGCGGGACCGCCACCTCCGGTACGCCACACCGGCCAGCACCAGCACCAGCAGCACGTCGAAGAGGGCGCCGGGCAGCTTGGTGAGTACGGCCAGCCCGAACCCGCCGGGCAGGACCAGGAAGCCGAGTACGGTCACCGCGACGGCGACCCGGTGCACCTGGCGCGGCGCGGAGAGGCCCGCCGCGAGCACGGCGACGGCGACCAGCCCGTACCACGGGTAGAAGATCGGGGAGAGCAGGGCCAGGGCGGTGAAGGCCAGGCCGGTGAGGGTCACCAGTCGACGGCGGGCGTCGGTCCGGTCGGGCGCCGGGACGGCCCGAGCGGCGCGGAGCAGCAGTACCGCGATCGTCCCGGCCAGCGTGACGAGGCCGAGGAGCCGGGCCGCCGCCACCGCGCCGTCGACCCCCTCCGGGTGCCCGGCGAGCCGCAGCAGATATCCGGCCGCCATGCCCAGCCCGGTCGGGAGCGAGGTCCACTGCACCAGCCGGCCGGTGTCGGAGAGCGCGGAGATCCAGCCCAGGTCGAGCCCGGTGGCCAGGGTCACCCCGGCGAAGCTCAGGCCCGCGCCGGCCAACGTCGTGCCGGCCGGTGCCGCGACCGACCGGCGATCCGGGGGTACCCGCGCCGCGCCCGCCGCCCCGGCGTCGGTGGCGCCAGGGGTGCCCGGGATGTCAGCCGGCCCGGCGTCGCGGCGTCCGGCGGCGTCCGGCGCGGTGCGGCCGGGGCCGGGCCGGACGGCGGTGAGCAGGACGGCGAACGGCAGCGCCACGATCGCGGTGACCTTGATCGCGACCGCCAGCCCGAGCAGTGCGCCGACGACGAGCCCGGCCCGACCGGCGCCGAGCGCCGACGACCGGCCGGCAGCCAGGGACAACGCGGCGAGGACCAGACCCAGCACCAGGGCGTCGTTGTGCGCCCCGCCGAGCGCGTGGACCCCGACGAGCGGGGAGAGCAGGCCGAGCCAGGTCGCCCGGACCGGGTCGACGCCGGCCGCCCGGGCCAGCCGGGGCAGGCAGGCGACGGCGAGTACGACGCCGGCCAGCGCCTCGGCGCGGAGCAGCCCGATCGCGACCAGCAGTTGGCCGTCGGTGGCGCTGCCGACCAGCCGGGCCACCGCGACCGCCCCGCCGGCCAGGGCCAGCGCCAGCGGACCGTACGGGGTCGGGGTCTCCCGCCACAGCTCGGGTACGGCGCCCGACCAGACGCACCCGCCCGGCAGTACGCCGACCGAGTAGGGGTCGACACCGTCGAGCCAGAGCGCGCCCTGGCAGGCGTAGGCGTACGCGTCCCGACTGCCGACCGGGGGCGCGAGCAGCAGCGGAGCCGCCCAGAGCAGTCCGGTGCGCAGCAGCCATCCCAGCGGTACGCTCGCCGGCCGGCGCCCTACCCGTACGCCGAGCCGCCACCACGTGACCGTCAACGCCACCAGCCCGGCGGCCCAACCGGCCAGGCCGAGCCAGTCTCCCCAGGTCTCCGGCAGCGGCGCCGCCTCGGCGGCACCCGTCGGCAGTGCCCCCACCCGGTAGGCGCTGGCCGTCAGCGTGGCGCTGGCGGCGAGCCCGGCGATCCGCAGCCGGGTGGGCCGGTCCGGGGCGGGCAGCTCTCCGACGGGTCGCACGAGACCAGCATCCCCAGCCGTCGGTACCCCGGACGGGCGGTTCCACTCGGCCGACCTGGAAACCCGGCCGAGCCGGGAAACTCCGCCGACCGGAAACCTCGGCGGGCCGGGAGGCGGGAGGCGGCCGCGTACCCCTGTCCGGGTCAGTCCTTGCGGCGGGTGGCCACGACGGCGAGGTCCACCAGCACCTCGCGGGCCTCGGGCTCCAGTTCGGCGCCGACCAGCGCGGCCAGGGCGGTGTCGGTGAGCGTGGCTATCCGCCGCTCGGTGCGGTCCAGCGCGCCGCTGCTGGTGATGACCTCGCGGAGTACCTCGATGCCGGCCTGGTCGAGTCCGGGATCGCCGAGCCGGCGGTCCAGCAGTTCGCGTCCGGCCGGGGTGGTCGCCTCAAGCGCCGCCGCCACCAGGTAGGTCCGTTTGCCTTCCCGCAGGTCGTCCCCGGCCGGCTTGCCGGTCTGGCCGGGATCGCCGAAGACACCGAGTACGTCGTCCCGGAGTTGGAACGCCTCGCCCAGCGGCAGCCCGTACCCCGAATATGCGGCCCGCAGCTCGGCGGGGGCGTCGGCGAGCGCGGCGCCGAACAGCAGCGGTCGCTCGACGGTGTATTTGGCGGACTTGTACCGGGCGACCTTGCTGGCCCGGTCGACCGAGGCGTCCCGGGTCGCCTGCGCGAGCACATCGAGGTACTGCCCGATGGTGACCTCGGCCCGCATCTCGTCGAAGACCGGCCGGGCCCGGCTGACCACGATCGGGTCGATGCCGCTGCCGTGCAGCAGCTCGTCGGACCAGACCAGGCAGAGGTCGCCGAGCAGGATGGCGCTGGACTCGCCGAAGCCGTCGGGTTCACCGCCCCAGCCGGCGGCCCGGTGCTGGGCGGCGAACCGGCGGTGGATCGACGGTTCACCGCGCCGGGTGTCGGACCGGTCCATCAGGTCGTCGTGGATCAGGGCGCTGGCCTGCACGAACTCGAGCGCGGCCAGGCCGCTGACGATCTCGTCGGAGTCGCGCCCACCCGCACCCCGGAAGCCCCAGTAGCCGAACGCCGGCCGCAGCCGCTTGCCGCCGCCGAGCACGAACGCCTCCAGCGCTTCGGCGACCGTGCTGAGCCCGTCGTCGATGCTGGTCATCCAGGTGCGCTGTTTGACGAGGAACCGGGCCAACGAGTTGTCGACCCGCTGGCGTAGGCCAGCGCGGTCGACCGGTGGGACGGGGGCGGATGCGGTCACGCCATGACGCTAGTGGATCGACCATCCGAGCGCGCGGTACGGGCCACGCGATCGGGTTCGGGAGGCACCCCGTGTCGGACCGCTCCTTCGACCGTCTGCCCTGCTCACCCTCATGATCGATCCGCCTGTCCGGCCGTCCGGCCCGCTGCGCCGGCAGAGAGATTCGTCGATGGGAGCACGGTGTCGGTCATCCGGCGAGAGCTGTCGGTGGCGTCGCGGGCAGGTAGCGACGGGCCGCCGCCGCCAGTGCCGCGTGCCGTCGGCCGGCCGGGTCCGCCCGGTACGCCGCGAGCCGCCGGCCGACCCCGGCCAGCTCCGCCGCCGCCCGTGCCGACCCGGACCGTACGGTGTCGAGCAGCGCCGCGTCCGCGACCTCGGCGGCCTGCTCCCACTCGCCCAGGTCGAGGCAGGTGCGGGCCAGCCAGGCGCCGTAGACCGCCGCCGTCCTCGGCTGCCCGCGCCGGGTCAGCGCGGCGCGCAGCAGTGGCTCGGCGCGCAGCGGGCGGCGCAGCGCGGCGAGGCAGCGGCCGGTCATCGCGGCGAGTTCGTCCTCGTCCAGCCAGTAGAGCCAGGGTGGTTCCCGGGGCGGTTGGCGTTGTCCGGCCGCCCGGTCGGCGGCGCGCAGCGCGGCGTGGGCGGGTCGGCGGCGCCCGCACCGCGCCGCCGCGAACGCGATCCGGTGCAGCAGCAGCGCCCGCAGCCCGGCCGGGGCGGTGCGCCGGGCGCCGAGATATCCGGTACGGGCGAGCAGCAGGCCGCCCCGGGCGTCGCCGAAGGTGCCGAGCAGGTGGCTCGCCGACCCGAGTACGTGCGCGCCGAGGCTCCGGTCACCGGCTGCCGCGGCGGCGGTCAGCGCCAGCCGGTACGCCCGCAGCGCGGCGCCGACCTCTCCCGCGTCGGTGTGCAGCCAGCCGGTGAGCTGCGCCGCCTCGGCGACCAGCGGCAGCGCGCGCCGCCCGGGGCGGCCGGTCGCCCAGCGCGCCGTCGCCAGGGCGAGCCGGCCGGCCGGGGACGACAGCAGGTCCACCCCGCCGACCAGGTCGTCGAGCCGGCGCAGCCCGGCCACCCCGGCCGCGTCGAGCGGCAACTCCGGCGGCGGTTCGCCAGCCGTTCCCGATCGGTCCGAAGCCCTCCGCACCGGCCCGCGCGGCAGCGCTCGGGTCGACGCGAACCCGATGGTGACCGCCGGTCCGACCGGCCCGCCCGGATCGGTGAGCCAGGCATGTGCCGAGGCCAGCAACTCCTGCCGGGCCCGCGCCGCGCCGGAATCGTCGCCGATCCCGTCCTCGCCGCCGCCGGCAGTCCCGGGTCGGCTCGCGGCGGCGGCGACCGTCAGCTCCTCGACGGACACCTCGAACACGGCGGCCAGCCAGCTCAGCCAGAACTCGCCGGGTTTCCGTTGCTGCCGCTCCCACCGGGACACCTCGTGCCGGCTGACCGTCGGTACGCCGGACGCGGCGCAGAGCTGCTCGGCCACCCGGAGCTGGCTCCAGCCCCGGGTGAGACGCAACTCGGTCAGCAGCGCGCCGAGCGAGCCCGGTGCGGCCGGGTGGTGGGGAGCGGGGTCGTGCGGGTGGTGCTCGGGTCGGGGCATGGACGGGTCCTTCGACGCGTGACGATCTGACGAGGCTGCTGCTGACCCCCGCGCACGACCCCGGGGACCGGCGACGCCGCCCTCCCTGCGCGGCTCAATTCCTACCGCCCGGGTACGACGTTCTAGCGTCAACGGGCTTAGGAGAGAGGTTCTCGGGCGGTCCAGGCGACGAACCGCTGGAATAGGATCTTGGGCTCCGGCGCCGGGTTCGGGCTGAGTCGGTGCAGGTCGGTCAATGCCTCCATGAGCTGCGCCGACATGTACAGGGCAAGTCCGACCGGGGCGTTGGAGAACTCGGCCCGCAACAGCAGTCGTGCCATCCCGCACGGCCAGGGTTGGCCGGGGCAGCCCGAACAGTGCCACAACGGGCGCCTGGGCGAGTGCGGCCGGAGTCGGAACGGCATCGGGCGCTCGGATGTCGGTAGCTCGTCCGGGAAAACCATAGCTCCTAGTGTTGACGTCGTAGTTGTCGACGTCAACAGCATTCGCAGTTGCTTAGCGTCGGCCGTGTGGAGGAACTGGTCGGGGTGGCGGAGATCCGCGACATGTTGGGCGGCAACCTGTCCCGACAGCGGGTCCACGTCATCACCAGCCACCGAGATTTCCCGGCCCCGATCCAGAAGCTGAGGATGGGGAACGTGTGGTTGAGACGGGACGTCGAGGAGTGGATCAAGGCGCGGCGATCTGCCGGATAGCACGACCCCTTGGCAGCCCCGGGCGGGGGATTCAGGGAGGAATGGGGATCATCCCCGATCACGTCGCGGCGCCCCCGGCCTAGCGTCGGAGGTCATGTCCAGCTTCGTACCGCAGACCGTTGACCATCGGGACGACCGGATCCCGACCCGGTGGACCCGACCGGTGCAGAACCTGACCCTCGTCTGCTCGCTCCTCTTCGTGGCCGGCACGGCGCTACAGAACTTCGTGGTCATCGACCTCCGGGCGATGGAGGAGATGATGCGGCTGGCCGGCTCCACGCAGGCACAGGCGCAGGCCGAGGCGCCCGGCTTCCTGACCGGGTTCCGGATCGTCGGCTGCGTCTACCTGGTCGGCAACGCGGTCGGCCTGCTCGCCAGGACCGGACGGGCCTGGGTCTTCTGGACCGCGCTGGCGGTGAACGTGACCCAGGCGGCCGGTCTGGTGATGATCCCGCCGGAGGTCTTCGACGCCACCCGGGAGCGGTTCGGCGTGCCGGGACTGCTGCCGTCGTACGTCACGGACGGCGGGGCGGCGCTGCTCGCCGTCGTACTGCTGGCGGTCCTGGTGCGGTACCGGCGGCCGTGGGCGTACCGGAGGATTCCGGCACCGTAGCGCGGCGGCTGGCCCCGACGCTGGCCCCGGGGCCAGCGGGCTGGCCCCGTCCCGCTGGCTCCTCCACGGCGGCCCGATCCGCAGTTCGATCGACGCCCGACGGCACCACCGACCGGCGGTGTCCGATCGAGGAGTCGAGGAGTGCCGCCGTGCCCAGCGAGTTGCCGTTCGACCCGGAGAACCCGCCCGACGAGCCGCCGCCCGAGGTGGTGCAGCCGATGGCCTGGCGGCTCGCCGTACGCCTGCACCGGGAGCACAGTCCGCTCCCCGCCGAGCCGGACAACAGGCTCTCCGGCCCGGCCGGACCGAACGTCTGCCGCGCCTGCGCCGACCCCTGGCCCTGCCACGGCCGACAGATCGCCGTACGCGGACTGCTGGCGGCCTGCCGGGGCCCGCGCCACCAGGGTGACCGCTAGATGGGACCGAAAAGCGGACTTCCCGCCCTCAACAGGGCCCGATGGTGCGGGACCAGGCCCGCCCGACCGGTAGAGTCGCGGCGTGGCGCTCGGTCTTCCCTCCGTCCTCCCCGACTCGCGGCCGGCGATCGGGGACCTGGTCCGTGGTCCCTCGCCGACCTTCTCCTTCGAGTTCTTCCCGCCGAAGACGGAGAAGGGCGAGCGGCTGCTCTGGCAGGCGATCCGCGAGCTGGAGTCGCTGCGTCCCTCGTTCGTCTCGGTCACCTACGGTGCCGGCGGGTCGAGCCGGGACACCACCGTCGCGGTGACCGAGCGGGTCGCGACCGAGACGACCCTGCTGCCGATGGCGCATCTGACCGCGGTCAACCACTCGGTCGCCGAGCTGCGCAACGTGATCGGCCGGCTGGCCGGCGCCGGAGTGCGCAACGTGCTCGCGGTCCGCGGCGACCCCCCGGGCGACCCGATGGGCGAGTGGGTGCAACATCCGACCGGCGTGCTCTACGCCGAGGAACTGGTCCGGCTGGTCCGCGAGGCGGGCGACTTCAGCGTCGGGGTGGCGGCGTTCCCGTACAAGCACCCCCGCTCGCCGGACATCGCCACCGACACGCGGTATTTCATCCAGAAGTGCCGGGCCGGGGCGGACTTCGCGATCACCCAGATGTTCTTCGACGCCGACGACTACCTCAGGTTGCGCGACCGGGTCGCGGCGGCCGGCTGCGACACCCCGATCCTGCCCGGCGTCATGCCGGTGACCCAGCTCAGCACGATCGAACGCTCCCAGCAGCTCTCCGGGGCACCGTTCCCGCCCGCGCTGGCCGCGCAGTTCGACCGGGTCGCCGACGACCCGGAGGCGGTCCGCCGGCTCGGTGTGCAGCAGGCCAGCGAGATGTGCCGCCGGCTGCTCGACGAGGGCGTGCCGGGGATCCACTTCATCACGTTGAACCGGTCGACCGCGACCCGGGAGGTCTGGCAGAGCCTCCAGGCCGGCGTCGGAGTCTGAACGGATGCGGCCCGAACCGGAGCCGCAGGCGCGACCTGGGCCGCCGTCCGGCGGTTGAGCCAGCGTGGGCAACCGGTTGACGTGGGACGAGTACGCCAACAAGTGGGCGCGGCTGCACGGCGGCTTCGACCCCCGGATGGCCACCACGTCGGTGCGCCGCTGGCTGCGGATGTCGTACGTCCTGGGTTGCTTCCTCGCCCGGCTGCACGTGTCGCCGACTGCGGTGACGGTGCTCGGGGTGCTGCTCTGCGTCGCCGTACCGGTGGCGGTCGCCCAGTCCCGGCCGGGGCCGGTCGGGCCGCTCCTGGCGGCCGGCTTCGTGTTGCTCGCCGCCGTGGCGGACAGCATCGACGGCGCGGTCGCCGTGGTCACCGGCCGGACCACCCGACTCGGGTACGTCTACGACTCGCTCGCCGACCGGGTCGGCGAGGTCTGCTGGCTGATCGCCTTCTGGCTGGTGGGCGCCCCCGGCGTGCTGGTGGCGGCGGCCGGTGGGCTCTCCTGGTTGCACGAGTACACCCGGGCCCGGTCGGTCTCGGCGGGGATGAAGGAGATCGGCACGGTCACCGTGGGGGAGCGGCCGAGCCGGGTCAGCGTCGCCGTGGTGGGACTACTGATCGCCGGGTTGGCACATCTGGTCATGCCGGAGCTGGCGGCCGGCACGATCACCGTGGCGACCGCGATCTGGGTGCTGCTCGGCTTCTTCGGCATGGTCCAGTTGCTCTCGGCGGTGCGCCGGTCGCTGGACACCGACAGGGAGCCGACCGGCAGGGGACCGGGTGGCGGTGCCCCGGCCGGCGAGGAGATCCTCCCCGGCAAGGAACTGGCCCGTCGCGAGCCCACCGGAATGGAACTGAGCCGCCGCGAATCGCCCGAGTGACGCCAGCGCTTCCGGGACTCCGCGCTACCCGGGTTCCGCGCGCTTCCGAAGTGCCGGGCGGACGGCCCGGCAGGTTGAGCGGGTGAGCTGGTCGGTCGTCGATGCCGGCGACCGACTTTGGTCGATCCGTCAACCGACCGAAGCACGACGAGAACCGGTACCCGACCCTGGTTGGCTGTGGGCATGACAACGCCCCGTCATCCGCACCTGACGGACCAGCCCCCGGCCGGCCCGACGACGGCTGGTGCACCCGGACCGGGGCCGGTGTCGACCCGCGCGCTCGGACCCGACCTGGCCCGCGGCTTCATGCTGTTGTTCATCGCCCTGGCCAACTCGCACTACTTCCTGAACGGCGCGTCGGTGCTGGGTGGCTACCCGCAGGACGGCTCGGCCCTCGACCGGGCCGTCACCTGGCTGATCGCGACCTTCGTCGACGGTCGGGCGTTCCCGATGTTCGGGCTCCTGTTCGGGTACGGGGTCGCCCGGATCGCACACCGGCAGGAGGCACTCGGGCCACGGGCCGTACGCCGGCTGCTGTGGCGACGCGGCATCGTGCTGGTGGTGGTGGGTTTCCTGCACGCGGTACTGCTCTACGTCGGCGACATCCTGGCCGCGTACGGCGTACTGCTCTTCGCCGGCGCCTGGCTGGTACGCCGTCGGGACCGCTGGCTGCTCTCGACGGCCCTCTTCTTCTTCCTGCTCGGGGCGCTGCCGGGGGCCGGCTCGTTGACGATCAGCACCGACCCGCCGCATGTCTCGATGCTTCCGCCGGACCCACTCTCCATGGTCCTCGAGCGCGCTCCCGTGTCGCTCTACGTCGCCCTGCTCGGGCCGCTGGGCTTCGCCTGCCCGTTCGCGCTCGGGCTGTGGGCGGGACGCCGACGCGTGCTGGAGCAGCCGCAGCGACACCGGAGACTGCTGCGCGGCACGGCGGTGGCCGGGATCGGCGCGGCGGTGCTCGGCGCCCAGCCGATCTCGTTGATCCTCGCCGGTGTGCTGGCGGTGCCGGACCGGGCGACCCTCGAACTGCTGGGGCCGCTGCACGACGCGACGGGACTCTTCGGCGGCCTCGGGTACGCCGCCCTGCTGTCACTGATCGCGGCCCGGCTCCAGACCCGGCACCCCCGGCCGGTGGTCGACGCGATCGCCGCCACCGGCCAGCGCTCCATGACCTGCTATCTGGCCCAGTCGATCGTCTGGGCCGTCGCCTTCACCCCGTTCCTGCTCGACCTCTCCGGCACCCTGACAGTCGCCGGCACGGCGTTGCTGGCCGCCACGACCTGGCTGGGTACCGTGCTGCTGGCCGACTGGATGCGCCGGACCGGACGCCGCGGGCCGTTCGAGGTCCTGATCCGGCGGGTCACCTACCGGCAGCCGCCGGGCTAGGTGGTCGGCACAGCCAGGTGTCCGGCGCGGGCCGGTCAGGCCGGTCCGATCTCGGCCGCGACGATCTGCGCGGAGAGCGCCACCATCGGCAGGCCGCCGCCCGGGTGGGTCGAGCCACCGACCAGGAAGAGACCACGGGCCGGACCCCGGTTCGCCGGCCGCAGCAGCCCGCCGACGCTGCCGTGGATCGACCCGCCCGGGGCGCCGGCCGTGCCGGCCAGGTCGGCCGGGGTACGCACCTCCCGGAAGAGCAGCCGGTTCCGCACGTCCACCCCCCGGTCGGCGAGCACCTGGAGAACCCGGTCGGCGTAGGCGTCCGCCAGCCCCGGCCGCCGCCAGTCGACCCCGCCCAGCGTCCGCCCCTGCCGGGGCGCGTTGACCAGCACGAACCACGCCTCGTGCCCGGCCGGCCGGACCAGCGGGTCGTCGGGCACGCTGACGAAGACCGTCGGGTCGGCAACCGGTCGGGCCGGTGCGCCCCGACCCGGATCGCCGAAGACCGCGTCGAACTCGGCGTCGTAGTCGGCCGGGAAGAAGACGTTGTGGTGGGCCAGGCCGGAGTCGCCACGCACCCCGAGCAGCAGTACGAAGCCGGCCAGGCTGCGGTCGGCCAGCCCGGCCAGCCGCTCCGGGGTCGGCAGCAGGTCCCGGTAGAGGGTCAGCGCGTCGGTGTTCGCCACCACCACGTCCGCCGGTACCGGACGTACGGCACCGGCCAGGCGTACCCCGTGCACCCGGCCGCCGGCCGCCTCGATACCGGTGACGGTGCTGCCGGTCGCCACCACCACCCCGAGGTCGAGACAGCGGGAGAGCAGCGCGTCGGCGAGGGTGCCGAGCCCGCCGCGCGGATACCACCCGCCGAAGGTCAGTTCCGCGTACGGGATGGCGGCGAGCGCGGCCGGCGCCCGGCGCGGATCGGCCCCGGTGTAGGTGGCGTACCGGTCCAGCAGCATCCGGAGCCGGGGGTCGCGCAGGTAGCGCCGGCCCAGGTCGCGCAGGGTCCGGCCGGGGGCGATCGCGGCCAGGTCACCGAGCCGCCAGGCCAGCCTCGCCAGGTCCCGGGGCGAGTCGACGGGCCGGCGCAGCACGTCCCGCCAGGAGGCCGTCCAGATCCGCTCGGCGCGGCGCCACAGCCGCCGCCAGTCGTCGGCGGCCGGCCCGCCGAACCGCTCGGCGATCCGGGCCGCGAAGACCTCGGGATCGGCACACGAGTCGAGCACCGCCGCCGTGGAGGTGCCCGACGGCGGGAAGACGTGCCGGACGATCGTCGGGTCCAGCGGGGTCAGGTCGAGGTACTCGTCCAGTTTGGCGCCGGTCGCCTCGAACAGGTCGGCGAAGACCTGCGGCAGGGTGAGCAGGCTGGGACCGGTGTCGAACCGGAACGTCCCGGGCGGCGTCTCCCGGGCGTACCGGCCGAGCTTGCCGCCGACCACGTCCGACCGCTCGTAGACGGTGACCTCGTGGCCGAGCGCCGCTGACCGGGCCGCGGCGGCCAGCCCGCCCACGCCCGCACCGATGACGACCACCCGACTCACCTACGTACGCCCCCTCGTCAGCGCACCGGTCGGCCCCGCCAGCTGAGCCGCCCCCGCCTTCGCAGATGGTACGACCGGATGGTGAGCCAACCGAGGACCGCGACCGACAACGGATGTGCCAACGCGTCCGGCCAGGCACGGCCACCGGTCGCCCGGGCGCTGACCAGGCGTCCGAGCACCCCGAGCAGATAGCCGAGCAGCGCCGCCAGGGCGACCGCCGGCGCGCCGGCCAACGCCGCGCCGACGGCGAGCAGCGGCGGCAGGGCGTACAGCAGGAGCAGCAGCAGCACGACGGCGGTGGCGCCGGCCGGCGACCCGAACGCGGCCCAGAGCGACTTGGTGTAGCCGTCCCGCAGCTCCGGCCAGGAGCCGTACATCCGGCACTCGGCCAGCCGGGAACCGTCGGCGAGCGCGATCCGGCCGCCGGACCGCTTCACCGCCCGGGCCAGCTCGATGTCCTCCAACACCCGGTCCCGGACCGCCGCGTGCCCGCCGGCCCGCCGGTAGCCGGCCCGGTCCAGCAGCAGGAACTGGCCCCCGGCGGCGGCCAGGCTCGGCCGGGGCGAACGCTCCATCGCCGCCAGCGGCAGGAAGGTCAGCCAGAGCCACTGCAACAGCGGCTGGACCAGCCGCTCACCCGCCGAACCGGCGACGATCCGGGGGTACGCGGAGAGCAGCACCGCCTCCGCCGACCGGAGCGTGTGCACGGCGGCGGCGACCGCGTACGGGCGAAGCGTCACGTCGGCGTCCACGAAGACCAACACCTGCGCCTCCGGCCCGGCCCGGTCGGCGAGCTGCTGGCAGGCGTACGGCTTGCCGAGCCAGCCCGGCGGCAGCGGCGCGCCGTCGAGCAGGCGTACCCGTCGATCACCGGCCGCGACCGCCCGGACCACCTCGGCGGTACCGTCGGTCGAACCGTCGTCGAGCACCACGATCTCCAGCTCGGGTACGCCCCGCTGGGCGAGCAGTGCCCGCAGGCAGGGCCCGACCCGGGTCGCCTCGTCGCGTACCGGCAGCAGCACCGCGACCGGCTCGTCGACGCCGACCGGGCCGGCCGGCGGGCGGCGCAGCCAGCGGGTGCCGTTGAGCCAGGCATGCCCGGTGAGTACGCCGACGACCACCACCACCCCCACCCAGCCCACCAGCGCCCCCCCACTCATCCAGCCGACCGGTCCGTGTGCAAGGAAGGGCCCCCTCTTATCGTTTTCTGTTGTAGAAGGGCCCCTTCCTTCCAAGCGAGCGGGAGGGCGACGACCGCCATGGCCAGCCCGCCCCAGCCGGCCGACGCGGGCAGGTCGAGGAAGACCGCGTGCGCGAGGACGCTGCCGGCGTAGGTCCAGAGGTAGAGGACGTGCATCGGGGCGTCCCAGTCGGCGGCGAGCCCGGCGGCCCGGCCGGCGACCGGCCCGAGCAGCGCCATCAGGAGTACGGCGAAGACCAGCCAGCCGAGGTAGTTGCTGACCGGTACGTCCGGCACCCCCGGCAGGGCCGGATCCGGGTCCCGCCAGCTCCAGTAGCCCTCGGCGACCATCTGCGGATCGAGGAAGAGGTCCCAGCCGGCCAGCCCCACGGCGGCCAGGGCGATCCGAGCCGCCCCGGGGCGGGTGAGCCGGACCGCGGCGAGCCAGGCCGGCCAGGCCATCCAGGTCCAGGCCAGCGGAATGATCAGCGGTACCCCGGCCAGCTTCGGGCCCAGCTCGCCGGAGTAGGAGTACCCGCCGAACGGCACGCCGGTGGCCACGCCGAGCGCCTCGACCGCCAGCCCGCCGCCGGTGGTGACCAGTACCAGCCCGGCGGCGACCCGCGGGCCCCGGGTGAGCAGGGCGTGGCTCACCGACAGCAGCCAGCCGAGGCAGACCGTGGCGATGGTCAACCGGGCCCGGTCGGCGCCCCCGGTCAGCGGATAGCCGATCTGCGCCAGCACCAGTACGCCGAGCAGCAGCCAGCTCAGCCGGCCGGCGACCGTGCCTCCGGCGGCCGTGCCTCCGGCGGCCGTGCCTCCGGCGGCCGTGCCTCCGGCGGCCGTGCCTCCGGCGGCCGTGCCTCCGGCGGCCGTGCCTCCGGCGGCCGTGCCTCCGGCGGCCGTGCCTCCGGCGGCCGTGCCTCCGGCGGCCGTGCCTCCGGCGGCCGTGCCTCCGGCGGCCGTGCCTTCGGTGGGGGTGCCTCCGGCGCTCATCGCTCCGGCGGGGGCAGCGGCAGCTCCCGGCCGAGCACCGCGAAGGCCCGCTCGTCGCCGGGGAAGCGGAAGTCCCGCAGCACGTCGACGAAGCCGAACCGGCGGTAGAGCCGCCAGGCCCGGGAGGTCCGCTCGTCCGCCTCCGGGGTGGAGAGCAGCGTGGTGCTGCCCTCGGCCATCCCGAGCAGGGCGCGGAGCTGGCGGGCACCGAGCTGGTGCCCCTGGGCGGCGGGACGGACGTGCAGCTCGACCACCTCGAAGCAGTCGGCGAACCAGGTCTTGCGGGCGTCACCGGACAGCGCGTTGTACACCTGGTCGTGCCACCACTGCCCGGGGGCGGAGAGATATCCGTAGCCGAAGCCGACCAGGTGACCGTTGCTGCTCAACGTCGCCACCGCACGGAACCCCGGCCGGCGTACGTGGGTGGCGATGTAGCCGCGGCGGGCCTCCAGCAACTCGGCCCGGTATCCCATCGCCTCGCCGTAGACCGACATCACCTCGTCGAGCCGCCGGGCGAGATCGTCCGGTTTCCACGGCACCAGCCTCATGGTCGTCCGCTCCTCACTACCTGGCCGGTGTCGGGCTCCGGGGCACCGCCGGATCCGACCCAGCCGAGCACCGCCGGGTCACCGGCGAGATTGCGTACCTCGAACCGCGCGAACAGTTCCTCGGCGTACCAGCGTTGCCGGGGCGTACGAGTGATCGCCGCGCGGTGCTCGGGGGAACGGTACGCGAACTGACGCAGGTACGTCGCGTTCCGCCACACGCTCACCGTCCCCTGCCAGCCGAGCGGCGCCTCGCCGATGCCGAACCGGGCCAGCAGGCCGGGTGCGTCCCGCAGCGCGGCGGCGACGGGCGGGACGGCCCGCCAGAAGGTACCCGCGCGCAGCGGGCGGAGCCGGGCCCGGGTGAGTGCCAGCACCGGCCCGTCCGGCGCGGTGCGCGCCGAGGCGCCGTCCGGCCCGGACGGGGGTACGCCGAACGGCTCGACTCCGGACCACCGTCCCCGGCTGGCCAGCGGGACCAGGTCGAGCCGGGCGCCGGCCAGGGCGACGCGCCGCCAGGCCCGTCCCACCGGGGACTCGTCGAACGCGGCGGCCCGCTCCGGGTCGGACCAGACGGCCAGCGCGGCCCAGCGGGTCAGGTCGGCGTCGGTGGGCCCGAATCCGGTACCCGTGCCGGTGCCGAGCAGTTTGCCGAACCGTACGCCGGGAACCGCCCGCAGCCGGCGCCGGTCGACGGCCATCCGGGTCAGCGCCCGGGGCAGGGCACGCGGCGGCACCCGCCAGACGTGCAGGGTGACCAGCGGTACCGGGGGCGGGTCGCCGGGCGGTCCGGTGTCGCGCCCGGCCGTGTCGCGGTCCGGCCCGCTCACGCCACCTCGGCAGGGCTGCCGGCGGTGATCCGCAGCAGTTCGGCGAAGGTGGTCGGGAAGACGGCCCGGGGCACGCCGCCGGCCGCCCAGATCTCGGGGTGGTCGGCGAGCGCGGTGTCGACCAGGGTACGGATCGGCTTCGGATGCCCGAGCGGGGCGACTCCGCCGATCGGCTGCCCGGTGTGCTCCCGGACGAACTCCGGGGTGGCCCGGCGCAGCGCGGGCACCCCGAGGTCGGCGGCGACCCGGGCGGTGTCCACCCGGTGCGCGCCGGAGGTGAGCACCAGCAGGGGCTCGCCGCCCGCGTCGAAGATCAGCGAGTTGGCGATCTGGCCCACCTCGACGCCGAGGGCCGCCGCCGCTGCGGCGGCGGTGTGCACCGCCTCGGGCAGGATCCGGACCCGGCTGGGCGTGCCGGAGCCGTCGCGTCCACCCGCGTTCTCCAGCGCGTCCTGCACCGCCTGCACATTCGGATGTGGCTGCATGGGCTCCATCTTGCCTCCCCGTTCGGTGGACCTGACCAAGGTTGTACGGACCGGATGACCTTCGACCGGGGCGGCGGGCGGAGGGAACGACTACCTTGATCCACTATGACGGTGTTGCGGCGGATTCTGCTGGTCGTGCCGATGCTCCTGCTCGCCGGGGCGGCGGTGGCCCTGCTGGCCCCGGGCGGGCTCGGCGATCCGCAGCCGCAGGTGGTGACCGAGGGACCGTCCGCGCAGGCGTACCGGGGGATGGTCGGAGGTGCCGGTGAACTGCCCGGCTGGCTGCACGGCCTGGGGGAGTACGGCGCCGCCGGTGGCCTGCTCGTCCTCGCCGGGCTGCTGGCCCGGTTCGGCTGGCTCGGCTGGCGGCGCAGGCGTACCCCGGACGCGCTCGGTGCGCTCCTGGTCGGCCTCGGCACGCTGCTGGCGTACCTGCTCAGCGAGGCGGTGAAGCTGGTCGTCGACCAGGAGCGGCCGTGCCGGGCGTTCG
The DNA here is from genome assembly GCF_036421995.1 of Plantactinospora veratri. Classification (NCBI taxonomy): domain Bacteria; kingdom Bacillati; phylum Actinomycetota; class Actinomycetes; order Micromonosporales; family Micromonosporaceae; genus Plantactinospora; species Plantactinospora veratri. The sequence continues at coordinate 294,577 of NZ_JAZGQL010000006.1, forward strand.
CCGACGTGGTGACCTGGGTGTCCTGCCCGCCGACCGGGGACTGGTCGTTTCCGAGCAACCACTCCACCCTGGCCGGTGGGTTGGCGGCCGGACTGGTCCTGCTGGCGCCCCGGCTCGGGTACGTGGCGGTGCCGGTGGCCGGTGCGGTGGCGGCGCTGCGGGTGGCGGCCGGCGTGCACTATCCGCACGACGTGCTCGCCGGGCTGCTGCTCGGCGCGGCGGCCAGCGCCGCCCTGCTGATCGCGCTGCGGCCCGGTCCCCGCCGCTGAACGCGCCCGTTGACGCCGTCCGGCGGGACGGTCAGCGAGGTGCCGCGACGACGTCGGGAGCGGGAACGGCCGGGATGTCGACCGGCGAGGCGGCGATCCGGGCCGTCTCGGCGAGGGCGACCCCGGCCAGTACCAGCAGCCCGCCGCCGAGTTGGGCGGCGTTGAGCGCCTCGCCGGCACCGAGCGCGATCCAGGCGACCGTCGCGGCGATCACCGGCTCGATCATGCCGAGGATGCCGACGCTGGTCGCCGGCAGGTGCCGCAGCGCGCCGGCGACCAGCAGGAAGGGCAGGATCGAGCCGAGCAGGACGACGTACCCGCAGAGCAGCGCGACCGGCACGCCGCCGCTGGTCCCACCGAGCGGCGCCCAGCCGCCGGTGCCGTCGGTGACCGCCCGGGTGAGCAGCCCGGCCACGGCCGCGGCGCCGAACGCCCAGGTGGTCAGGGCGAGCGTGTCGTGCCGCTGTACGCCCCGGGCGCCGAGCAGGTAGTAGCCGGCCAGCAGTACGGCGGCGCCGAGTCCGGCGAGTACCCCGAGGCCGTCCAGTTTGAGTTCTCCCCAGACCTCGGCTACGCAGGCCAGGCCGGCCAGGCTGAGCGTGAGCCCGACCCAGAGCCGGGGGCGTACCCGCTGGTGCTGCCCGAAGCGGGCCCAGAGCGCGACCAGCAGCGGTGCGGTGTATTCGAACAGCAGCGCGATGCCGACCGGCATCCGGGAGATGGCGACGAAGTAGAGCATCGGGGTCAGGAAGAACCCGGCCAGGCCGTAGAGGAGCAGCAGCGGCAGTTGTCCCGGGGTGATCCGGAGTCGGCGGGCGCCGGGCCGGAGCAGCAGGCTCAGCGCGAGCAGCCCGGCGAACGCTCCGGCGGCCCGGATCAGGGTCAGTTGCGCGGCGTCGATGCCGGCTCGGAGTACGAGCTTGGAGACGGTGCCGTTGACGGCGAACAGTACGCCCGACGAGAGCACCATCACGACGCCGAGGGCGGGTCTGCGAGTCGTCACCGGGAGAGGGTAGCCGGGGATCGGTCAGGAGCCGAATAGCTTTTGGTCATTACCACCCGGGTGATCGCCGGTTAGTGGGTGCTTGGTGGGCGGTCGGCGGCCGGCCGGTGGCCGGTTCGAGGGCGAATTCATCGATGACGTTGACTTGATTGAAACGATTCGATACGTTGCCGACGTCGGGAAAGGCCTTTCCGATCCGGCCCGTCCTGCCGGCCCGTCCTGCCGGTGCGGCACACCGGCTTTCCCGGCCACCGTTCCCCCCACTCAGGAGGACCAATGACGCTCACCACCACCAACCGGAGACCACCCGGCGAGCGGTCGCGACGACGCGGCTGGCGCGCCGGCCTGGTGCTGGCGCTCACCACCACGCTGGTCGGCGCCGGCACCGCGGTCGGACTCCCGTCCATGGCGGCCACCGGCGACCAGCGCGTCCCCGGGCACAGCGGCAAGGCGGCCGACCTCTATGCCGCCGAGTGCGGCAGCGGTTCGTACAACGCCGAGGCGGTGCTCAGCGGCAGCACCTGGACCGCCCGCAACGGCGGCAGCACGGTCTACACCGGCAGCGACATGCGCTCCGCGGTGCAGGCCGCGGTGAACAGCCTGTCGTCGGGGCGTACCTCGAAGCAGCGGGTGGTCGTCCGTGGCTCGGGCTCGGTGAGTGCCAACTCCCGGATCTCGCTGCCGAGCTACACGATCCTGGACGTCTGCGGCACGATCAACGTGACCGGCTCCGGCTCCGGAGACCAGGCCCCGGTGTACGCCCGGGGCGCCACCGACGTCGAGGTGCAGCACCTCAACCTGACCGGGTCACCGCTCTACGGCATCTTCATGCGCAACGTGAACAACCTGACGCTGGGCCAGATCGACATGCGGCTCTCCAGCGGTCTCGGGGTGCGGATCGACAACCACGGCGGCGACCGGGCGGTGAAGGCCCGCAACATCCGGATCGACAACGTGTACGTGCAGGGCACCCGCAGCCAGGGCGTGGAGACGTACGGGGTGGACGGGCTGAACGTCGGCACCGTCACCGCCCGCAACGTCGGCGAGTCCGGGCTGCTGCTCAACGACACCATCAACGCCACCATCGGTACGGTCGACGCGGACAACGCCGGTGCCGGCACCGGGTACGCGGCGTTCCGGATGGCGAACCGCAACGGCCGGGTGGGCAGCAGCTACCCGACGAACATCCGGGTCGGCAACGTGATCGCCCGGGGTGGTGGGCGCGGCATCTTCTGCGTCTCGGAGAGCGGCGGCGCGGTGATCGACCGGGTGACCATCTCGAACACCGGCAACAACTCGATCCTGATCGAGAACTGCTACAACGTCACCATCGCCGGGCAGTCCGGGACGGTGACCGGTGGCGGCGAGGTCCGGATCGCGGCGCGCAGCGAGTTCCCGATCTCCTCGGGCATCACCTTCCAGAACCTGACGGTGACCAACACCAACATCCGGCAGAGCCCCTGCGGCGGTGCCAACAACGTGATCCGGAACGTCACCCGGAACAACTCCACGTTGACCTGGTGCTGACCCGTGCCCGGCAACCGCGCCGACGGATCGCGTTCGCTTGCGTTTTTGTCGGTGCCGGGGTGTACTCTCTCCAGTAGTTAGAACGAGTGTTCGATTGGGCAGGGTTCGATGCGAGTCGGCCCGCCGACCGGGTGCTCGGGCTGACGCCGGGGGTGGCGTTCGCGGCGTAACCCCCGAGTGCGGTTTCGCGGCCGCACGGGATCCGGATCCGCGAATCCGGACCCAACCAGGCAGGATCGTCGGGCGCCCCCCCCCCCCCCCCCGCCGGCGCCCCCCCCCCCCCCCCGCCGGGGGGGCCGGGGGGGGG